>JBDRNO010000118.1:0-13122 GCA_043811005.1 Bacteroidota bacterium | reverse complement strand
TGATTGAATCTGTCTTCTCAGGAACTGCTAACAAGGGCTTAAACCAATTCACCCTGGAGATTACCGGATTACGCAAAGGAGTTTATACTTTCCGGTTCGTTTATCTGGATGAGGTGTATGTGAGGTCGTTTGTTAAATACTAATTGTGAGTGGTGAATTATGAGTTGTGAGTGGAGAACAGGTTGCTTGGTCTTTTGATTGCATGGATGCATGATTGCATGATTGCTTGGATGCATGGTTGCTGGATATATAAGGTTGCATAAAAACAACCTGATTTTATTCAATTATTTGCCAATAACCTCCTTTGTCAGGACCTATGCGTTTAATTTTTCTTAGTGATTTCAATTTTCCAAGGTCTCTTTTAATCGTCTTTTCAGTTACATCCAGTATACTGCTCAGTTCATTAATAGTTATCTGGGAATCTTGTTTTATTTGAAAAAGAATTTTCTCTAATCTGTTTTCTGGGACATTTTCTGGGACATTTTCTGGGACATCATTTGTTGTTTTCTGTTCAGAGTAATTTAATTGTGCAAAAAAACCATTGCCCTGCTCATTGTACTCAAATTGCATTGCTCACAAAATCATCACCTATCATTCTTAGTTTAAGCAGTGAGTCGTATGGGTTTTCAGATAATGAAAACCTGCCCCCATCATTTACTTTATTGATAAACTGGGTAATTTTGTATTCGTCTAAATCATTGTATCGGGCTCCTTTCCAAGGATAAGAATCCCAGGATAGCTGAAGGGATTGCATGAATAAATCAGTGATTTCCGTTGGCGTTAGCTGGTGATTCGAATTTTTTACCCGCTTATAATACCTGCCTTTAAAAGATACGGGTTTAATGGGAAATTCTGAAATTGAAAAACATATTGTTTTATTGGCTTTTATATCAACAACTTCTGCCTCCGGTATGATAGATGGTTGCGTTTTATTTTTTATTTCGTTAAGCCACTGTTGAATCCTTTCTTCCCCTATTGAAAACTTTATTGCCGGCTTACCCATATCATTCACACCAACCAAAACTCTTCCTCCTTTGGTATTAGCAAAAGCCGCCAATGTTTCAATTACGGAATCATTAAAATTTGTTTTAAATTCAACTTGTTCATTTTCTCCTTTTTTTATCAATTTTAATATGTCCTCTTTTTTAAGATTCATAAAATTTAATTTTTAAGCAATATCAGCATAAAAGAGTAAATATTTCTCACTAACTACATTATTTTTGCAAAGTTAATAATAATTGGAAAAAATGGAGGTGAAGATGTCAACTATCTATGTGTATGGGCATCAAATCCCAATGGGGAAGAGGATGAAGCGCTTTCAAATAATGAAAAATGTATGGCATGTAAAAAGAATTTTGGTAATCAGTAATCATAATATAGCTTATATTACTATTTGAATATCGAATAATGAACATTTGAATGATGAATTATGAATAGAAACAGAAACTTGACCCTGCATTGACCGAATGTAGCGATTTAATTTCAATTTTCGTTTCAAGCATAAAGACCGCTAAAAAAAAATAGTGTTATTAGAATAAACGAACATAAAAATTTATTATTCATCATTCGATTGTTCAAATGTTCATTATTAAATAAAATAGAACTTTATCAATAAAACTGATTCGTTACGGATTTTGTTCTTATTGAGCCCTTCCCCAACCCGGCAGGAACCGAGATCAACTTCTGGTTCGTGCTTCCCAATTCGGATGATGTGAAATTAATACTCTATGATGCTAAAGGGTCATTGATTGAATCTGTCTTCTCAGGAACTGCTAACAAGGGCTTAAACCAATTTACACTGGATATTACCGGATTACGAAAAGGAGTTTATGTCTTCCGGTTCGTTTATTTGGATGAGGTGCATGTGAGGTCGTTTGTGAAATATTAGTTGTGAGGGGTGATTGGTGAGTTGTGAGTGGGTGTAGTTGCTTGGTTGTTTGATTGGTTGCATGGATGCATGATTGCATGATTGGATACTGATCAATGGCCATAGTCATTGTCAATTGTACTGCTTACTGCCAACTGTCAACTGGTTGCATGATTGCATGGTTGTATGATTGATTGTATTGTTAAATTGCAAATTGTCATTTTTCATAACCCGCCAGAAGTCCATTTTTTTATTAGATTTGGCGAGTTATAAAATTATTCAAAGGCGAATCCGCTCCAACTTTTCCACGAGGCGCTGCCCGACAAGCGCAGCCATGTTCCATCGCCTGTCTGCTGGTTGCCTTCCATAAATTTTAAATAAAACAGGGAAAATTCATCGGTAAGTTTAAAAACACTGTCTTTTCGTTTTTTGCCGAAACGGCACTATGGCGTGCAGGCACGAGTGGTTTTGTGCGGCATGCCTAAAGGTATGAGTAAATTCCGATACTATAATATAGGCATTATAGTTTCAATCCTTGATTAATAGCTTCATACCATTTGGGATATTGGCTTTTCAAACGATCAAATTCTTCAATGGTATAGGGAAAAACATCGATACCAACAGGAAAACCAAATGGAAGATAGTCAGGGATCCTATGCCGGATTCGCTTATCGGAGTGAGAAAGGATTATACAAATATCAACATCACTTGCCGGTGTAGGAATACCTGTTATCCAAGACCCAAACCATATAATTTGTTTGATTTCGGGATGAGATGCACGTAAATTCTTAACATATTCCAGTACAGAAATACGGATTGCTTCAGGTTTTGTTGATAAGACTTTCACAAAATTGAATTAATTTATCAGCGTATTTAACGCCTTGTTCTGCTTCTGATTTTGTATAGTAATCTACTGGCGCTCCTTCATCAAATCCATTAGGATATCTTGTTGGAATATAGTATTTGTCTAAAGTTCGGGCGTAATCACCTAATTCTTCAGGAATTCTGATTGTTTCCGGCAAATTACCTAAAAGCGCTATCAGTGAGTGTCCCCAAGCTTCCATACCCAACTTGAGGTATAGCGCTTTTAATGCTTTTTCTGCAGATTGGTGTGCAGCAAAGCAACTCCAATCAAAATCTTTGAACTCTATAGAGTGTCTTGCATGATTCAAATCTTCATAAGCTTGTTTCATCCAATCTAAATATCTGTTTGCCATTAATATACGAAATTTTTTTGTTTTTGTCCGGTGGATTGCAAAAATAAATAAAATTACTTAGTTTTTGAAAGAATAAAGTATGTTTCAATGAATTTTTTAAATCCTCATTAATTAATACTCTATGATGCCAAAGGTTCACTGATTGAGTCTGTCTTTTCGGGAACAGCCAACAAGGGCTTAAACCAATTCACCCTGGATATTACCGGATTACGCAACGGAGTTTATACTTTCCGGTTTGTTTATTTGGATGAGGTGTATGTGAGGTCGTTTGTTAAATATTAATTGTGAGGGGTGATTGGTGAGTTGTGAGTGGGTGTAGGTTGCTTGCTTTACCCTGTGAAATTTGCAGAGCGGAGCGAAGCAAGTATTTCACTGGGGTCATTCAGTTGTCATTTAATAGTCATACAATGGTAATTCAATCATACAATTCACAAAATTTTTAACACCACAGAATCTCATAAAATATGATATTATTGAACCGAAAGCCAAGCTCCGAAAACAGGGTCTGTAATTTTGTAGGATCCTTTCTCTTTTTCAACAAGGTCTCTGCGAATAAGATATTTCACTGCCTTTTGCACGCCACCAACAGAAAGTTTATGCCTTTCAAGATATGCCTTTGAAAAGATGGCTGAGGCCGGCTCTTTTGCAATGGCTTTAAGTAATGTTTTTTGAGCAAGGGCAAGTCCGCCCCATATACCCTCAAATTCTGCTGACTCAATATTTATGAGGGTATGATAGGATTTCCTGACTATGCCGGAATTGCATGCTTTCTGAGTTTGGTCCCAGCATAATGAAGATAGCTTCTGAACATAATAAGGATTTCCTCTTACCAGGTCGTAAATTTCCCCTGAACTTTTTAGAGCA
Source organism: Bacteroidota bacterium (assembly GCA_043811005.1). Taxonomy (GTDB): domain Bacteria; phylum Bacteroidota; class Bacteroidia; order NORP154; family NORP154; genus JBDRNO01. The sequence continues at coordinate 9,174 of JBDRNO010000118.1, read as the reverse complement.
CATGTTTTTCCTGTCTTATTGAACCTGTCTGTAATATAAGGAGCAAATGCATCTTTTGGTATTTCTGCAAAAGTGTAAAGAAAAGCGCTTTTATAAAACGGCCTTGACTTATCTGTAAACATATCCGTAAGTATTCTTCTCCGGCTTCCAACAAAAAAGTATGCGATTTCCTTATGCCGCTGGATGTAGGAGCGGAGGGTACCTTCAATTTTTTTTGATTCTTTCAGTTCTGTTATTTCCTGAAACTCGTCAAGTGTTATGCACGCTTTTAATTTTTTTCTTAAAGTATAAGACCGGATGCCTTCCATCAAATCATCAAGAAGCAGGTCAGGATGATCGGTTCTGTCAAACCTGACAGAAAAAGCAGCCCCATCAGAGCCAAATTCAACAGAGGGGACAAACCTTTTAAAAATATTCACGGCTTTTTCTATCCATGTTCTGGGGTCTGCTCCTCTTCCAATACCTTTAAAAACAGCCGTTGCAAATTTAGACAGGAAATCGGTTTCTGAAGTCACGGAAAACAAGTCAGCGTAAACAACAAAGTATCCTTCCTTTGAAAGCGTCTCATGAACCTGCCCGATAAGAGAGGACTTTCCGTACCGCCTTGGAGAATAAAATACAACTTTTTGGCCGTTACGGGCATAGTTTAGCAGTTCTTTAAGCTCTTTTTCCCTGTTGCAGAAGTCCTCTCCGGCAGCTATGCCTAAGGTAAATGGATTTCTCATGAAATAAACTCCTCTATTATTATATTATTCCAACAGAATAATTCTATAAGAATAATATAGATGGATTGTTTGTTATTACTTCTTTTGTTTATATATTAGTGCAAAGTTAATATTTATTCCTTAAAATCTTATTTTTGTTGGATAACAGTTTTATTATACATATCCAACAGAATTTGTATATTTCATTATTATACCTTTGTGGGTGGATTCATTGTATAAAAAAACCCTTGATTTTATTCAATTATTTGCCGATAACCTCCTTTGTCAGTACCTATGCGTTTAATTTTTCTTAGTGATTTCAATTTCCCAAGGTCTCTTTTAATCGTCTTTTCAGTTACATCCAGTATACTGCTCAGTTCATTAATAGTTATCTTTCATAACCCGCCAAAAGTCCATTTTTTTATTAGATTTGGCGAGTTATAGAGTTATTCAAAAAGCGAACCCATGAGTATTTCATTTTGAACCAAGCCGATGGAATGTTCGTTTTGCTTTACACCAAAAGCAGTGATCATGGTCAGAAATAATGTTTTTGTTGTTTTTGACCTTATTGTAAACACGGATATTTTTCGCCTGAGATTTTCCGCATAACTTTTGGAAATAGTGAACTTGGCATCGGTAAATTTCATTTCGCACACATTGATGCAGTAGTCGCCCCTGTCAATGAGCAAATCAATCTGCGCCCCTGGTTCCTTTTTATTTCCTGCATGTCTCCATACCGATTCCATGGTCTGTACTCCGCTGATTCCCAGCGCTTCTTTGATTTGTTGTATATGCTTGAAGCATATACCTTCAAAGGCGAATCCGCTCCAACTTTTCCACGAGGCGCTGCCCGACAAGCGCAGCCATGTTCCATCGCCCGTCTGCCGGTTGCCTTCCATAAATTTTAAATAAAACATGGAAAATTCATCGGTAAGTTTAAAAACACTGTCTTTTATTTTTTTCCCGAACGGTATATGGCGCGAGATAAAACCGGATTCTTCCAATTCTGTTATGATTTTGGTAAATGCGCCACCGGATGAAAATCCGTTTTTTTTGAGCAGTTCATTGCGGTCTAATCCGTCTTTTTTACCGGCAAGCGTTCTGATTATGTTTATCTGGATTTCAGCATGGGCAAATAACGAACGATAGAGATTCACGAATTCATCCCTGAGCGTACCGTCTTTGGCAAAGCACAGGCGGTCAATGTTTTGTGCAGCGCTTAAGCCGGGTTTCACCGCTTTGAGGTAATAAGGTACACCGCCCATCGCCATATACAGTTGCAGCAACTGATAGCGGTCCAGATTGATTCTCCGGCTTTTCAGATATTCTTCGGTTTCCCGCAGGGTGAAAGGCAGCAGCCGGATTTTCCTGCTGATGCGATTGTGTAATCCCCCCCTGCTGTTAACTACATTTTGCAGCATCCATGATGCAGAGGAACCGCAAATAACAACTGCCAGATTTTTTTTACGGGATGCCCAACTGTTCCAGAAATGCTCAAAAGCGGACAGAAATCCTGATTTGGGTGTGTGCAGCCAGGGAAATTCATCAAGAAAAACCACTGTTTTTTTGTTCCGCAGCAGCTTTTCCAAATATAGTTTTAGCTGTTCATACGCTTCGAACCAGTTTTTAGGAATGGGAAGAGAGAACTTGTTTTTTGACACTCCTTTAAGTTCCGCGCTGAAGTTTTTTAACTGAATTTCCAAACTTGCATCGTACACCCCTGTTAGTTCAAAAATCAGGCGACCTTCATACACAGAGCGGATTAAGAACGTCTTTCCCACTCTCCTTCTTCCGGTTACAGCTATCAGTTCCGCTTCATCGGATTCAAGAGCTTCTGAAAGAATGGTTTTTTCGGTAGTTCTGCCGACTAACATTTTATGCGTAGATTTTTATAAATAGCCAAAAGTATGAAAAAATATTAGTTTTGGCGATTTATAATTTTATATTTGATTCATACATAATACTACGCCATCCTCTTTTCTATGCCACATCAGCAATTGAACAAAAAACGGAACGATAAATTTGATGTCTCTGTACATGCTTACCATGATACCGGGGTTTACCAGGTTTTTTAAGTTTTTTCATGCCTACCCGAACCCCAATTCTGATGATGTGAAATTAATACTCTATGATGCCAAAGGAGCGCTGATTGAGTCTGTATTCTCAGGAACTGCCAACAACGGCTTAAACCAATTCACCCTGAATATTACCGGATTACGCAACGGAGTTTATGCCTTTCGGTTCGTTTATTTGGATGAGTTGTATGTGAGGTCGTTTGTGAAGTATTAGTTGTGAGGGGTGATTGGTGAGTTGTGAGTGGGTGTAGTTGCTTGGTTTACCCTGTGAAATTTGCGGAGTGTCGCGCAGCAAATATTTCACCGGGGTTGTTTGATTGATTGCATGGATGCATGGTTGCATGATTGATTGAATTGTTAAATTGTTAATTGTCAAAGTGGTGTGTGGATACTTGTCATTACGCAATTTTGCGTTACGCAGTAAAGGGTAATTGAATAAATCCTTTAAGATCGTTTTGGTTTTTGTTTGTCTCATCTATGCGATCAAAAAAATATTCACCTGTTACCAAACTACCGTATTTAAAAGGATTCATTGTATTAGTTCTTTTGTTTATTTATTGGTGCAAAATTAATGTTTATTCCTTAAAATCTTTTTTTTTGTACTTACTTAGTGAAAATTAGTGTAATTAGTGGCAAAATATTAAAATACCGATACGTTTTAATTGTTAATTTTGTCATAAGATAAATTAAGTACAAATGAATTTGAAAATTTTCAAAAAGCGCAATAAAGAGAGGTTATAAAGAATTTTGATATGAAAATTATTAAAGATCAAATTAGCAAACATGAACTATCTTCAATCGCGGAAGCTGTTGGCAGTGATCTTATTAAAGCTGTTGTTGATATTAAACGACAGGTTATGGCAATAGGTGGCGAATTGCATGCTGATGAGGAGGTGCTTTTATTGGAAGATGGCTCACAACAGCTAGACCTTTGGGGAATAAATATTTATCCTGATAAAGATAAAGATGATAGGATTGAATTTGATTCATTGATAAATATTAGGCCATATTTGGGGAATAGAACAAGGGGTGTAGATGACCCAAAAGTGAGGGAAAGAATTATTGAAATAGTTAACAAGTTAATAACGAAATTTTAAGTGCCTAACATGTCTTATATTCACAAAAATCTTGCAGCGGGACGCTGGTATGAACTTTCGCTTATTGAACAGATGGCAAATATCGGCAGCGAAGTGCATCGCACTTTTCAACGTTACAAAGAGAAAGATACCCAACGATTTCAAAGCGCTTTTGAAAGAGCGCTGGAGCTATTTGATCTAACGTTAAATGATAAAAGGTGGGGAAAAGGCAGAAAGGAAATTGCCCGTTGTCGCGAGTTTTTCTGTGACTTTTTTGTTGGTGAAAATGAATATAACTTTACTGCCGGGTGGTTTGAAAAATATTTTATGGAATTTGCTATTGCTGCTCAAATGCTCAGGTATAAGAACATAACTTCGTAATCCGATAACTATCGGATTAATTAAAAGAAATATTATTTTAGATTTTTAATGAAAATTCTTTTCCTTGTTCCATATCCCACAGGCGAAGCCCCGAGTCAAAGGTTTCGTTTTGAACAATATTATGAACTGCTCAGGAATAATAATATTGAGTATAGTATAAGTCCATTCTGGGATATGAAAACATGGAAGATTATGTATAGAAAAGGATTCTTGTTTTCTAAAATTCTCGGAATGATTAAGGGCTTTATCAGGAGGAAGATGGATTTATTTACTCTATATAAATATGATCTCGTATTTATCCACCGGGAATTAACTCCAGCCGGACCTCCGTTAATAGAATGGTTGATAGCTAAAGTTTTCAGAAAAAAGATCATATATGATTTTGATGATGCAATATGGGTTCCCAATGTTTCAGATACCAACAGGTTTTTTTCTTTCATAAAATCATTTTCTGCTGTTAGTAAACTTTGCAGGTGGTCTTACAGGGTTTCATGTGGTAATGAATATTTATGCAATTATGCAAGGGAATTTAATAAAAATGCAGTGTATAATCCTACTACCATTGATACGGATAATTACCATAACAGGGTAAAGGATCATAATAACAGCGAAAAGATCATATTCGGATGGACAGGCACTCATTCTACAATTCGATATCTTGAAGATTTGGTTCCCATAATATCAGAACTGGAAGAGAAATATGATTTTGGGTTTTATATTATATCAGACAGGAAGCCGGAATTTTCTTTCAAATCACTTATTTATAAACAATGGAATAAGGAGGAAGAGATTAATGATCTGTTGTTATTCAATGTTGGTTTGATGCCTTTGACAAATGATACATGGTCGAATGGTAAATGCGGATTCAAAGCGCTGCAATACATGGCGTTGGGTATTCCTGCTTTGGTATCTCCGGTTGGTGTTAGTACTATTATTGTTGATCATGGAGTTAACGGCTTTATTTGCAGGTCAAAAGAGGAATGGAAGATTTATATGATCAAGTTGATAACAGACAGGCAATTACTAATAGAACTTACACAAAAAACAAGAGAGAAGATCATTAGCAATTATTCTGTTATATCAAATTCCGCTAATTTTTTGGATTTATTAAGTTAAGTATAAAACGTTGGTAACTACTCAGTTAATATTTTTTTAGCCACAGACTTCGTCTGCCGTAGCAGACTATGTCTGTCGAAGGCAGATTGCACGGATTTTTTTAAATCAGTGAAACCCGCATGATTTTATCATATCATAAATGAGAATAAAAATGAATGTATTGTAATTAATTTTCATTCGATTTACAATGATTTCATGCGGGTTCACGAAACCCAAAGGGTTCACGAACACCGTTAAAATCAATTATTATAGTGAGTAATACCTTTAAAAAAAAATTATTTCATGAGTAAATCAGTGGCTTCAGCCTGAGTTCAGCCGAACGGCAATGTTTTATTTTTCCACTCTATTATTATTTTAAAAAATGGATTTAGTTTTTGCAACAAACAACCCCCACAAACTCAAAGAGATCCGCAATATACTCGGTGATAACTTTCGTATTTTAAGTTTAAAGGACATTAACTTCAACCAGGAAATTCCTGAAACCCGGAATACCCTCGAAGGCAATGCTTCCCAAAAAGCTTTTTTCATATATAACTATTTGAGGGCTCACAGCGATGGGTATCCCTCTCTTTTTTATCCTGAGCGAAGTCGAAGGAGGGGAGGGGCGCTTGCCTGCCGTAGCCTTGGCGAAGGCAGGGGGAGGGGCCTTTTTGCCGATGACACTGGGCTTGAAATAGAAGCTCTGAACGGACACCCCGGAGTGCGCTCTGCCAGATATGCCGGAGAACAATGCAATTTTGAGGATAATATGAATAAGGTTTTAAAGGAAATGAAATATGCGGAAAACCGCAAAGCCCGTTTCAGAACGGTGATCTCCCTCATTATCAACGGAAAAGAAAAGCTATTTGAAGGAATCGTAGATGGAACTATTTTAAAAGAGAAAAGAGGAAACCAGGGATTTGGCTATGACCCCATTTTTATGCCAAATGGATATGATCTTTCTTTTGCAGAAATGTCGTTGGATGATAAAAATAAGATCAGTCACAGGGGTAATGCAGTTATGAAATTAGTTGAATATCTTACTGCAAACATTGTTTGAATATTTGCATTAGAAACGCAAATATTTGAAATAATAAAAAAAAATGTTACTGTTCGATATATCAATGGTGAGATTCCTCACTTCGTTCGGAATGACATGAATATGTGATGTTTTAATGGGGTGGAGGGCGAGGCGGTGCGACTATGGTATGTGTTTAATCAGATACAGTTAATAAGCGCACCGCCTCGCCCTCCACCTCTCTAAAACAAAGAACTGACATTCCGAACGAAGCGCAGCGAAGTGAGGAATCTTTCTGATGAGAAACCCACCAGAACAGTAAAAAACAGTTAAAAAACAAGATCTGCATGATACTGATTTTGTCTTTTTTATTAACAATAGAACAATAGAACAATAGAACCATCCAACCATTTAACAATCCTTCAATCCCCAAGTGCATCTTCAATAATCATCCCGAAAAGTTTTTCGAGATTAATACCCATTGCGAGCGCTTGCTGTGGGATGAAACTGGTTTCGGTTAAACCGGGAACAGTGTTTACTTCTAAAAAGTAGAGCTTATTATTCCTCAAAATATAATCAAACCGTACTATTCCCTTACAGTTTAGTATGTTGAAAAGATAGGCGGATAATTCCTTGCATTTTTTTTCAATCTTTCCAGAGACCCTTGCAGGAGTTATTTCTTCTGCCATACCAGGAGTGTACTTTGCTTCGTAATCAAAAAACTCCTTTTTGCTGATTACTTCTGTAAGTGGCAGTGTGATCAGCTCTTCCTTATGCTTAAGAACTCCGCATGTGAGTTCTGTGCCATCAATAAACTCTTCTACCAGGATTTCATCATCCTCCTCAAATGCCTTGCGAATGGCGCCTTCCATTTCATCTTCATTATTCACCCTGGATATCCCGCAACTCGATCCGCCATTACTGGGCTTAATAAAGCATGGTAGCTGTATTTCAGATAATATTTTTTTAATATCGCATGAAGTCCCATCTATTGTCATCATGAGCAAAGCGGAAGGAAAGAGGGAGTTCCCCTTATTGAAGGGGATGTTTATTGGAGTGTTACCTTTTTTAAGCAGAACAGATATAGGAGATAAAACTCCGTATCCCTTAAGAAAATTTTTACATACATTCTTATTAAATGTTAAAGCTGAAGTAAGAACTCCTGATGTGGTATATGGAATTTTCAGCATATCAAAATATCCCTGCAATTTGCCGTCTTCGCCCGGAGTGCCGTGTATAGCAATAAAAACGCAGTCAAATGTTACCTTTTTACCATCTATGATGCAGCTAAAATTATTTTTGTCTATTATAATATCTTTTTTATTCTTACGTTTTAGTAACCACAGATTTTCTTTTATTACTATTTTAAATGGAATATATGCAGACCTGTCAATGTTACCGATTACCGTTTCGGCACTTTTGAGGGAGATGTCGTATTCTGATGAATTACCACCAGTTACTATTGCAATGTTCTTTTTCATAAATAATTAATTTGCGAAGTTATATTTTTATATATTGCAGAAAAACAAACTTAACAAGATTTTATTTATTTATATACCTTGGACTTAAAAAATATATCTTTGATGTAAATAATTGTTTTGGTCATTGTATCCGCCAGCTGGCGGATGGGATTTATTTGCCTGCGCAAACAGTAGTTTGCTTCGGCAAACGCAGGTTTGTTATTTGGTGCTTGTGATTTGGAATTTAATTATTAACAATATTTTATACTTGAATAGTGTCAATAAATTTTATTAAAAAAACATTAAAATTTCAATACACGAAAATACATGTTCCGATTCTTAATAAGCAAGAAATTCTTCCTTAACCTCATCATCGCAGTTATATTGATATCTGCTTTAATTTGGTGGGTTTTCAGATTTTTAGATAATTACACCCTGCATGGTGAATCCATCACTGTCCCTAACCTGTCAGGTTATACTGTTGCAGAGTTGGACAGTTTTCTCAAGGAAAAAGAACTCCGGTATATTGTTATAGATTCAATTTATGATACACAGGCAGAAAGAGGTGTAATTCTTGATCAGGATCCAAAATCAAATTCCAAGGTTAAACAAAATAGGACGATCTATTTGGTCGTTAATGCAATGTTACCTCCTATGGTAAAGATGCCTGACCTGGTTGACCTGTCATTAAGACAGGCAATAGCCATGCTTGAAACCTGCGGATTTAAGGTAGGGGAGTTGGAATACATTCCGGATATCGCAAGAAATGCTGTGATATCTCAAAAAATTTCAATCAAAGCCGGAGAAAATAAGGAAATAAATCCCGGCACAATGATAAGAAAAGGGGCTGTAATAGATCTGGTGCTGGGTGATGGACTTAGTGATGAAAAAATATTGGTCCCTTTATTAATAGGATTGACAAGAGATGAAGCATTGGTGGTTTTACAATCAAATTATTTAAATATGGGGGGTCGGAAATATGACGAGTCTGTTAAAACACCCTCAGACTCTGCCGAAGCGATGGTGTGGAAACAAAATCCCGATCCTGAAAGTGACCAGAACATGATCAATTTGGGCGATTATGTTGATTTGTGGTTTACTTTATTGGAGGATAAAGTTGAAATAGATACTTTGGGAATAGATAAATAGGGACGTAGAGATGAGACCCTGTCTCGTCTCTACATTCCCACACCAAAGACATTTCGTTTAAATCAATCACATATTCCTGTTTGTCACCGGCTTATACGGGTTATGGATATATCTTTATAAATTGTGTAAATAATGAAAATTGTGTTTATATATATTATCAAATACTTAAGAAGTCTTCTTATATTAATGTCAACTTTTTTGTTATGCTTTTTATCT
>JBDRNO010000117.1:0-2104 GCA_043811005.1 Bacteroidota bacterium | reverse complement strand
GCATGTCCTAATGTCTTAACAACCAGCCCGGCAATGTTCCGTATTCCCGTTGCATAGTTACACTATTGCGCCGTTACCCCGTTGTGCTCAAGTAGCTACACCATGAAAAGAAAGGATACTGCACGTTATCAGCCTTGTACCTTGAAGCACGTATAAAGAACCGGCTTCCTACCTGGACGACAAATACCACGCCATACCCCTACAAGCCGACATTCGATCAAAGTTTGCGGGAAGAGCTATATTTTCGAACCCTGAACTATGAAACAAGTGACACGGAAAGCTGATTTTTCTAATGATTTTATATGCGATTAAAATATATTCAATATATCTATTGAATACTTGAATTGTTGTGTTATATTTGCAAAGTCAAATAATATAACTTGAACAATGAAAGGCAGAGAATTTAAAGATGCTATGTACCATGGGCTTGCAAAGCTGCTTAAGGCTTTATCCAATTCTTTTCGCTTAGAAATTATTGAAATGCTTTCGCAAGGAGAAAAAAACGTTGAAGGAATGGTGCAAACTACAAGCTTGACTTTTGCTAATGCTTCACAGCATTTACAAGTCCTAAAAAACAACAACATTGTAAAATCAAGAAAAGAAAAACAATACGTTTACTATTCGCTAATCAATGACGAATTTCTATCATTATACCAACATGTGATGAAATACGCCGTTCAGGAAATTGCCGAACTTGAAAAAACACTTAACCGACATAGAGAAGATAACATGGCTTTAAATGCAGTTAGTCTTGATGAACTTGAAACAATGCTTCAAAATGAAAATGTTTTACTTATGGATGTCCGTCCCGAAATTGAAGATGAATTCGGGCACATCACTGGTGCAATTTCAGTCCCTATGAATGAGCTTATGGCTAAACTAAAAAATATATCCATGGCCAAAGACATAGTTGCATATTGTCGTGGCCCTTTTTGTGTTTTAGCAGATGAAGCTGTAAAAATATTACATGAAAATGGGTTTAATGTAAGAAGACTTGATGAAGGATACCCGGAATGGAAAATGAAACAATTAGATACAATTTAAAAATTAGTGTAAATAAATATATTTTATTATGGAAAATTTAATTCATTCAGTCTTATTGGCTCTACACAACATTGCTTTGGTTGGTTGTGCTGCTGCCCCTTTTTACAATAGAAATTTAGTGAAAAACAGGGCGCAATATGGACCAAAACTTAGTTATAAATTAGATAAAGTTGTTGAAGATACCCTTCAGGGCAATGCACCTTATTGCCTGGTTTTTATCATTACATTGTTTATCACGGGAATGGGTATGCCTCTTAACCACTATCTGTTTCATGGAGCTATAAAGGAAATGCATACTGTTGCAACAATTGCCCTGATAGTTAAACTTGCATTCGTATTTGGAATGGTTACCATTATGGCAATTATTTTTTTAGAGATAAATCCCCAATTAAGTAAAATATTTGTTGGATTTTCAGAAGATGGTCAACCTAATTCAGGAAAAGAAGGTTTCTTTTTTAAACTCAGAGCCAGAAGGAAAAAGCTTTGCGAAATATGTCTTTATTTCGCCATTATAGTACTTGTATCCAGTGCATTTTTAGGTTTTGGTGCTCATTGAATGGCAAAACAATTGTTAAAGCAAATTATGGAAAAACCGGTTTATCTCGATTATAATGCAACAACTCCTATAGATCCGGAAGTTGCACATGAAATGATACCGTATATTCAAACCTCCTTTGGCAATCCTTCCAGTTCTTATTCTATTGGAAGAAGAAATAAGGAAGCCATTGAGGGGGCAAGAAAGCAGGTAGCATACCTGATCAATGCTAAACCTGAAGAAATAATTTCTACAAGCGGTGGTACTGAATCAAATAACCATGCCATCAGAGGTACTGCCTTTGCAAACAAAGATAAAGGAAAGCATATTATTACATCGTCCATTGAACACCCGGCAGTAACTGAAGTTTGCAGGTATCTGAATTTATCGGGATATGAAATTACCTGGCTCCCGGTTGATACCTTTGGAATGGTAAATCCGAAAGATGTTGATTTGCTCACCATAGCCGGCCATAAATTGTATGCCCCAAAAGGTATTGGGGCGCTGTACATCAAGCAAGGCACA
>JBDRNO010000116.1:0-20496 GCA_043811005.1 Bacteroidota bacterium | reverse complement strand
ATCGGGAATATACCTTGTTGACTTTTTCCTCTCGGTAAAAAAGGTCATTTCCTTTCACACAGCAGGAATGACTATTGATATCCTGCTCAGATGGCTTGATTTTGAGGAACGGGAAAACTTTATCAGTAAAGTAGAGTCTGCGAAAGTTCATAGAACTCAAAACCTGTATGGTAAATGATAGTGAATAATTGGAATTTTCTGACCATTATCGCAGCTATGCAAGTGGACCCAATCCTTTCCAAGCTGGTATTGCTGGCTGTCAGCATTATTATAATTGGTTTCGTATTAAAGTTATTTAAACAGCCATATATCATTGCATATATTATCGCAGGAGTGCTCATGGGTCCTTCTGGTATGCAAATCGTTGTTGATGAAGGAATGATCACAAACATGGGTTCTTTTGGTCTGGTGCTTTTACTCTTTTTTATCGGTATGGAAATCTCACTTCCCGAACTCATTGCCAATTGGCGCATTTCTGTTTTCGGAACATTCATACAGGTGCTTTTTAGCATAGCTGTAGTTTGGATCATAGGTTACGTTCTGAACTGGCCTTTAAACCGTATCATTATGTTTGGCTTTGTAATTAGTCTTAGCAGCACTGCGGTAGTCATTAAGCTGCTTCATGAAAGGAACGAAGCCAACACGAGAATCGGGCAAAACGTTATAGGAATATTGCTCGCCCAGGATGTAATTATTGTTCCGATGCTGATTACGCTCAACTACCTTTCAGGAAAAACACCTGAAACCATGGAAATAATGAGACAAATTACAGGAGGCAGTATCATCATTGGAATCATTGCATGGGTACTAAAGAAAAAACACATCAAGCTTCCATTTGATAATCGCATAAAAGATGACCACGAAATCCAGGTATTTATAGCTTTTGCCGTCTGTTTCGGATTTTCAATTCTCACTGCTTTTTTTGGCCTTTCTTCTGCTTTGGGAGCTTTTGTAGCAGGTGTACTGGTTTCATCCGCAAATGCAACCAAGTGGGTACATGAAAGTTTACATGCTTTCAGGGTGGTTTTCGTTGCTCTATTTTTTGTTTCGATTGGCATGTTAATCAACCTTCATTTTTTGAAAGAGAACATAACAACCGTGCTATTATTCGTATTTCTTATATTTTTTGCCAATAACCTGATCAATGCGATCATCATGCGTATATTTGGCATGAGTTGGCGGGAAAGTATATATACCGGAGCCATATTGGCACAAATTGGAGAGTTCAGTTTTATACTTGGTTCAACCGGCTTTATGATTGGAATGATCACAGAATATAGTTATCAGTTAATTATTTCTATCATCTCAATTACTCTTATTATCAGCCCTGCATGGATTGTCATTACACGAAGTTTGGTTTTAAAAAACAGATTACTGCATTAACACTTTGATATTATGAACAATAATAAAGGTTTTGGAACAGCCCCCGTATTTTTCACCGCGATTTCAACCATACTCGGGGCGATATTATTTTTGCGCTTTGGTTATGCTGTAGGTACACTTGGTTTCTGGGGAGTGATCGGAATTATTTTACTTGGGCACCTGGTTACTTTACCAACAGCTTTAGCCATTTCAGAAATTGCAACAAACAAACGCGTTGAAGGTGGAGGTGAGTATTTTATTATTTCCCGTTCATTTGGCCTGAATATTGGAGCCACCATTGGCATTGCTTTATATTTATCCCAAGCCATTAGTGTTGCATTTTACATAATAGCATTCACTGAGGCATTCGAATTCTTTTTCAATTTTGTTAAAGAGATCATTGGAATTAATTTGCCCCGGCAGATTATCAGTATCCCCGCCATGTTTGGACTGGCAGTTTTAATAGTAAGGAAGGGGGCAAATCTTGGTGTAAAAACCCTTTATGCGGTAATTGGCATATTGTTTATTTCCCTGGTCTTGTTTTTTCTTGGAAAAACTGAATATAGCCTTACAACCGATTTTTCCTTAATATCGGCACAATTCAGAAATATGGATAAATTCTTTGTTGTGTTTGCCATAGTATTCCCTGCCTTTACGGGCATGACAGCCGGAGTTGGATTATCCGGTGATTTAAAAAACCCTTCCAAATCCATACCTTTAGGAACTACTTTAGCCACTATTGCCGGTTTGATCATTTACCTGTTTATTGTTTATAAACTTGCGCTGTCGGCAAGCATAGACGATTTAACGAACAACCAGTTGATAATGGCAAAAATAGCTATTGGCGGTGCCTTTATTGTTCCCCTGGGATTAGCTGCATCAACTATATCTTCTGCAATAGGTTCGGCAATGGTTGCTCCCAGAACATTACAGGCGTTGGCTCTTGATAAATCATTCCCCTTTGGAAGACTTAATTTATGGCTTGCAAAAGGCAGATCAAAAGATAGTGAACCTGTTAATGCATCCCTTGTAACATTTGCCATAGCAATGGCATTTGTTGCCTTAGGAAATGTTAATGCCGTGGCAGAGATAATATCCATGTTCTTCATGGTTACTTATGGTTCATTATGCCTTATTTCTTTTTTAAACCACTTTGGTTCATCTCCGTCATACAGGCCTTACTTCAAATCGCGATGGTATATTTCCCTGGCAGGATTTGTAGTTTCTGTCTGGGTAATGTTTAAAATCAACACACCTTACGCCATTGCATCTGTTGGTTTAATGGCTGCCATGTATCTTTACATCAACCATTTTCATAAGGACAGGAATGGTCTGGAAGCAATTTTTGCCAATACAATATTTCAGTTGAACAGGAACTTACAGGTATTCCTGCAAAAAACCGGCAATAAAAAATCAGGCGGGGAATGGAGACCCAGCGCTATCTGCATTTCTAAAGATTCTTTTAAACGAAACACCGCCTTTAAATTATTGAACTGGATTTCTTACAGGTACGGGTTCGGAACTTATATTCATCTGATTAAAGAGTACTATTCCAAAAAAACTTATGAACAATCACGGATTGAACTAAAAAAAATTATTGAACAATTTGAGCGGGTTGAAAATCATGTTTATGTTGATACGCTGATCTCGCCATCTTATACCTCTGCAGTGGCGCAAACCATTCAGGTTCCTGGAATTGCCGGCATGGAAAATAATATGGTGATTTTTGAGTTCGATAAATATGACCCACATGACCTTAAAGAGATTGCAGAGAATTTTTCATTGGTAAATTCCGGCAATTCTGATATTTGCATCTTAGGCAGTTCAAATAAACAAATTAGATTTAAAGGCGGGATACATGTATGGATAACAAGCGCTGATGCCGATAATGCTAATTTAATGATAATGCTGAGCTTTATTATTCTCGGTCACCCGGATTGGCGCAGGGCAAATATCAAAATATTTGAAACCTGCAAGCCGGAAAGCGTAGAAGAAATCCAAAAGCACTTGGAAAAATTAGTTGTAACCGGCAGGCTTCCCATCACCTCAAAAAATATTGAAATTATTCCTGAAAAAGACGATGTAAGCACAAAATCATTAATAAACCTCAAATCATCCGATGCAGCTTTGACAATACTGGGTTTTAGAGACGACCACCTAAAACACGAAGGTGAAAAGCTCTTTACCGGATACGATGACCTGGAAAATATCTTGTTTGTATATGCTAAAAATCAGAAGGAGATTGAGTAGGTGATGGGGGAATGCTATCGTGAATTCTTCATATTGACCATCGTAACTTCTCAATATTTGAAGGTAAAGGTATAAAGCCCGAGGGCTTTAATGTGAATAACCATCGGTGAAACCGGTGGTATAAACATAACATCAATAGCAACCCTGAAGGGTTGAATATGTTGAAGAATATCCGCTGTAACATTCAACCTCTTGGGGTTGTAGGATTGGTTGTATATTATACCCCGAATTTCATTCGGGGCTATTTACATTCAATCCCTTGCGCCACCGCTATAGCTATAGCGCACGCGGTCGGGATTTTACCTGTGGATATTGAGAAGTTACTGACCATCTACCCAAACACGTTAAATTATAGAATTATACATGAAATTGTATAAATTTCTACATATTTATCATCGCAAATTCGGAAAGGCAGAGACGCTCAATTTGAGCGTCTGTACATTCCAGAGATAAAAGAATTGGTTTTACATAGAATTATAAAAATGCGGAAATTTATCCCACGCGCAGTATTGTTTCTCAAGTCATTTAATATGTTTCAATTATGCCTATTTCAGGCATGTTGCACCTATTCAGTAAATAAAAAGTACTAAGTAGCAACTTGCGTTAATTAGTGTCCGTCTCTGATATCCTTTTTATGCCACGAATTACACTAATTATCATTAATTTTTTCGTGTAAATTCGTGTAATTAGTGGCTAAAAATTTAGGATTTAACAATTCCTGGCTTTATATTTGCAAAATCCATCCGTTTTAGAATAATCTTTTTTTTTGTGTGTGACTTTTTCAATTTTATTCATCTAAATGTAAATTTTTATTATTAACCTTTTAAAATCTAAAAAAATGAACGCAGAAAAACAAACTAACAGAAAGAATAACATTGCTGTTATTCTTGGTATTTTACTTGCCCTTTCAGTAATTGGCAATATATTTCTGATGAATAAAAAATCGGAAATAAAAACAGAAATGAAGTACATAACCAAAGAGATGAAACCTGTAATTGAAACAACAGTCATGTTAGAAAAGGAGCTGCAAGCAACGGTTACAGAACTTGAAAAGTATAAAGGCATATCAGCGCGATTGGATTCGGTAGTTGACGAAGCAAATACTAAAATAAAGGCGCAGGAAGCAAAAATTACAAAGCTGGGGCAAGAGGCAAAGAGCTCAAAAGAATTAACAGCTCAATTACAGGTAGAAATTGATAATTTACTAAAGTTGAAAATTGAATATCTTGAAAAAATAGATGACTTATTGATGAAAAATGAGAAACTGAAATCACAGAATCTTGGTTTGAATAAAACAATAGGCGGGCTACAAAGTGAAATAAGAACATTAAAAGGGAAAATTGCTTTGGGAGAGAACTTGTTAGCTGATAACATGGCTATTAAACCGATAAAAAAGAACCTGGTGGGGAATTTTACCCGTACAGCCATGGCTAAAAAAACAAAAAAGATTGAAGTTTGCTTTGATGTTTTGGAAAACAAATTAGCAAAGAAAGGAAAGCAGACGGTGTACATCAAAATAATCACACCGGAAGGGGTAACCATATTAGATAAAGCTGCCGGTTCTGATAAGATAGAACGCCCGGAATCAATCACAGATAACCTTTATACAACGTATGTGAATATTGTTTATGCCAATGTAAAGCAAAATGTTTGCATTGAATGGATCGCTTCTCAAAATTATAAAGCCGGGACATATTTTGTTGAACTTTATACAAAGCAAAACAAGATGGGAGTGGCTTCATTTGCATTACGATAAAGAAAGCAGAAATATTAAATAACTATAAAACATAAAAAACCATGAAAACTACAAAAAGTGTTTTATTCATACTTTCCCTTACCTTATTTATGGGGTCTTGCGTGAGTAATAAAAAGTTTATTGAAATGCAGGGCAACAGGGACAAAGTGCAAAGCTCTTTAAACAGTGTAACGGTTCAATTCAGGGATTGCGAAAAGCAAAGCGCTGAATATAAAACTAAACTTACCAACAAAGATCTGGAATTGATGAATGAAAGAAGCAAAGTCGCTTCGCTTGAGCAACAGTTGGATTATTTGAAAAGCACCAACACCAATGTGCTGGATCTTTTGGCAGACTTGTCTGTGGTGAGTAAGAAGGGCGCTGACAACATAAAAAAAACGCTTGACTTTTTGCACGAGCAGGATAAATACATCAAGGATTTGACTTCGTCAATAAGAACGAAAGACTCATTAAACTTAGCTTTAGTAATGAATCTAAAACGTTCATTAGCGGATGTAAACGATGATGACATTACAATAGAAATAAAAAAAGGGGTAGTCTATATTTCACTTTCGGATAAAATGCTTTTCAAAACAGGCAGCGCCCAGATTCTACCTGATGCAGAAGCCGTACTGGGTAAAATTGCTAAAGTGGTCAAAGACCACCAAAATCTGGACATTCTTGTTGAGGGACATACCGATAATGTTCCGATAAAAACCGAATGCATGGCAGACAATTGGGATTTAAGCGCTAAGAGAGCGACTTCTGTTGTCAGAACTCTCCAGGTAAAATACGGAGTCAGGCCGGAAAGAATGACCGCCGGTGGCCGTAGTGAATACATTCCGAAAACATCGAATGATACGGCTAATGGCAAAAGCCTGAATAGAAGAACGGAAATTATTATCCTCCCAAAATTGGATGAATTTTTTCAGTTGCTTGTACCTCCTGCAAGCAGTAATTAAACATGCTGAACTTTCCACATACAACCTGCCTTTCATATAAGAAAGGCAGGCTGTATTTTTTATTTACTGAAATAAATCCATGGCTTTCCGGTTGTACTAAAAACGGGATAAAATTGTATATTTTTTTAACACCAAGATTTCCTTAATCTTATATCTTACCTGCTAAACTTCAGTGATGTTTTCGATGAGATAGCCCAAATTCCCGGACAAACCGCAGACAGAGATTTAGGAAATCTTAGTAATGTTCAACACCAAACCGAATAGTAACGTTTCTTTAATAATGACTATGTGACAAAATCCAGTAAGTGCGTCTAAAGTAATAAAAACTCAAAAGCAATGATTAATAAATCCTCTACCTTAACAGTGAAATACCTTAACAGACAATTAATTATGTTAGTAATCTGGTTAACCATAATGTTAATTGCTGCAAATTCCTCCATTGCTCAGGTTCCTGACAGTCAACCTTATTTGTTAGATGCTGATTCTTCAGGATACCACGCAATTATCTTTTGGGTAGATGATATTGATTGGTGCTTTTACAGGGCAAAAAATCATTATATTAACATGAATGAGAAACTGGCTGCTTTTGAAATCAGAAAAGCTATTTCTTATATAAAGATTGAAGCAGCAAATACAACAGGTAAAGAAAAAGATCAGATTAATCAATCTGTTCGGGAATTAGAAAGTACTGCTAAAAGGCTGGACGAAGGGAAGCCGATATTTCTCTATGATATGAATATTGTTTTTGCCAATGCACATTTTACATTAGCTGCCTATCAGCATAAAATTTCGGCTGAGTATTGGAAAGCCGAAAAACCTGTAAAAACGGGAATTTCTTTGGACGCAGCTTCCCGGCATTTAGCTTATGCAGCAAGCTGGTCTGGACAAAAAATAGGGATTGGTGTAAAAGAAACATGGAAATGGACAAGAACTGTTACTTCTGCTTTATTAAAAGGAGTTGGTTTTGTTCCTGAACAAGTAGGAAAAGCCCTCAAATTTATAGGAACAGAAACCAAAAATCTTGGAGATAAAGTAAAACCTCATCCTTAAAATAAGGATAAACAATGAGAAAAATATTTTTAATTGCAATTGTAATATATAGCTTAAATGCTTCAACAACAATCGCACAAACTGTTGTGCCTGCCGGCTCAGTTAGCGGAACATGGACAATTGCCGGCTCGCCTTATTTAATACAAGGCAGCATACAAATACCTGACGGCTCCACCCTCACCATACAGCCGGGGGTGACAGTAAATTTTCAGGGACATTATAAATTCAATGTGCAAGGGCGACTACTTGCCATTGGAACAATAACAGATACAATTACATTTACTGCTGCCAACACTACGGATGGTTGGAAAGGAATCCGCTATGAAGATACACCGATGATAAATGACTCATCCAAAATATTATTTTGTAAATTTCAATATGGTAAAGTTAGTGGCGGTAGCGGCTACGACACGCATGGAGGTGCGCTTTTTTTAAAAAATTTTTCCAAGGTTATTATTTCAAATTGCCTTATTTCAAATTGTGATGCTATTAATGGTGGAGGGATTTACTGTTTCAGTTCCAGCAATATTTCCATTTACTACAACACCATTTCCAACAATACTGCTATTTATGGAGGGGGAATTTATATAGATGGTTGTACGCCATCTGTTTCAAACAATATCATTTCCAACAACACTGCTTCTTATGGTGGAGGATTTTATTTCGTCTACTGTAGCCCAAGCCTCATTAACAATACTATTTCAAACAACAGTGCTGTAAATGGCGGAGCTATATGTTGCAGACTTGTAGGACAACCGACTTTTCGAAATACTATCTTATGGGGAAATACTGCAAGTACAAGCGGTGCCCAGGTATTTCTTGAAACAGAAGACAGTGACCCAAATTTTTATTATTGTGATGTGCAGGGTGGTACTGCTGCTTTTGGAATCAATGGCAATATATATTCAGGAACATACCAAAACAATATTAATTCAGATCCATT
The DNA here is from genome assembly GCA_043811005.1 of Bacteroidota bacterium. Lineage (GTDB taxonomy): Bacteria > Bacteroidota > Bacteroidia > NORP154 > NORP154 > JBDRNO01. Next base: position 12,194 of record JBDRNO010000116.1, on the reverse strand, counting down.
ATTTGTTGCACCTTCTGGCGGTAGCGGCACGGGATATAATAGCTTATATGCTGATTGGTCCTTGCAAAACACGTCTCCGTGTATTGATGCAGGAGAACCGAATGGCACATATCCCTCAACAGATATAGCAGGTAATCCCCGCGTAACAGTTTGCCGCATTGATATTGGCGCTTATGAATATCAAACTGGAATACCCCTGGCTGTTTCACTAAGCGTTTCTCAACCAATTCTCTGCAATGGAGCAGCGACAGCAGGAATTGAAGCGAGCGTATCCGGCGGTGTTGCACCATATACATACCTTTGGAGCACCGGAGATACTACAGCCAATATAAACGGCCTCATTGCAGGTACATATACAGTAACAGTTTCTGAAGTAAGTTATGGATGTACTCTTACCAAAAGCATTATACTTACTGAATCGCCGGCAATTTCAGTTTATGCTGGAACAGATACATCAATTATTTGCGGAGGTTATGTTCAGCTTAATGCAAATCCCCAATGGGCAACATTAAACAGCAACACAACTACTAATTTATCTTCTGTTTTCTTCACTGATGAAAACACAGGGTATGCAGTGGGTAATTTTGGTAAAATTCTAAAAACAATAAATGGTGGTGCTGATTGGACAATACAAACAAATAGTATTAGTAATGGATTAAATTCTGTTTATTTTAGTAATACTGATACCGGGTATTCAGTTGGAAATGGATCCATTATTAAAACAACAAATGGCGGAACAAATTGGACTCAACAATTAAGCGGACCACCTATTAGCATGCTAAATTCTGTATATTTTGCAAATTCCGCTATCGGTTATGTGGCTGGTGATAGTGCGAATGTCGGTATTATTTTAAAAACATCAAATGGCGGAACAAACTGGACACAACAGACAATCGGAACAGCTCCCGGCTTACGTTCAGTATATTTTATAAATAAAGATACAGGTTATGTTGCAGGAGGTTTCGGTACTATTTTAAAAACATCAAATGGCGGAACAAATTGGACACAACAAACAAGTGGAACAAATTCCCAGCTACGGGCAGTTTATTTCGCAGATGCTAATACAGGTTTTGCTGTTGGAGATGGTGGAACTATTGTTAAAACAAGCAATGCAGGCATTAATTGGACATCACAAGTAAGCGGAATTGGATATCTTTTATGTTCGGTATATTTTATAAATACCGATACTGGTTATGTGGCAGGAGATAACGGGACTATATTAAAAACAACAAATGGCGGATCAAGTTGGGTAAAACAAACAGGAGGAGCAACTTTCTTTTTACGTTCGGTACATTTTCCGGATGCCGTATCTGGTTATGCTGTTGGTCTTAGCGGGAAAATTTTAAAATTACCTGAACTTGTATCTTATTCTTGGTCTCCTGCAAATGGGTTAAATGCTACAGACATTTCTAACCCTAAAGCAAGCCCTAATGCTACTACAAATTATATCGTTACGGCAACAACAGGGAATGGTTGCATTGTAATAGATAGTGTTATGGTTTTTGTAAATCCTTTAACAGCAAATGCAGGAATGGATAAAACTATAATTTGTGGAGGGACTGCACAATTAGATAGTGTTACATCAATTTACACAGGAACGGGCGTACTTTCATATTTGTGGTCACCCTCGATAGAATTAAATTACGACACTATTTCAAATCCAACGGCAACAGCAACGAGTGATACAACATATTTTGTAACTGTAACAACTCCCAATGGCTGTGTTGCAACAGATAGTGTTACGGTTTATGTAAATCCTTTGACAGCAAACGCAGGAATGGACAAAACAATAATTTGCGGAGGAACAGCTCAATTTGATAGCATCACTTCAAATTATACAGGAACGGGAACCCTCTCATATTTATGGTCGCCTGCAACTGGATTAAATTACGACACTATTCCAAATCCTTCTGCAACAGTTACGGGTAATACAACATATTTTGTAACTGTAACAACTCCCAATGGCTGCACTGCCATTGATAGTGTTACGGTTTTAGTGAACCTACTTGCAATTACCGGAACAGATGGCGCAATAATCTGCGGTGACAGTACTACGTTGAATACATCTGCAAATTATACCGGAACAGGTGTCCTTACCTATTCATGGTTACCCACCATGGGCCTTGACAGTTCCAATGTTGCGAACCCCGTGGCAACAATTAATTCTAATCAAACCTATACTGTTACCGTAATAACTCCTAATGGTTGCATTGCAACAGATGATGTCAGTGTTTCAATAATCCCGATGAATGCTCCTGAAATTTGTATTGTAGGTGTTGACAGCACAAATAAAAATTTGATTGTATGGAATAAACCTGTATCAAATGCAATTGATTCCTTTTTTATTTACAGGGAAACCAATATTACAAATGTTTATCAAAAAACAGGCGCTGTAAGTTATGACAGTTTTAGTATTTTCTCTGATACAAATTCTTTTCCCGATGTACAATCAAACAAATATAAAATTTCAATAAAAGATGATTGCGGACTTGAATCGGATAGAAGCGCACCTCATAATACCATGCACCTGGCAATTAACCAGGGAATGGGCACTACCTGGAATTTAATATGGAATGCATATCAAGGTTTTACAGTTTCAACCTATAATGTCTATCGTGGTTCCGATCCGAATAATTTGCAATTAATAGGAACATCGTCAGGAAGCAGTACGGCATATAGCGATTTAATCGCTCCTTCGGGTTATTTATATTACCAGGTTGAAGTGGTAAGCCCCAATTCCTGCAATCCTTCAAAATCGTATAATACATCACGCTCGAATATTTCAACGAATAACCCTAACGGTATTTATGAAAATAGTAATGCACCGGATCTGTTTTCTATTCACCCTAATCCGTCAAATGATGATATTGCTGTTGAAACCTTTCAAAAATGCGATATAGATATTTTAAATATCGAAGGACAAATAATAAAAAGTATAAATGGAAAAGAAAACCATACAACTATTGATATTTCCGGCTTTGCAAGCGGAATGTATTTTGTAAAAGTAAAAACCGAAAAAGGGGTTTCTGTGAAGAAATTTGTTAAACAATAACCGACCGGTGCATATATGATATACCGGGTTTTAAAATTTTATGTTGATAAAGATAAATTATTTTGTATCTTAAAACAAATTAACATTATAAATTTAAAACTCATGAAAGAGCGAATGGCTACTGAGACGATGAAGCAAAAAATATTCATTACCCTGCTGTTTTCATGTATTGCATTTATTTGTTTTAGTTATAAAACTAATGCGCAAGGATGGTCTTTTTCCTTTCAGCTCGCGCAGTCGGGACCTTGTGGGGGCGTAATACCTTATACAATACCTACGCTTCCTAACTTTGGTATTCCTACGAAAAGCCAATGCGAATCCTTGAGACAACAAATTTTAGCAATAAAACAGAGTTACCCTGTATATGATGGGAATAATTATATCGGAGATTGTTCTTTATATTATACTTGTACGCCATGTACCGGCTCCGATATCATTACTCCCGGTCAAGTAAACCCTGGAGATGTTTCATTTAACGGTCAGTTTGAAGGGAAACCCTTTTTTACCCCACACGAAAGTGCTGCTTTTCAGGACTGGGCTACAGATTATAAGCAACTGTTAGCTTCTTATGGGATTACCAGCATTCTTGGCAAAAATATTACACCACATCAGACTTCTTCAACCAAACCTAAAGCGCCGGAACCTAAACCATCATCTGGAAATAAAGATGTTGATGAAGCTTACAAAAATAAATATAAAGAATTTGTTTCTTCCGGTGGTAATACTTCTGTTGACCTGAGTGGCAAGAAGGGTGTTGTGCAATTACTTACAACCGCAGAAGAACAAGCAAAGCGGGATAAGTGGATGAATGATCAAGGATTTGAAAACTTGAAAAAAATACCTGAAAATGGACTTCCTGAACTTGATCCAATAGGAGATCTTGAACCTGCTCCATTTTGGACTTCTGATGAAATGATAGACTTGGGATTAGATGCTCTAAAGTTTACGGCAGCTTTTGTATCCGGGGGTTTGGGTTATGCAGCCGTTGTTAGTATTGATGTTGCTAAGGGTGTTATAAAAGGTAATAGCACACAGGAAATAATAGTTGATGTAGCAGGGGATCTTACTGTTAAGAAGCTTGGAAGTGTTGTCAAAACAGGTATTGGCAATATTTATGGAGAAGGAGTAAAAGCAGATTATGAAGTCATGAAGCAAGCAGGAAGTTCTTTAATAGATACTTGGAAACTGTATAATAATTGATAAAAATCTATAAAAAGTTGATAAGGACTATTCGCAAAGTAATACCAACCGCTCTCTTTGCTTTTTTGGCAATTGTGGCAAATGGATCTATAGTTAAAACCGATTCATTACATTTCGAAATATTACTAAGCAGTAAAATGCTTAACGATATCCAGTTAAATGAAAAGTATACTAATTCTTTAGGCATTACATCTAACCGGCTTATTTTACTCTCAACAAACGACAGATTTTATTTACTTGGGTGGGGAGGTATTGAAGCTTATGGACATAAGGTCGCTGCCACTATTAACTCTTTTGCTTTTACAACCGATGGATTTTTAATGACAGTCCGTAACAAAGAACTCTGTTATCTGGATTCTCTCGGAAATCTTTCCAAGCTATTTGGCTTACCAAATGAAGGTATGGGAATAAGCGCCGGAAAATATGTAATGTATGTTTACGACCGCGATAAAAACCAAACAAAATATGCCCTTTATCTTATAGCTAAAGGCGGTAAATATGCTAAGCTGTTTGAAGTTCCTAAACCGATACAGTCAGTAGTTGAGATAAATAATTCACTTATGTTTGCTACAGGGAGCGCTTTGTATCTTTATAATATGAAAAGTAAAAAGTTAAAAGCAATTGTTGCACTGCCAAAGTATGAAGAAATAAAATCCATTGCGGTGGATTCTTTAAGTAACAGGATATATTTCTCAACTGAAAATGCTATCTATGCCTTAAAAGATTCAAGTGCGGCATTGGTTACTGATAAATTCGGAGGAACAATCAGGTTCTTCAATGGTGGTCTGATAGTTTTTAATCCTGAGAAGAAATTTGTAATTAGAATAGTAGGCCTTGAGGATAAGATAGCATCAAAAATGCAGGAAATGAAAGCTACAAATGCTATGCAATCATCAACTGTCCCAGAGAAAGGTATAACAGAAACAAAACCTTTGAAGCCGGAAAACCCTTCGTTAACCCAAAAAGAAACACCCGAACAACCGCTAACTGTTCAGGAGAATGAAGAAATAAAGCAGCCTGCAAAAGAACAAATGAAATCCGGGACTACACCGATAAAAGGATTATCAATAGAAACAATTAAAACAGAAAGTGGTGATATTATTTCAATTGAAAGGTCAGCATTTACAATAAACGCCATTAGTTATGTTAACCCTGTGAAAGAACTGATAACATTTTTCGATTATGAGTTTATTTCACTGGCGGGTATCATTCAAGGATGGAACCAACGGATAAAGGATTCCATTGACAAAGGAAATCAAATTAGAGAGATAATCTTCAAAGTTGAAAAGGAACTTACAGATAAAAAAAATACGGATTTCAAAGGATACTCCAATGAGATTCTATTACTTAAACGAAAATTGTCCGACTACAGGAAAAAGAATAAGCAATGGAAAAAAAATATGGTTACAGACGGAATAAACATTGCCAAAGAATTGAAGAACATCAGCTATGAAAAGGATCAATCAATAAATAATAAATTTAGCGATGTAAGTCATACCGTGAAAAAGGCACATCCCGATCCGTCTTTGTGTGAAATTACAAAAGCAATAACTATTACTAAACAAAAATTTAATGGTAATCTGGTAAATAATATTGCTTCAGTAACAGAAATGTTAATCTACTACCAAAATGAAATCATCTCGCTTAAGGATATCATCGAGCTGTGGAACGGAAAAGCAATGGCAATCATTAAAAAAGATTCTGAACTCAGCAAACAATTAGAACCTTTGAAAAAAGATTTGGAAAATTATAAATTAAATCCGAAAAAAAACAAGGTGGAGATTTCTGCACTAAAAATGAAATGCAATAAGATAGAAAAAGAAAGAAAGCAGGCAGCAAATCAGATGGTAAAGGATAGCAAGGAATTATCACAATACCTGAAACAAATTTGTAAAGAAGTTCGAAGCTCTGTAAAAGAAAGGTTTAATGATATCATTGAAAATATTAATTATTCGTACCAAGACAAATTTTAGCATATAAAAATACTTAATGTTAAATCAAGTAACAGTAAAACAAAAACCAACTGCTTGGTTATACGCATATCTCATCAGTTGCGCATTTGTAATTATTTTTTTCCCTTCCGTTTCTTTTGCACAGGATAAGATTTATAAAACAGACAGTACAATAATTGCAGCTAAAGTGATGGAAATTAGCGATGCTGATATTAAATACAAAAAGTTCAGTAACCAGAACGGACCGGCATACATCATTCCTAAAAAAGAAGTATGGATGATTGTTTATGAAAATGGAGAAAAAGAAGTTTACAATCAGGCTACAAAGCAAACCACTACATTGCCGGTTGTGGTTAATAGTAATGCTGCTTCTGTTGATAATCCTTCGCATGAGAAAGCAAGAAATTTTATTCTTACTGAAAACATAAATGAAGCGATTGCTTCCTATTCCCAACTTATAGCAATAGATTCAACCAACGCCACATTGCTTGCCGAAGATGCCTACGCTCTTGCTTTAGGCGGGATTTACGATGCTGCATTAATGCGCCTTGACCGTAGCTGGAGCATCGGAGCCAATTCCCCTGATGTAAATTATTTTACGGCACAGGTATTTGCTCTAATGGGATATGATGACCTTGCAAGTGAGTTCTGGAAGGCATCAGAGAAACATAAAACACCTGCATGGATTTCATTAAAAGCCCCAATATTGCTGCAGAAATTCAAACGTAAATTACCAAACTCCGCAAAAACAAATCGCGAAGAACTTATAGCCAATTTTAAACATGCCAATGAATTGGCTTCACAAAGTTTATATTTCCAATCTATTGCCATGTTTCATGAAATTATTAATCAGTATCCAAATGAATACATTCCTTATATTGGCTACAGTATTACTCTGGAAAAAACAGGGGCTTTTCAAAAATCAGCACAAATAATTGAAAAGGCAATTTCATTAATTGGAAATAATTCAGAAGATATTGAAGAAAAACGAATCCTTGAGCAGCACTTAATTACAATCAAACGAAAAATGACATCATTACCAATGTACGCAATGCCGGGATTACACCAATGGAATGTGAAGGATGCCAAATCTCCACAAATGATGGCTTATGGCGGATTTATGCTATCACCTTCTTTAATAAGTTTAAACGGAAGAATAGGGTATTATATATCGGGAGGTAGTAATGCCTCACTTGATTTTGGAGCAGGGAACAATTCTGGCGCTTCATTTTTTAATTTAGGATTGTCCGTGTATAATCGACTACATTATTTTGTCTCCGGAGGCGGGCTACTGATGACTTCCGGAAATGGCAATACAGATTTTTCTTTAAAATTATCCGTTGGATTTAGCAAAATGAATAAAAACCTAACATCAAGTTTTGATGTATTTCTGGATGTTAATAAGGGGCTGGCAGAAGGATCCCCAACCACATTTGGTGTGTCTGTTGGAACAAGTATATATTTTGGAAAAAGAAAATGAAACAATTACTTACCATATTATTTGCATTATTGTTCGGTTCTCAACAAACTTATGCTCAGGTTTCTAAAAAATTGGAATCATTCAGAGAAAAAGTGTTGCCTGAATACAGTATATATTTTAACCAGGTAGAGTTGACTGAAAACGGGCAACTGAACTTATCTGCTGTTGACAAATATATCGGGCTTTCGGCTGATGGGAAAAAAGCGATCATGGTTAACATTACCAAAGCATGGCAGGAGACCTTGGTTTTGGTGAATTATGGATCCAAAAGAGAGTTGTGGGGCTGGATCGCTGAAACAGGAAGCGCCAAACTGTTGGATGAATGGGACTTTAACGCACCACAATTAGTGAAAATGCCGACAGCGATACCTCAAAAAATGAATTTGCATCCTTGGTTCTTTTATGTTGGAGGGCAGTTAGGGGGTGACAACCAGAAGAATATTAACTTATCGTTTAACACACGATTTGGATTTTTTCTGCTCATAAATAGATTGGACTTTGCTACAACTCTATCAGCAGGGGTAACAGGTAATGTGAATAATACAATTACCATGTGGTCAAATTTTGGTTTAATGAGCAGGGTACATTTCCCTATAAAAAAATATGGCATCAGCCCTAACATTGGAGGAGAAATTACAACGTCATCATTTGGTAAAACTCAACCTACTGTTAGCGGAGCGCTCGTTTTAGGAATCAGTTGGTTTGTTGGTTTTGGAAGTTTGGATATAGGGATAAAAATCGGGAATGTTGTAACAGGTATGGGAGGATATACAATGGTTCCCAATGGATCAAAACGGGCGGATCAAAAACCTTGACAAAAATTAGTGCAGTAATTGTCCAATGTTATGTTGCCGTCTATTTGCATGGTATAGTTTAAATAATGTGCAAAATGCCATATATTTTCATTTTCACTTTATTGTCTTTTGTGTCTGTTTATGCCACAAGTTCAGGTCCGAATGGACCGGGCACAGCTACTACTTCAGGTAGTACCTCATACAATTGGACAAATCCTGCGAATGTATTAACAGATAATAGCAGCGCTGCCACAGCCACTATCAGTGGTACAAACACAGACGGAACGGGAACAGCTCCTCTTAACTTTACAAATAATGGACAAATCTTCAACCTTCGTAACAGGGCAACACACTCTCTTGCTGCCAATTTTTCTATTTCGGGCTCTGGCTCAAAACTTGTTGTAGGTGATGCGACTGCTGCAATCAACTTCACTATTCCAAATACTTTTACATATACAGGAACCGTTGACGTTGCCAATAATGCTACGCTCACTATTAACAATACAACTGTACCTGCTCTTGGGGTTATTGCCAAAGGTACGCTAACTTCCTATATTGTTTTTGGGGCTAATGGAGATCAAACTGTACCGGCAAAATCATATTACCGGCTTACAATTTCAGGAACAGGAACTAAAACATTAGATGGTGCAAGCAACACAGAAGAAAAATTAATCATAGGAGTTGGCGCGACTCTTAATGATGGTGGGTACTTTTTTTCTATAGATGCAGACATCGATAATTCAGGAATTCACATCAGTCCTTCTGATGGGAAAATCATGATGGACGGACCAGCAGCACAGAATATATCCGGCTCAAATGGAGTGTTTGGAAATTTAGATATATTTAATTTAAGTAACGTCACTCTTTTTACCAACATCACCATAAATGGATTCCTTAAGTTTTCGGAAGGAGAGTTGATTATTAGCGCCTATACTCTTACCCTTAACGGAACTACTTTATATGAAACTGGGACCCTCACCGGTGGAGTAAACGCAAATCTTACTGTGGGAGGAACAGGTTCCATAGGCAATCTTAAATTTACTACCGGACTTGAAACGCTAAATAATCTGACTATAAATCGAACCTCTAATGGAAAAGTAACACTAATCACTACTCTGAATGTTCGAAATATTTTAACAATGACTGACGGTAATATTGTAAATGGCAGCAATACGGTCACTTTGGGGTCGAGCACGGCATCATTGGGAACATTATCTCATACATCAGGTACAATTGCGGGGAAATTTAGCCGTTGGTTTAATAACGCTACAAATACAGGAACAACAGGACTTTTCCCTGTTGGAACACAGGACAACTACAGACCGGCACAAATTGAGTATACCTCAGCGCCTTCTACAGGAGGAATAATTACTACAGAATTTATTGCATCAGATCCGGGTGATCTGGGTCTTCCGCTTTCCGAATCAGGTCAGTTAATTGATAAAGCAGGGGATTCAGGATATTGGGATTTAGCTACTTCGGCTGTAACAGGCGGTACATATTCGGGTACGTTCACGGCAACTAATTTTTCCGGAATCCTGGATTATACTAAACTTCGACTAATTAAAAGAGCAGACGTAAGTTCATCATGGACATTACTCGGGACTCACGTTGCTCCCACGGGATCTAATGCTGTGCCCGTATTAACCAGAACCGGTTTTACTTCTATGAGTCAATTTGGAATTGGCGGTGATGCTTCCGAAAATCCGTTGCCTGTTTCATTGTTATTCTATACTGCCACAAGGGATCGCGATGTTGTAGAACTGCAATGGGTAACGGTATCAGAAGTAAATAGCGACTATTTTGAAGTTGAAAAAAGTCCGGATTTATTAGTTTGGGAAAGTGTTATTACGGTTCCTGCGGCTGGCAACTCTAATGTTCTGGTGAAATATGTTACTGAAGATGTCGAAAATGATAACAAATTACTTTATTACCGCCTAAAACAAGTTGATTTTGATGGAAATACTTCTCTGTTCAAAATTGTTGAAGTTTAACCAAATGATGCTGATGAAGAAGGTATCACTTTGTTTCCAAACCCCGTTCAAACCGGCAACAAAGTAATAATAAAAAATATTGAGTGGATGACTAAGTTTAATTCTGTCTTGATTGATATTTTAAACATTGAAGGACAAGCGCTTATGTCTGATAAAATTCCTATGGGCAGCTCTAATGTTTCTTTAGAAACAGATATTTTAATCGCAGGTAGTTATATAATCCGATTTTCAGGTTTAACCACCTCGGTGAAAAGAAAATTAATTGTACTTTGATATGATAGAAAACGTACTTGAATACCTGAAAACCCATCTCTTCGTGAACAGTTATGCCAGGATAATAGCGGTTGCTATCATTTTGATAACGGTGTTTGCAAAAGTGTTGTTGCCTGATAATCTGTCACTTGACCCGCCTGACCCCACTTAAAAAAAAACACCTTTGAGAAGAAAAAGCAAATTTCATTTTCGCAGGCTATGGATGCTGCAACAACAATCAATGCCCCATCCGGCTATATAAATTTGCTGTGCGGGGGGCTGCATTGGCAAAAATCCTTAGGTCATTCAATATCAGACAATAAGAAAGCTGAGCATAGCGCCTTTGGGAAGAAACCCTCTTAGCCGGCCTGTTTCCGATTGAAAAACCAGCAGAGGTGTGGTTTCGTTATAGCTCATCTCGCGTGCGAGGTTTCTTCGGAAAAAACCCTCAAACATCCCTCTTTTTTTGTGCAACATCGCAAGGATATCTATTTCTTCGTGATTCTTTTCCAGGTATTCCTCCAGGAGGTCAATTTCATCATTATTGCTCAGCACCTGCCAGGTGATTTTCGGGTTTGCATCTGCGAACTCAAACCAGTCAGCGCCCCTGAGTTCATCTTCTGCCAATGCATCATCATGTAAATAAAGTAGCTTGAGGTCTATTTTTTTGCAGATTTTCGAATATGATTTTAAATTATTCAGGGCGGTAATGTTCCCGTCATCCAAGTTGCTGGCATAGACAATTCTGTTGAGTTCTTTGAACCTGGCGTATTTTGGAACAAAAAGGACCGGTATCTCAACATGATCCAAAATTCCTTGAGTGCTGCTACCAAAAAGTATTTCTGCAAAGCGGTTCCGTTTGCTCACACCCATTACGACCAGATCAATTCCGTTTCCCCTGCAATAGACAATCGTTTGATTGATGAAATTACCCTGAGCTGTTGCGTATTGGATTTTCATGTTCGCCAACCGGTCTTTTGAATAATTACGAAAAAATCCATTCACAAAACCCTGCATTTCACCCACGAAAATGTTCTCCAGTGTATCAAAATCTATTTCTGCTGCATCTTCGCCAGGCGTTGTGTAAACATGAAAAAGAGTGATAACGGCACCAAGCCGATTGCCAATCTCAACGGCATACTTGAATGCATTTTCGTCAGCAGACGGCAAATCGATAGGAAAGAGTATGTTCTTTATTTGATACATCTAAATATGTCAACATCTAACAGGTACTTTAATAACAGCCTCCCTCTGCAGATCATGTTTTTAAAATTTAGACGGTAGTTTTTCCTTTGGTCACATTTATTGACGTTCATTCAAATATTTTTGTTTTACTTAATATTACACTACTGTCCGACTAATTTTAAAAGATTCCTCGCTTCGCTCGGAATGACAGATTATTATGCGGTTTTTGGTGGTGGAGGGTGTGGAGTTGGGGGCCAGACCCAACACCCCCACCCAACCCCCCCC
>JBDRNO010000115.1:0-17924 GCA_043811005.1 Bacteroidota bacterium | reverse complement strand
TAAACCGGATGTTGTAATCGCTCCAGTCATGTGCGGCCCTCTGACCCGGGTCCGTTTCCACCAGCCGCACCGGCGTTTTTGAACCCACCTCCCGGATGCTTTTCAGGTAGTCACGAACGATGGTAATCTCTCCATCAAAGCCTTTTTCCCTCAGGTGCTCATATACCCGCCGGCCTGTTATATTACTGTATTTATCCAAAAGCCCGGCAATCAGTACCTTGTAAGGGTCAAGCTTGCTTTGGCGCTTCTTTTTTGGGGTTATTTCTTCCCCCGGGGTAGTATCACGCAAAACCGAGTTTGATACCAATACCCGTCGGATCCGTCTGCGTGAGATAAACAGTTCACTCGATATCCTGCGGATCGACCAGCCCTGTCCATGAAGAGTGATTATTGTGTTCTCTAAGCTTTCATCTTTCATTTTGTTGTTCTCATTTATGGGTTTGTAAATGGGTAATGGTCTCTGTCAGCTTCTTTGCATACCCTGATACCTTCTCAAAGCCAGGATTGATTATCACTTTTTCTGTTTCGTTTAACATGCCAATACGCTGATCATCCAACTTAGTCAGCATGATCTTAACAGTCTGGATTACATACCCTGTTGATTGCATAAGATCATTTCCATAAGAAGATAGCCTCACATCATATGGTTCTTCTTCTGAGTCTGATTGATCCTTACGGAGTATTTGCTCCGGGTGAGTAAGTATATACCGCTGCTGGTACTCGTCTTTGGCATTCAAAAAGGCTTCCACCAGTGTATCACTCTGCCGGCTGGTAAGAACAAAGTTGGCAATCACACGGGCAACCTCCCCCTGGTTGCCGCGCGGCAACTTTGTAAGCGCACGCGCATGGCTCGAGGTAAGCACTCCCATCATGATGTCATATGAGACCTCCTCATCCATCTTATCGATCAGCGACAGACGGCGGCTGCTGACCCACGAACGGCTGTAACCGGTCATCTGGGCCAGGCTGCGCTGATTGAGAGAGTGGGTCCTCTGCAGATCCTGCAATACCATAGCCTCTTCCCAGGCTTCCATCGACTGATGGGGACGGTTGTAGCGTAGCAGCAGAACCTTGGCCTGAGGCAGATCTATATCCAACAGACGGCACTGAAGGGCCTCCATCATCAGGTCCTCTGCCGCGTAAAAACGCTTAAACCCATCTATTAGCTGATAATTACCTTCATTTACCCGGGCAACAACCGGTTGCAACTGTCCATGCAGCCGCATCGACTTCTCAACCTGTAGGATCCGGGCCATGTTCATGATGCGCATCCCGGATAACGACAGGTCAAATTCAGATATGGATATTTCTTCGATTCTGGAACTCGCCGGGTCAGTTTTTGGTCCCGGTAAATCTAAATGGTAATATATTTTTAAACGAATGCGTACGTCTTTACAATCATTGTTGAAGGTTCTGGTTTACGCTTTTTATTTCGTTCTTTTTGAAGTTCACGATTGCGATTTACATACTCAGGGTGTTTTTTTCGGTATTCCTTCTGATACTCGTGGGCAGGATAATTATCACGCCAACTCTTATTGCGAGCCTTCCGTAAGGAACGACACTCTGAACTTTTATTGACTCTTGCCTTATTGGTTGTATATCTACGAGTATTCTGACAGGCCCTGGAAGAACAAAACTTCTGCTTCTTTATGCGGGGATTACGTGGGACTAATTTGCCACAATGGTGGCAGGTAAAGGTTGAAATCATGATAGCAAACTTTCGAGAGGTGAAAGATTGCTGTTCTTATCCGGGAAGGAAGTAGTGGTAGCCTTTTTTACCGGTGGGTGGTATCAGTTTGTTCCGTCGTTAAAAGGTACCCCGAACGGTCAAAAGTTGCAACAGGATGAAAGACCTTATGATGGAATAAGGATACCATCTTTACTCATATAAGTAACCCGTCAAACCTATTTATTCGTTATCAAAGAACTGGCATCAGTGGCTGCTTTGCTTACAATATTCCGGTATGATTTTATTGATTTAGCCTCTTCCGGAAATTTAAGTTGCTGTTTGCCACCGCATTTCCCGATAGACCTCAGTAATTCTGCCTGAACTGCATAACTATTCTCAGTCCTGAAAGATTTTTTAAAAAGTTCAATATATTTTGGATCTTTTAAATCGCCCAGGATCCGGACAGCCGAGACTCTCACTTTTGAATTTTTATCCATGAGGCAGGCTTTAAATATGTCAGCAGATTTTTCGTCCTTATATTTTCCAATGTTTTCAAGAGCAGTCTTTCTGACGGCCCAGAAAGGATCCCGGGTAGCAAGCTTTGTCCAGACTGCCCGGGTGGATTCATTCCAGTATTTTGTAACTTCAAAAACCGGGTGCCCTGGGCTGAAGATATATTGTTCGAAGAACCAAGCCATATTCTTCCCGCTCACTTCTTTTACGGTTTTCATGAAGTCGTGAGTATCAACCGGTTTAAATTCATTTTCATGAAGGAATGCGGATAGGGTTCTAAAGAATGTATCATCTCCCAGAATATATCTCAACAGGTGTAACATACAAGCTCCTTTAGGGTATGTATGACTATCGAAGTTATCACCGGGTTCGTTATACCTGTTGAATACAATGGGTCTCATATACCTGTTATGCGTCTCATTGAGATATTGATTCTTCTTACCAAGCAGGTCAAACGCGCCGGCATCTTCTCCTTTATCAAACCTTGTATACAGATAATCTGAATATGTTCCGAAGCTCTCATTAAGCCATGTATGCTCCCAACTGCGTAAGGTGATTAGATCACCCCACCACTGGTGTGCTATTTCATGGGCAATAATCCGTTCTCTTGAGAAATCCTTTTCTGCAATATTGTCCATTACAGTTAGTTCTCCAAGAATGGTCGCTGATGTGGCTTCTGCTCCTCCCCCCATATAAGATGTTATTACCTGATCATACTTTGCCCAGGGATAGGAATAATTATAAAGCTTATTAAAGAAATTGATCATATATGGAGTTTTAGCGAATGTAGTTTTTGCATCTGTTTCAAGCCCTTTGTACACCCAGTAATTGATTGGAAGCGACCCCAATGAATCCTTAATTACAGCATAATCAGCAATGCTCAGGTTAATCAGGTAGGTTGAATGCGGGAGTTCCTGGCTCCAGTGATATGTTACTGTTGCCTTATCACTATTTTCACTTACACTTACCAGTCTTCCATTCGACAGCACCTTGTATTTCTTATCAACAATTACGATCATTTCGGTAGTAACCTTATCGTTTGGAAAATCATAGCATGGGATCCACTGCCTTGCCTTATTTGGAAAACAATCTGTCGATACCATCAGGGGGTTTGTAACTGTTGCCTCAATAAACCGTAAACCCAGAGTTGGTTCATAAAGCGTGTATTTTAGGCTAAAAATAATTGTGTCATTGTGCGTATATCGTTTCGCGAAATTGATAAAAACCTGTTCATCTCTCTGTTCGAAGGTTAGGTTTTGGCCATCACTGCTAATTACACTTTCAACAACCAGATATGAAGCATCCAAAACACACTTTTCAAAATTGTCATTCAAGGGAGAAAGAGTGATTTGGTTTTCCCCTGATAGTGTTTTTCCGTGGAGATCTACCTTAAGTGTAAGTTTGTAGTGGATCGCATCGAAATCCCGGGAACGTTCGGCCTGAACAGGACGATTATATACATCAACCTTTTGAGCAATAGCTAATTGCAGGGAAAGAAGTAGAAAAATACATATGAAAATAGTCTTCATAAGGGTTAATATTTTCGGTTGTAATTATCTGTTTCCTTTCATTGTGCTTTCGATTTCCTTTACAGTTCTGGGAAGACCTGCCGAGAGAACCTCACACCCATCCTTTGTGATTACGACTGTGTCCTCCAGCCTGATGCCTATTTCAATATCGGCATAAATCATATTTATGTCACATGCGAAAACAAACCCCTCCTTCAACACTTCGTTGGTTCCCTGGAAGGTTCCCATACCATCATGAACTGCCATCCCTATAGAATGATTATAGCCTGCTAATCTTATATAACCGGAAAATCTCTTTTCTTCAGGATTAAAACCGTTATCGACAAGATATTTCTTAACATTCTGACCGGCCTGTCCCAATGTAATTCCCGGCTTAAAGTGTTTTATACAAACCTCTCTTATACCGTTTGCAATCTCATAAAGCTCCTTCTGTTTTGGAGAAAATTTGCCGTTGGCTGGCATTGAGGTGGATATATCAACATCGTAGTATTTGTAGGTTGGACCTGCATCAAGTATAATGAAATCACCATCCTTAAATGTTCGGTTATATCTATTGTAGTGGCCATATGGTATATTTTCTCCCGACATAATAATGGTAGGGTATGCAATTTCCTGTGCATCTTCTTTTTTGCAGGTATATTGGAACAAGGCAGCTAGATATTTTTCTTTTATGTTTACATCTACTGCGTTCATAAAAGCCATATGTGCTTTTACCCCTATTTTCCCTGCTTCACGCATTATATCGATCTCATTTTCGGATTTAATCTTTCTCAGGTCCGAAACAATATTTGAGCAGTCTTTTACTATGGCAGCAGGAAACTTCTCATGAAGTTTATTCACAAACTGTAATTCACGTGTAAGCCGGCCATCCCATTCGTTCTCTGTCATAGATTTTCTCAGACTATTAGCCTTTTCTCCAGAGACTTCTCCAATTAGCTCATCTGCTTTGAAAAGTGTATAAATAGTTCTTGATTCTTTAACCAGAGATGTCAGAACAGGGGTAAACTGAGTATATGGCAGAACCTTTTCAATTCCGGTGAAACGTCCAGGATCTTTTACCAGTTCCATAGAAATATTTTCTTCTTTTGCTTCAGATTCACTGATTGTAAAAAATACTGTACTTGTTTTGGTTACCCCATCAACTATCAAAATCATATTCGGAATTTCCATTCCTGTGAAATACATCATATTATTGTACTGAAAAAACTGATTGACTCCTTCAGGGCCGGAGGCCCCTCTGAAAACAGCTATCCCGTCAGGGATCATATCCATAAGCTTTTCCCTGCGTTGGACGTATTCACTTTTTTCAAATATCAGTTGAGCATGAATTGAACCTGTAATAACAATCATAAGAACGATAGTAATAAGAGCTCTTTTTTTCATAATAATGCTTTTTATATCTTAGATTTTATTTTATAAATATATCCAATCCTGATCAAAATGAGAATCGTCACCTTATAAGATTTTTATTGAGAAAGAAATTCCAATGATGGAGACCTTGATGGAATTTTACAGGAAGTCAGATGGTGCTACCAAAAAGAAGATCCTTGGTTGCATCTTTTCTGAAAAGCTCATCTTGGAGAATGAAAAAGTTACAACCACCTATAAAAAGTGTGAGTGTGAGAGTGAGGATTGAGAAAACAGAGTGAGAGTGAGAGCGAACACTCTCACTCTGTTTTAGTACCCCTGATTTTCGAAAGTTGCAACCAGTTGAAAGACCTTTTGATGTTACAATAATTTAAAATTCAATATTCACAAACTTAAAAATCAAGTATTTAAGTTATTATCTAATAATTGCCCAAGACGAGGGTTCTTATAGTTTTGCTGATAATGGACTATGATAAGATATTTAAGTTCCATTATGGCAGATTTAAAAAATCATTTGAGTGAGTTTTTAAACTCTTGTAAACATGATTGTAATAAGTTGAGTTCTATTTAGCCTGTATCTGAGCATGTTTTTTTTTGGTTTTTAAGTAATCTTCAGACTTAAATTATTATGCGCAACTGCTAAAAGTGCATGTATTGAAACTCCGTAAGGACAGGCTGTCTGACAAAAGCCTTCACAATCCAGACATTTGTCTGATTTGGCACCTGCTAATTCATAATATTTCTGAATGGCATATTTTTCTCTTCCCTGGGCCATAAAATAATGGTTATAGCGCATAATTGTATTAATAGGTACTTCATATGGACAAAAACTTTCGCATAATCCACAGGCATGGCGGCAATACAAATAGTCACACGTTTCTATAAGTGTATTAATCGTTGAAATATTTTTTGTTGTCATTCGGGTGCCTGATAAATTAACATAGTCTGTTATATCATCAAATGTTTTAAACGATATGAGCACAGAATGAACAGATGGTTCATTTAAAACAAAACTAATAGCAGCTTCTCTTCTGGCATTGTTGTCATATAACTGATCTTTCTGTAAAAATGATTCAGCTTTTTTTTGTTTATCAATTATTGTGTCATAAACTTTCCTGGCATTTTCGGGAACTGGTTTATTCTCGGCATGGTAATTCTTTACAAATTCTAATACAGATAAATAAGTTCCTCCAAAAGGATCAGTCTTCATAAGGGTAGTGCCAATATTCTTCTTTGTACATGCTTTAAGAATGTTTTTCCCCATCTCTTGCTGTACATAATTGTAAACAAACAGAACTAAGTCAAATCGACCATCCTCAATAGCATTGCCAATAATTTTTTCCATGTTTTCTTTAGATTCAGTACCCATATTAGATCCATGACATGAAACTCCGCAATATTTAATCCTTCCTTCATTTTTCAGCTGGTCAAAAGCATTATGAAAAGCTTTATTCTTAATTTCCGTCACTGAACCGGCATTCCAAAGCGTTAATCCGTCAAGATAATCTGTGTCGAGCCTTTCAAGACATTTTCGTACACGTGTTAAAATATTTTCTTTTGTGTCATTTTCGGAGACGCCAATCTTTGTGTTAAGGAAAATAGAACCTCTATTAATTCCCTTAATTGCTTTTCCAACCATTAATTCATTATTTCCATTGCCGTAAAACTCTGCAGTATCAATAAAGTTTATGCCAGCATCAAGAACTGCTTTTAAAACATTTTCATTGGAAATACTAACAGGGCCACATCCAATGTCTGATACTTTGAATCCAGTACGCCCAAGAACTCTGTATTCTTTAATTCCGGGCAACCCTGTACTTTTGCTGAAATGAAAACCATCTTTAATGCTTCCTCTATTTATTAATCCCGTGCTGACGCCAACCAGGCCAATAGATGATTTTGTCAGAAAATCTCTGCGGTTAATTTGTTTTGCTTTCATAATCACTGTTTTATATATCAAACAGAAAGCCTTTCAAAATTACGACTTTTCAAATTTAAAGTCAACTGTTTATTTCCTGACTAAGATGTGGCGATTAGTCTTCCCTGAGCTCATGGATTATCATTCAATGCATTACAGAATCCAAAAACATTAATCCGGTTGGGTACCTGTTGTATCTGTCATAGTGGCCTCCTGTATAAGATTGAAATTTATAAGGTAAACCCAATTTGTACAACGAATCAGCAAAACTGATATTAAAGTCATAGGCAAGTGTTTCATCCTGTTGGCCACAATCGAAATAAATTGCCAGATCATTTTCCGTGGATATATTTTTAGCAAGGGAAGTGCAATCATGCAATAACCAGCGATTCCAGACTGAATTAATCCAGTTGCCCACGCTGTCAAGGGGAACGAGATTGTTTTGCCGCTTATAAGGGTATTAAGAATTAAGAATAGTTGGTCCTCACTATAACTATTCTGGCCGGCGCCGTGTAAAAAGTAAATTACCGGGTATCGTAAAGTACTTTTCTGGTCATAACCTTGGGGTAAATAGATCTGGACTGCACGATCCATCTTTAATGATTTGCTGTAAAATGTAAGGTTAACTATTGAACCTTTCTCTGTCACAGATCTGTCAGATAAAAATTCGTTGATCTGATGGATTTCTTCATTCCCGTCATTACCAGATACATATTCCCGGTCAGCAGACATATTTTTATTGAAGGTAACGGGAGTGGTTTTTAGCAGGGTGACAAATAGTATGCCCAACACACAGGCTATTAGCAATACCCTAATAACTAGCTTAATTCGCAGTAAGGGGTTCATGATGTTCTTCTTTTTTGATACAGACAGATTATCTGAAACTTCTCAATGATTTTTTATGCATATTCAACTAAAAACCAAACCAAAAAGATAAGAATAAAATATTAAGTAAGGTGCTAAAACAACAATTTTTTCCACTAAGGATTTAGGTTTCCCCCGGGCATATAGTAACAGGAATCACATTTTATCTAATTAAATCGGGGAGGAGCGCACTTAAAAAGTTACGAATATTATCTTGTGTTTTCATGTCTATTGTATCCTATTTTTATCCCATAAATAAGGGGGTTCAACTGTACCCCTGACCTTTGAAAATTGCATACTGTAAAAGCACCTTTTGATATATGTTGGCAATTGAGACTTCAATATTGCCAAACTTCAATATCATGCAGGAATGCCAGGGACCCTTAACATATCAGATCTGAATTAATATAATTCATTAATGACCCCATAAGTAATTACCTGAAATTTGTCGTGAATTTTATACTGGTTATTAGGGTACATTTGAAGAAGTAACACTGCCACAAAGTTTCCATTAGGATCTGCCCAGCCATAAGTATCCCAAAAACCTCCAAATCCAAAGGAAAGAACATCCATGGGACCTTCTGCAGCACCCTCAGCATTTGTTACCCAGGTGGCAAAACCCTGTTCATAGTTACCATCATCAAGTGCTGTTTGTTTTGAAAGCATCATTTCGATAAAGCGTTCACCAAGAATGCGTATGTTGTTGTAAATCCCCTTATTTAGAACCATTTGGATAAACTTCCCGTAATCTCCGGCAGTTGAGCATAGATCAGCAGCTCCTGAAAAATATTGTCTGGTTCGTATTTTTGGATAGGCAGTATCCGGATAATTTGTGGGTTCCAATCCAATTCCTTTTTCTGCCGGTTGATACGGAGTTACCAGTCTGTATTGTTCTTTCTCAGGAACTATGAAATAACTATCGTTCATGCTTAAAGGATCAAGTATATACTCATTAATGTATTTGTCGTATCTCATCCCAGTGATAATCTCAATAACGACTCCCAATACATCGTAACTCAAACCATAGGTATATTTTTCTCCCGGTTCGAAAAGCAATGGTAATTTAGCAATCCGTTGGATATTTTCTAATGAAGTTCTGTCATCATCTTCAAAACCTTCACTTATATTATTCTTGATAACAAGGGCATTATATCTTTCATCCTGAAATCCATACCCAATACCTGACGTATGAGTTAATAATTGCCTGATTGTTATTTCGGATGATGCAGGTTTTGATGTAAAACCAGAATCTGGCAATACATTAATTAAAACTTGTGGACTCTTGAATTCAGGGATATATTTACTAACCTTCTCATTAAGGAAGAGCAATCCACGTTCATAAAGTTGCAACACTGCAACAGCAGTTAATGCCTTAGTCATTGAAGCCATGCGGAAAATATCGTCTTTAAGCATTGGGACTTTGTTTTCCATGTTTCTATAACCATACGCTTTATGAAAAACTTCCTTTCCATTGTGGTTAATGTAGACGACGGCTCCAGGTATTTCATTCTCTTTTACAGCTGTATTCAAAAGAGAGTCTATCAAATTCATCCTATATGTTTGTGTTATCAATTGATTCCCTTTATTTTGATTGCATGATTGACTCAATAATATTTGGAATATAAAAAAAGTTGAAATAATTCTTGTTGTTTTCATTTTGAATTGAGTTTAAATTATACCTCTATTTTAATACAAACAGGAGTGAAAAAATGTCTATACTTTTTTGACTAATGCAAATATAGTGTAACTGGGAATGTATAATACAGGTCAATATTTCAGTTAAAATGTCAATGGATTCATATGACAATTTAACCAATATGCCAATAGGAAGATCCCTAATTGTATTTTGTCCGAAAAACCCGTTTTGGAGAATGGGAAAGTTGCAAATTAGACCGAAGTCCGAAGACTGAAGTCCGAAGTTGACCTGCACGACTTGCTTGACTTGCAATACCAATAACAATGCCAGTGAGGTTGAAGAAAGGCTCAGGGCACAGGGCGAAGGGTAAGTGAGAGTGTTTGCTCTCGCTCTCGCTCTCACTCTCACTCTGTTTTGGTACCCGGAGCGGGACTTGAACCCGCACAGCCGTAATGGCCACAGGATTTTAAGTCCTGCGTGTCTACCATTCCACCATCCGGGCAATTTAGTAACTACGGTGGTTTGTGATACAATTCGTTAGTCTATAAAGAACTCAACCTTTATCAAGGGATGGTGGAATGCCACCCCTGCAGTCTGGCTGCTCGCTAAAAACACCCACCGGGTGTTTTATTCACGCTCGCCCCTACCATCCGGGCTAAGCAGTACCGCAAATTTATAACAAATAATCCTCAATTGAAACACTTAAAAAAACCCGATTATTATCCCATATGTTTACACTTTTACTTTGTCATGACATAATTATCTTTGCAGAATAATTTTAAGATGTTCGAAGAAGACAAATAACTGAAAAAATTCACCGGAAACATAATTGCGCAAATGACAAATTATATAATATTAGCTCTTTGTCTGATAGTTATCATTGCCTACATTTTTGATATAACGAGCAGGTACACAAAAATTCCCGGGGTAGGTATGCTTATCCTTCTGGGGATTGGGATCCAGTTATTAGTAGCAAATACCGGTTTCGGTATCCCCAATATGAAACCACTCCTCCCTGTATTAGGTACTATAGGATTAATTCTGATAGTAATGGAAGCAAGCCTTGACATTAAGCTTGAACGGAATAAGATCAGATTAATAATCAAATCTGTCTCTTCTGCCATTTTTCTCTTTGTCTTTTTTGTGGCGATTCTATCATTTATTATGGTAAATATACTGGGATATAAGCTAATAGATTCACTTTTAAATGCAATTCCTCTTGGAATTATCAGCAGTGCCGTTGCCATATCATCTTCCGTTCATCTGGATCCGGAACAAAAAGAATTTATTATTTACGAAAGCTCTTTTTCAGATATAATAGGGATTCTTGTTTTTGACTTTATTATTATCAATCAGAACTCTATTGGTTGGGGATTAGTTAATTTTGCCTTTAGCGGAATACTTACTATATTTCTATCAGCAGCCATAACTTCTGTTCTGGCTTTGCTTTTACACAAAATAAGTTACCATATAAACTATATCATCATCATGACATCTGTTGTTATGGTGTATGCACTTGCCAAAATCATCCATCTTCCTGCCCTTTTCCTTGTTCTTGTTTTTGGCATAGCGTTATCAAACAGTCATTTAGTTGAGCATACAATAATCAAAAGATATGTTGATTTTGAGAAATTCAGAAATGATCTTGAATCCTTCCGGAGAATACTGCGTGAGTTAACATTTATTGTAAGATCTTTTTTCTTTGTAATGTTTGGTTATTATGCCAGTATCGGGGGGCTTTTCAGCTTAAACAATATCCTGGTAAGCCTTGTGATAACTGTAGGTATGCTGCTGATACGATGGCTTTTTGTCCGTTATGCATTGAAAATTCCCTCATTAACCCTGGTTTTTTTTGCTCCCAGGGGACTTATAACCATCCTGCTCTTCCTTAGTATCCCCGAGATATCAAAGATTACTCTGATTAATGAAGAGGTTGTCACCCTTGTAATACTGATGACGATTATTGTAATGATGGGCAGCAATATTCTATACAAGAGAAAATTGGAGACTCCCCCGATATTTGAAGAAAGCATTGAATCACAGCCTGATATGGAGTCAGATCTGGAAACTAAAAATGTTTCTTAAACTCATATCTTATCTGTAACAAGATAAGAAATTGCTTCCGGTTAGTTTTTCACAATTATCGGTTTACCTAAACCAACTTTCTCAAGCTCTTTAAGCTGGGTTTTAGCATCACCTACAACCACATAGTACATCTTAGAAGGATCAATATGTTTTTTAACGACTTCAAGCTGTTTTTCCGGTGTAAGCCCTTTAACATAATCCTCTTCCTGCTTTATGTAATCCATAGGCAGGTTATAGGAACTCATAGTATTTAACATACCCAGCAGGCCACCAATGGTTTCAAACCTGAGAGCATTCCCTTTTATAAGGGCATCTTTCGTAAAATCAATATACTCCCCGGGCATGTTCTCGCGATATTTCTCCATTTCGGTTTTAAAGATTGTAACCGATTCGAGAGTTGAGTTTGTACGGACTCTGGATGAGGCTGAAAAGGTTCCGTAATTCTTTGAGCCTGAAATGTTAGAACGCGCACCGTAAGTAAATCCTTTCTCCTCCCGCAGAATAAGGTTAAATAGACCGTTAAAGGATCCACCTAACTTATAATTTGCAACATGGGCAGGATAATAATCAGGATCTGTCCTGGATATTGATGGCGCTCCTATGGAGATAACCGATTGCTTTGCATCAGGAATATCAACAAAATATATTGCTGATTTTTCGGGAGCTGAAGGGGCGACCACTTCAGGTAATAACACCTCTTTAGGCTGCCATTTTGCACCCAGCCCTGCGAAAGCATTTTCAACTCTCTGCTGATCAACATCGCCGGTTATGAGAAGCCTGGCAACTGAGGGAGAGAAATATTTTTCATAGAAAGCCTTCAGGTCATCAATACTAATAGATGAAACAGAAGCTTCTGTTCCGGAAGACTCAACAGCAAGGATACTGTTTTCACCGAAAAGAAGCTTGTTTAAAGTTATTGAAGCCAGGTAATCGGGACTAGCCTGATTTCTTTTAAGAGTGTTTATTATCCTGCTCTTTGCAAGGCCAAACTGTTCTTCATCCCATCTGGGCTCCAGCAGCATCTCTTCAACCAGGGCAATGGTCTTTTCAAAATTCTTTGCAAGTGTACTTACACTTACCGTGATATCTTCATTCCCTGAATAGACCCTTATGGAAGCTCCAAGGAGACCTATCGCGTCTTCCAGTTCCTCGGGAGTCTTGTTTTTTGTTCCTTCATTCATCAATGAAGCAACAAGATTTGCCAGACCTGCTTTTGATATCTCTTCAACCATGTGACCCCCATTGAGCACAATTGAATACTGGACAAGTGGCAGTTCGCTGTGCTTAATCCCCCATACTTTTATACCGTTTCCCAGAGTGGATGTCCATACCTGGGGAATAGTAACGGATGGATCGGGACCGGGAGCCGGTTTTACCGAACGGTCAAATTTTGTTGGAGTCTTGACAATCGGTTCTTCGGTAACTTCTGCAGCTTTTACTTCAGCGGCTTTTGTAACATCTTCTTCAACGATTCCGGCATTCACCGATCCTTCTGCAATAAGGTTAACCTGACCTTTAGGAACAAAACTTGTTTGAATGAATTTTTTTCCCCTTATGTATTTTTCATATACGTCTTTGATGTCCTGCATAGTAACAGCCTGTATGGCAGCAAGATCTTTCTTATAATACTCAGGATCACCTGTATTCATAGTGTATTCTGCCAACTGGAATGCCTTTCCCTGGACACTGGCAAACGAGGTATAGAACCGTGTCTCATACTGAGCTTTTATTCTTGTCAGATCATCTTCTATAAAACCCTCTTTTTCAAATTTTTCAAATCCTTCAAAAATGGCTTTTTCAACGTCGGTCAGGTTTACTCCCGGGTTGGCGGCAACTGAGATCATGAAGCTACCGGCAAGTTCCTGGGAACCGTTACGGGTCATTACCCTGGATGTCAGTTTCTTATCTTTTACAAGAACTACATATAATGGAGCCTTCTTTGTATTGGCAAGCAGTTCGCCAAGGAAATTAAGTGAATAGGAATCTTTTGAATAGCGTTGAACTGTTGGAAAAACCATTGTAAGCTGAGGTGCTTTTGCAAAGTTATCCTCGTGGTAGAGCCTTATGGTTGAAGCAACGGAAGCAGGCATCGGTTCTCTTTTCTCAATGGGTTCGCCAGCCGGTATCTCCCCGAAATACTTTTCAATCAGGACTTTTGCTTCTTCTTTGTTTATATCGCCTGAAACAGTCAAAGTGGCATTATTAGGCGCATAGAACTTCTTATGAAAAGCTCTTACATCCTCAACAGTTGCGTTTGTAAGATCTTCCATCTCACCTATGACAGTCCAGCTGTAAGGATGCCCGGGAGAATAAAGATTTTTGGCTATCAGTCCTGAATTGAATCCATAAGCTGCATTATCCACACTTTCGCGTTTTTCGTTCTGAACTACATTTTGCTGATTGACCAGAGATGCCTTTGTAACAGTATTGGTCAGATAACCCATCCTGTCCGATTCGAGCCACATCACCATTTCCAAAGCATTTTTTGGAACCACTTCGTAGTAATTGGTTCTGTCCTGGCTTGTACTGCCGTTCAGGGTACCGCCCGCGCCCTGGATATTCCTGAAAAGCTCGTCCTCCCCCACATTTTCAGATCGCTGGAACATCATGTGTTCAAATAGATGAGCGAATCCGGTTTTTCCTGGCACTTCGCGGCTTGAACCAACATGGTAATAAATAGCAAGAGCTGCTATGGGATCTGATTTGTCCTCATTGAGTACTACGGTAAGCCCGTTTGGCAGGGTGTACTTTTCAAAAGGAATAGAATGTACTGTCTCTTTTTTAACTGTTTTACAGGAAAATATGATACCAATTAAAAGGATAAAAATAACATAGATTGATTTTTTCATAATGAGGTATTTTGGATTATTTATTTAAAGTTTTGGGTATCGAAGTTAATATTAATACTTTACATTGGTCGGAAATCAAACAAAAAAGGCTGCTTTAGCATCCTTTTTTGTTTGAGCGGGAGACGGGATTGCCCCGTCTTTGCCGGGGCGGACCCTTCGGGGAGTTGCTTTCAAACAAAAAATCCACTTACGTGGCATCATTTATTATTTGTTCAGTCCTCCTGCAGGTAAACCTGAGTCGTCCTTTCCAAATAATAAATGGCTGTTTTCACAGCCTTTTTTGTTTGAGCGGGAGACGGGACTCGAACCCGCGACCCTAACCTTGGCAAGGTTATGCTCTACCAACTGAGCTACTCCCGCAAATTCACGGGCAAAAATAAGAATTTTTTTTTATCTGCAAAAACTGCGGATAAATTAACTGTTCAGCTAAAATCCGATGAAATCTTTACTTCCTTACCGGACCCCATTCAACAAGCCGGTCGTTCTGAATAAATAACCAGGAGTTATTATAGACCCATTCTTCCCGGATGTTGTTGCCGCTGATAAGACGGTTCATCTTCTTTGGATTTCCCCAACTGTCTTTAACCATCTCAGCACTCATGCCCTTCCATATCTTTCCTTCGTAAAGTCTGACAGCTGTACCGGTACCATACTTATTCTCCAGGTATGAGAACCTGTTGTTTTGCTGCTGTTGTTGCTGCTGAACAGGTTGTTGCTGCTGAACAGGCTCAGCCTGCTGAGCAGGTGAGCGGGCTGCAACAGATGTTCTGTCTATTACAGCATGACGTGCTAAAATAAAGCCTTCGATTTCATCAAAAACAACGTGGAGAAAAGTATCATCCGAACCTAATACACTTACTGTTGAGCCTGAGGGTATTATGAGGATAACTGAGGTGAGGTCATTCTTGTCGCCAAATAAACGACTTGATGCTTTTAATGTTGCTATTGCTGTACCCTGCTGATTTGCAGCCTGGCTTTGCTCAAGATCCCGGAGAACTTCGGTCCTGCTTGTCTGTGCTTCCAGAACACATAATGAAATGATTAAAACAGGGAATATTATTAACTTTTTCATATGAGTATTTTTTTGGAAAGTTGCAAAAACTGTACCATAATGTCAGGCATGAAACAATAGTTCATTAAATCTGCTTATTTGCTCTAAACCCATCTCCAAGGAGGTGTCTATAAAGTCCTTTGAGCGACTTTGTGATATCCTTAGAGTTCCTTTGTGGTTAAACTAATTTATTGAACCACAGAGTATCGCAAAGTACATCACAAAGCGACACAAAGGGGAAACATAAAAATCTTAGATTATCTTTCTGATTAACATTATTCCATCTCTTACCGGCAGGATAATATTTTCAATATTTTCCTGTCTGCGGATCATTTCATTAAACTCAATGATACCTCTGGTCTGGGGATCTTTTGTATCTTTTTCCAGAACTTTACCACCCCAAAGGACATTATCAACGACTAAATAACCCCCGGTCTTCACCTTGCCAATTACGATTTTGAAATACTCAGAATATTCCGGTTTGTCGCCATCAATGTAAACAAGATCGAACATCTGGTTTAGTCCCGGGACGATATCCTGTGCTCTGCCTGTTAGCTGGATAATCTTTGATTCAACGCCGGCTTTTTGAAAATAAGATCTGGCAAAGCCGGTAAGTTCATCATTAAGTTCAATAGTCGTAACCAGACCTCCTGGTTTGAGCCCTCTGGCAAGACAGATTGCGGAATATCCGGTGAAGGTTCCGATTTCAAGAATATTTTCAGGGTGTATCATTTTTGAGATCATCTCAAGGAGTTTTCCCTGGAGATGACCGCAGATCATATTCGGATTAACAAACCTGATATGTGTCTGCCGGTAGAGATCTTCAAGAACTGGGTCTTCAGGTGAAGAATGATCCAGAAGGAATTTCTCAAGTTCCCGGTTCATAATTATTTATATATCAGAGTCGATAACCTGGGAGATTCGAAAATGTCATTTGCAATCTCAAGCAGTTCCGATGATGAAACACTATCTATTTTTCTGCATATCTCTTCAATATTATCGATCTTGTTAAAGACAAGAAGGCTCTTCCCAAGGCTTAGCATCAGACTTTCATGGTTTTCATAACCTCTTGCAAGATATCCCTTTATCTGGTTTTTTGCCTTGCTCAGCTGTATTATTCCCAGTTTCACGCACTGCAGTTTCTTTAGTTCCGACATGGCAATGGAAATACTTTTATCAAGGTTATGAGCATCCGTACCAAAATATATCGAAAAAACACCTGTGTCGCAATAAGGATTATAGGTCGATTCCACATTGTATGCGAGTCCGTTTTTCTCGCGAAGCGACATATTTAACCTCGAATTCAACCCCTGGCCTCCAAGAATGTTATTAAGCAGGAACATCCCCATTCTCCTTTTGTCTTTCAGATCGTAAGCGATGTTCCCAATAATACAATGATTCTGGTAAGTATTCATCTGTTTTGTCACTGTGGCTGGCTTATACCCCCGGGAAGCCTTAGGTGCCGGCTCTCTTTTTTTCCCGGCAACCGGAGCAAAATACTTGTGAAAAAGCCTCACTATTTTATCATCAGCAATATTCCCAACTGAACAGAAGACCATCTGATCGGTGTAATAATTTCTTGAGACAAAGTCTGACAGGCTATGTTGTGAGAAAGATTTAACCGATTCGGATGTGCCAAGAATATTGCGGCCTAAAGGTTGATCCGCAAAAATCAGTTCTTCAAAATCATCAAAAATGAGCTCGGCCGGATTATCGAGCCAGGAGTGGATCTCTTCGATGACGACGTCTTTTTCCCTTTCAATCTCTTTCTCGGGGAAGACTGAATTAACTGTGATGTCACTTATAATCTCGACAGCTCTCTCATAGTCCTCTTTCATAAATGAGGCAAACACGGCTGTCTCCTCTTTAGTGGTATAAGCATTAAGTTCGCCTCCTACATCTTCAAGCCGGCTCAGGATGTGATATGCTTTTCTTTTTTTTGTACCCTTGAAAAGCATATGTTCGATGAAATGTACCATGCCATGTTCAGTGTCTGTCTCGTCGCGCGAACCAGTACTGATTAACAGTCCGCAATGCGCGACCATTCCGGGGATTTTGTTATGAACAAGTCTGATACCGTTGTCGAGTGTATGCAGGAGAAGTTCCATCATAGTGAGTTGATCCGGGTGCAAATGTACCACTTAGGTCATATGATTCAAAATTGTTTTTTTGTTAAAGTTTTGCTTTCACCGATTTGAAATATATATTTGCAATCCGAAAAGGAGGTGCCATAGCTCATCCCGATAACTATCGGGAGGTAGAGCAATGGACTGAAAATCCGTGTGTCCCCGTCCCGATAATTATCAGCTATTTTATATCGGGTATTCATTTTAGTAAGAATCTTATTTGAACCTGAAATCCAATTTATAATCATAAAGCCAGGGTACCTTTGGATTAATTCCCTCAGATATCAACTTAGCTGGCAGACCATGGTAATAATTA
>JBDRNO010000114.1:0-8048 GCA_043811005.1 Bacteroidota bacterium | reverse complement strand
AGCTTTCCAAAAGTTTAGAACTTTTGGAAAGCTTGTTATTCATTCCCCGTTTCACCGTTTCTCCTCCTCCCCGTTTCCATTTATTGAAACTCTGTCAAAATTTATTACCAACTGCAATTGCCAACTGCCTACTGTTCCTATGGTGCAAGCGTGAATCGTATGGTTAAACCCGCGCTCATGGTGGAAGTTTTGTGCAAGTTTGATACAAAAGGCACATTTATATTCTTTTTATAAAAAAGACGGAGATTAAACCGCTGGTTTATAACATAATCTGCTTTAATATCAATAATTATAGTTCTTAGCCCTTTAGAAGTGGTATTGGTTCCTTCCACCAGTTTTCTGATAATGGTTTCATTATCTCTTAACGAAAAATCAGCTTTTAAATTTACATCACTTTTAAGCCTTTTCTTTGTTCTCCCTATTTCTATCGGTATCTCTACATCTTTAAACCTGTACCCAGCGCCTACAACGATCTCAGTGCCCCTTACTTCTGTAAGCTGGTTATTGGAAAAATCCATTGACAGGTTCTTGGTTTTTTTAATTTCAAACCTGGTGAGCAAGCTGTTTTTCCATGTCACATCAACCTTGATAAGAGGGCTTAACTGCTCTGATATGGAGATTTGGTTGATTTCATATTTAGAATAATAATTGCCATTAACATCCTTTTCTGTTGTGTATTCTTTATCCAACTCCATGGTACGGCTTTCATCTATATAATATAAATTAGTAGTAAAAGATGATATGCTGAATGTAGAACGATAGGCATGACCGATGGTTACGGTTTTACAATGTTTTTCAATAAGAGGAATTTTCGACAGTCCGTCATAAGTTATTCGCCAGTTGGGTTTGGGTATTTTCAAGAAAGGATTAAAAAGGACATTTGACGGATTAACTCCTCCATACGCTTCCATGAATGCCGGTATCAACACATCTTGTGACGTACCGCCAAAACGCTGAGCATAGTCAGCTTCCGGAGTTGATCCATTCATGATATTTCTCTTTTCATATTCTTCTGCCAAAAGAGTCGCAACACCCTCCCTGTTATTCGCGAACTCTGTAAATGTTTTAGATACGTGATCGTCATCATCCCTGGTAAAAGCGGTAGGTAAAGAAAAGAATGATATGCTGTAATTGCCTCCCTCCATCGGGCTTAAATGTTCAAAGTGTTCTCCATCTCCAATAGAATCCTTAAAGACTTCGCTATAATTTCTGGATTCATTCCTGTTTGCCGTCAGATCAATTCGCAAACCGGGTAATGGTTCGACCTTTGCTTTTATATCCAGGTTTTTAGTTCCGGTCTGCTGATAACTGGTGTATAAACTGGTGCTTGGCGAGATCCATCCTTCCCGGGATTTTTCATGTAACCAGACAGTATCGGGCTGATAGCCAAACAGGAAGTCCATCCCTGGCGCTGAAGCATCCCAGTCTTGCCCTATAATTTCAGTTTTCTTCATATAACCGGGTAGAGTGGTTCCGTTATTTTCGGAATATGTGAACGATACATTCTTTACACTCATTGCAGTCCTGGCTGTAAGTTCGGCTATTTTTATAATGTTGACCTTACGCCTTTTTATTTTACCCGTTACAATTACTTTTGCATTTTTTACATCCTTTTTGATTTCAAAAGTTACCTTATTCTCATTAATAATAAATATTTTGCCTTTAACTTCCTCCCCCTTAGAATCGAATACTTCAACATTAATGTCTTTTGTTTCAAGATCATGTGTAATTTTCTTGGGTTTCCGGGCTTTAAAACTTACATCGTCCATTTCATATTTCACCTTTTTATAACTGGGTTCAGGTTTTGGCTTGCCTTTTCCACTTTTCCCGTACTTCTGATTGATCTTTTTTAAATACTTCACTTTATTGTAAAAGTTTACCATGTTAAGTTGTCCGTTAAGTTGCTTTGTGTTAGAGTTCTTAATGGTATGCCCCAGAGAATCCAATCCCTGTGGAGCGCCTATCCAGTCGTAAGTAGCCCCGTAACGTACGGATGCAGTGATCCAGTTGGTAAGCGGTATCTTACTTAAAGGAAGCATATAGTTTGCATTTGCAGTATGATTATAATTAGTGGTTCTGCCAAAAGAGTAAATATTTTCCCAGATACTGTCTTTTTCCCATTCTTTGTCAATTCTGCCTTGTGGCTCATCAATGCTGGCTATGTTCCTCGCAGAAAAATCCATTTTCAGTGAACTGGTAATATCGTATTTAAGGTCATATATCCTGTTCCATGTAAACATCTTGGCAAAAGTGGTATCAATGATCAAGTCATAATTGGTGGTGTTTCTGGGTTTTGCTTCACTGTATTTTCTGTCAAGGTCGGTTCTGAATGAAAGGCGGGAAGGCATGTAGTAAAAATTAAAATCCTTTAAGAGACGCAGGTATTTTGCCTTTCTGAAAGCTTTCATTTTGGCAAATGGCTTGATATTTTTTGGGTTGGCATTGAAATTGTAACTTAATGCACCCCTGTATGTTCTTGCAGTATTGAATTCTGTATTGATGTTTGAACTATGATCTTCAGTAAATGCGTAAGTTAATGCCAGGTTTTCAATGTCGTAAATGTGAGGTTTTTTTGAACTTTTCCCCTTTGTCTTTTTAACATTTGTAAAGTTTATGCTCTTACGCCTTGTGTAATCCCGGGAGATATTTTTAATTGAGTCCTGTTCTGCCGGGTCGTATTCTTCCAATGCATCCTCCATTAAAATATCGGGGTCTAAGGGATTGTATTGGGGTTTTTTGATTTGCTCGGAATACCCCACATACATAGGTATCTTAATCCCAACTTTATCGGGAATGAAATTGCCCAACTGCAATGTTGAAGAAATATCATATTGCAGTGTCGTCTCCCTGTCCCGTTCATTAACTTTCTTCTCAATGCTTCCGAAACCCGGGGTCCTGAAACCTCCTGCAAGATTTATAATCCCAAAATCAGCTAATCTTGTACTCACCCTCGAATTTGCCGCCCAGCCGCTCTTCTCATCAAAATCAGTTAAACGAAGTTCGTTTACCCATATTTCGGCGCATTTAGGCAATCCGTCATCATTGAGATGCTGGTCATCCCTCTTGGGATTCCTTATACCTATCATTATTGTTTTTACTCGGCTCAAATCGGGATTACCTTTTACGTAAACCCGGTTTATTCCATCGGGATACCCGTTTTGCGGGTAACGCAATCTGTTGTCCCAGTTTTCTTTATTCCTCTCTTGCTTTACGTCATGAAGCACTGCGAACTCAAAATCAAAATGATTGGCTTCTGGCCAGATAACCGAAGGATCAGTTGTGGAACCTGATAAAGTAAACGTAAGAGGTATTTCATATTCGTAATAATTATCTGTAAAATCACTCCCGAATCGCATAAAAACAGTCAGATCTCCGTATTTCAACAACGCGTCACTAACCGCTTCGGCATGAACGAACATCTTTAGCTTTTTATATGCACGGACGTCAAAATCAGCAATTTTATAGGCAGCCCGGGCATCTCCATCTTCAAGGCCACACACCTTCAACAATAATGATTGTTCGTTCAACTCTCTCAGGTTGGGGTCTCCGATATCCAGTTCCCTCTCAATATCAGGAGGGATTACATAATTAGAGTTTTCTTCAATATTAACTACAGACACATCAAATGCCGTAGCATCAAAGTCATCATCTTGCAAGTAATCTCCATCAGCTTTTAGATCAAAATTGGATTTTCGCCATTCACTCCTCACCAATGCCAGCCGTGCAAAACGGCAGATCGCCTTTTCCTCAAATCCTTTTAAAAATACTCTTAAAAATCGAATTGACTTAAAGTCCTGCTTATCTCCTATTACTTTATCAGGATTTTTAATAGGAATTTTGAACTGATACCACTTTACATCAATTGGATTATCGTCTTTTGTGGTTCCGGTACCTGTTACAACATCGGTAATATAGTTCTGTCCTTTTATCATATCTTCGGGTCGCAGGCTTACCCTGTATTGGTAATAGCTTTCATTTTCGTCAAGGGTATTGTCACGGTTTATATCTTCTTTGTTGGGAAGTGTTGTGGAGGATGTCGGGTAGTCTTCAGGTGAACTTTCAGTAGTTGGCGAGTTTCCTTCCAAGCCGTTATACAATTCATATCTTCCGAGAATGCTTTTCTCTTCATTATCATAATCTTCTCCCCTGAAATAGTGATAATTATCTGATGAAGGATCCTCATTCGCTTCTTTATAAGCCGTTGATTCGATGCCGTATTGTAACATTGAATTGAGATAACTATTGAAGAATGTTTTTTCGTCTTCATCTCCCAAACCGTCCAACCCGACATCCTGCATTTTCCTGGCTTCGGGGTCGCTGTCAAAAGCATCTACTATTGCCTGCGTTGCAGACACCCTGCCCCAAATCGTGGTATCTGCCGGAGTTAAATCAGCAGATGTTGGCAGCCCGTTTTCATAGCTCTTGCGTCCGTCTCTTAAAATATCTTCAGAAATGCTGCCCAGGTTGAAGTAAAGGTCACCGCCTGTCTGATTGTTATTGCCATTATCCCCGTGAAACGGGTCCATCATCCAAAACTCGATGAACTCAATATTGGCTGCTTCAAAATCATTGGTTGTGATTGCCCGCATGATACCACCCCAGCGTTCCCCTGGATTTGAAAATGTTCCATCTGTATTTACATTGTTTACATCATAGTTATAGGACCCTCTTTTATCGGGATAAAAAGCGAGGTCAAACACAGCCATGTTGGGAACATACCCGCTGGGTAGTTGTTTTTTGGGGAATATTTCTGTTTCGTAAATTTCCCTGACATAGTGGTTTGACTGCTCCGGGCTGTCTTTAATATGATCGGGGGTTAGGTTATTATTTCTCGCAAACAGCGGGTCAATTACGTGCCATGCAAACTTTGCCCGGTTATATCCGTATTCCAAGCCGGTACTGGGTTCTGCTTCGGGAAACAGATCCGGTTGCCCCTGCGGAGTACTCGCCAGCACCCAGGTGCTGAAAGATTTTAAGTCAATAGATGATCTGCTCCCTTCAAAATCATCAATGTAGGAAATACCTTCTTTACCAACAGCCCTTGAATGCCCGGGAATCATATTGGCAATTTCTCCGTTAACAGTAATTGATGAAGTTGCGGCAGTATTGAGAAGCGGTATTTTATTAACCATCCTGGTAATAAAAGGAGATTCTGTACGGTAATCAGCGTCTAAACCCCAGATCGTATTTGATATCGGCTCATCTCCGATATTTATTTTTTGGGTGATAGGGCGCTCGGTTAAATGCATGATAGTACCACCTAAATTAAGATCCTTAGACATCCTGTAATCAAAACGGGAGCCCATCAGTGTTTTTGACTGTATATTAAAAAGCGTATTGCTCTCAAAGGCAATTTTAATTGGTGTGCCGGAATTTAATATGCCTTCATTGATGATAGTTACTCTACCCATGGCATAGTTAACAGTGTAGTCAATATTTTCAGCGAGTTGTCTGCCTCCGGCAGAGACGGTGATCGATCCTTCAGGGACATTCATGGCATTAAGCGATATCTCGGAGCCGGAAGCCGACTGGTAACTACCCACTAAGCTGAACCTGTTCTTGTCAGGGAATTCCTGCTGAGCATCGCTCTTTGTCATCTCGTAGAGTTCTTCAAAAATGTATTTGTTGGCAAGTGTTAAAAGGTTATAATCCCCTCCGGTGATCTTGTTTTTCAAATATTCTCCAAAAGGTTCGAGGACCGGGAAATACACCCTACCGTTTGATTTATTAATAGTAACTCCATTGATAAAGTCAAAAAGCCCATCCGGATAAGGTCCCAGCTTGGAGTCGAGATTATCCAGGTTAAGTACGCGGATAAGGGGAATACTCTTCATTGCTCCCTCTTTAAGATAATTAGCCGGGGTTCCTATTTCCGGGTCTTTGTACAATATATCCAATTTAAAACCCTCTTGCTGTACATTATAACTGCCCACAGCGTAAACGTTCTTCATCATCAGGTCCCAGGTAGGAAGATTGGTTTTGATCTCAGTGCTTTTTAGCAGCTTAACAAACAATGCATTGGGAGCGCTAATCCCGCTCAGGGAAGAAAATTCACCAACCTGGTAGGTTTTACCATTAAGCGTATATTGAAATGCAACGGCAAGCACATCATCATTGGATAAGGCAGATCTTAAAGAGATAAATCCCAATTGATTGTTGAGCGTATATTCAGAGGAAGACAATAAGCGTGCGCTTTCAACTTTTTCGTAATCCTGGGCTGCAGTCAATTGACTATTGGCGTTAAAGATCGAATTCACCTTGTTTATATCCCGGATAACATAATATACATTAACTGAGTCAGTAATGGTTTCATATAAAGTATTGGTGCCGTTTGAAGGAACTGTTTCATTGTATGAACTAATGAAGCCGGTGTTATCAAAATAATCTGATTCACCAAGATCCATAAATGCTACAATGTTCCTGACGTTGTCAGTTTGCCCTAACCTGCTGGATACCCAAACCTCAATTTTAGTAATATTTACACCTGAATTTATCAATGGCAGCTTCTCCAATGCCTTCTCATAGTTATCCCTGAAATATTGCGCGAGGAAAAAATGTTTGTTTTCTTCGTAGTGATCTGCCTGTACATCAAATTCAACTGTCTGTGCCCCTCCCTTAACATCAATCTCCGATTTTTTCCCTTTTTCCTGAGAGAAAACGCTTGTAACGAACAGTTTCCCAAACTGAAGTTGCGTCTTTATTCCGAACAAGGTCTGGCTGCCGGTGATCAATGATCCTGTCAGAGGCAAGCTAACATCTCCGGCTTCGATCTTTTTTATTATCTCATCTTCTTTTCCTGCATATTCCAATTTCATTTTATTTTCAAAATCAAAGGTTGCCTCGGTATTATACCTGGTAGTCAGTTTCAGCTTATCTCCAATAGAGCCGGTTACGCTCATCTGTATCTTTTCATCAAAATCAAACGTGCTGACTTTTCTCGTTTTTTCAGGCAAGGAAGGATCATCGTTTTTAGACACCTTTATTGCAAAAGTAAGCTCGGCAGAACCCTGTGGGCGGATATCAACAGTGCTGCCGCCAAATATTCTATCCACCACCTCGCTTCCTATATGTATCTTGGGAATGATAGCTCTCTGGCGATCAAAACTCTCGGAAGTCGCTTTCTGCTGCCAATAGTTTTTGATAGCACGGTCCATGTCGTAATCGAGATATTCATCAAAAGTCATATAGGCAGGGTTCCTGAAATTATGATCACCAATCGTTTGTGTTATCTCATATTGCCCTGTTTCAGGATCGTATTCGGTTGTAGTTTGAATATTTGAAGGATCATTCAGGTATAAGCCATTATCAGTTGAGCCCGATTGCTGTACTTCAACATTGTCGTCAAAGGGATATGGTAAACTAATAACGGTGTCAGTGCCGGCAGAATCTTCGGGAATGGAATCGGAAAAGATGGGTGATAAGAGATGGGAGATAGGAGATGGGTTTTTATATATAGAGGCGCCCGTTTCCCATACCTTGGGGAAAAGGCATAGTATGGCTATTACAGCAATAAAATATTTTGCTATCGGCTTCAATGTCTAATATTAAACAATTATACATGCTTAAACTCAAAATATTGAGAGTTATTGTTTTGTTTATAGATTTACTATATCTTGAAGATTGTATCTGTTTAGGGCTATTATAATTTAATGGAAACCATTTATTTAAGCACGCTAATCATATACTAAAGATTTAGTAAATCTTAATAACAGAATGAACGTTGTTTTTTGGGTATGGTATTATAAATTTTTCAAAAATATTATTCCTCCAATCCCTGCCAATATTATAAAGCTCAAATTGTTGATAACTTTTAATAATATTTTGTAACCAAATAACTTTAATATCCGTAATAATAAGCACTTTTTAAAAAATCAATCTGCTAATAAAAAAATATTTATCATGAAAAACTCTACTCCGCAACCAATTGATTACCAGCCAATTACCCCCCCCCCCCCTTATAAAAAACAGGGCCGCGGGTTGGGGTAATTTATATTTTATTTATCTAAAAGATTTAGTAAATGGGAAAATTCCAAAAAAGTTAAGTATTT
>JBDRNO010000113.1:0-2621 GCA_043811005.1 Bacteroidota bacterium | reverse complement strand
ACAGACGTAAACAACACCACTGCTCCAGCAAACGTAGTGGCAATTTCAAAAGCAGGAACGTCTAACCCGACAACTAGCTCAGGATTCACTGTGATTCAGGGGTCGGTAACTATTAAAGTAACAGTTAAAGATACAGGAGGTGGTTTAATATCAGGGGTGCAAACTGCCGTGTATAAAACTTCTGGTGGGACTGAATTAATGAACAAGGACACTGATGGCTCAGGTGTAGCTGAAACGACTTATGCCGGCGCAACTCCCGTTGAGGTAGAGGTACGGTGCAGAAAAGCAAGTTCAGGAGCGATTAAGTATATACCATATAGCTCAATTCAAAATGTTTTATCAGGTACCGGGTTTACCCTTGATGTTACACTTCGTGTAGATGCTAATAATAACGCAACAGAATAATATGGCTAAACACAGAAGAACTACAACTCGGGGTTCTGTTCCAGTGAAGGTAACAGTAGTGGGTATAGATGATGCTGTTATCCAAAATGCCAAGGTTGCGGTATTTTTGACTTCAGATAGAACAGAGGTACTCAATACCGAGACAGACGAATCTGGTATTGCAAGAACAACATACGCTGGTTCTACTCCTGCAGAGGTGGAAGTTAGGTGTAGAAAAGCAGCGGCTAAGGATAGTCCGAGATATGTAAACTATAGTTGTGTTCAGACAATAAAGGCCGATACAGGTCTGGATATTGATGTAATCTTGATCAAGGATAGAAATTTTAATAAAATATCATAATATGACAGGAATTAGTATGGAATCATTAAAAGAAGGAATAAAGAAATGTGACGCTAATATCGTCATTTTTGAAGATGCAATTAAAAAGGAAAGGGCAACGCAAGAAGAGTATAGAGAAATAATTTATAGTCCGGAATCAAATGGATCAGGATTTAATATAGAATCATTAAAAGAAGGAGTAAAAAGTTGTGACGCAAAAATAGTCATTTTTGAGAATGCTATAAAAAAAGAAAGGCAAACGCAGGAAGACTATAGATTCATGATTGAAACTGCAATAGCGAATGAAGAAAAAAGAAATTTAGTAAACAATGGAGTTGAAATAGAAAAAGAAGAAGAATAATATGGCGACAATCACGGTTTATCCACACCTAAGCCCTCGCTTAATAGAGGTAGATTCACCAACTACCTCTATTAGCATACAGGAAATTGTGGATTTGGTTCGCGCGTGGGAGGACACCGTGCTTGGTCTGCATTTTCCTTTCCTGATAGATGCGTCCGGTAAAGATGTTTTGGGAGGCGGAGTGTATGTGGGCATCACGGCAACCCTGCAAAATGCGGTGATTGCTTTTGAGGTACAGGGCGGAGTGGACTCAAGTGGCACAGTCACTACACCAGATACAACAGGAACCGTCTTAACTGATTCTGTTGGTACGTTTATAAGTGATGGTATTTTGGCCGGAGATACTGTGGTAAATGTGACAGACGGCTCAATAACCAGTGTTCTATCAGTAGATTCTGAACAGCAACTCACCACTTTTGGGCTTGAATCCGGGACTGATAATCAGTTTGACAATTCAGATTCGTATAAAATATGGAATAAAGTACAATGTGAGGTGTTAGGTGGT
Source organism: Bacteroidota bacterium (assembly GCA_043811005.1). GTDB lineage: Bacteria > Bacteroidota > Bacteroidia > NORP154 > NORP154 > JBDRNO01. The sequence goes on along the minus strand of JBDRNO010000113.1, from coordinate 1,031 downwards.
AACTTGGTGGCGGTAGATGAATCCGGTACAACCATGAGTCCATTCCTGCCAACAGCGCAGACGCATGTAACGCGTTCATCATCCTCATCAGCTACCCTCACAGATCTTAACTTGGCAAATATAGTATGGGATGAACTGACCGCAGGCCACACGACCGCGGGTACAACAGGAAAGGCGTTGATTGACGCGGGAGCGGGAGGTAATCCTTGGAGTACTACAGTTGAAGGCAATACTGATGCCGGGACATTTGGCGAATTAGTTGGAAGGAAGCTTTTGACCGTGGCCAAGTTTTTAGGACTTAAATAGATCAAAATGAAAATCTCAAAATGAAAAATGACAATGTAAAGTTTAAAAATGAGTTTAAGTCCAGGTTGTATAAGTGGGTTTTGCGTTTGGTAAAATTTATTGACTCTCTAGGTAGAGGAAATGTAAATGAGGTGATGGAAAAACAACTTCTTAGAAGTGGATAGAGATATCCAAAATTATTGCTTCAAGTATCATAACGCTGAAAGGGAGAAAGTAAAATTTTACATTTTAATTTGTCATTTTGATTTTTGATATTTGATTTTTTAACTAGCTATGTTTGTGGTATAATATCTTTATGAGGATAGAAGATCTCGTACAAATACTCACTAGCCGACTAAGAGAGTTTGAACTCTCCAAAGATTATGCTTCAATGAACGGCGATTTGAAAAGAATGAATGCTGCCGATAAAGAAATTCTCTCTTTAGAGGATACTTTGTTTAAATTAAATTTGTTAGTTGACACATCCAAGTCTGCCGCTGTTAAAGAAGAAATTCTTGCGGAAATTATAACCGATGGTTCAGTCGCGGTTTTAGGTGAATATGATATCACTCCTTATGCCACCGACCCCCTGCACGAGAAAAAAGTAATGAATATTTTGAGCAAGATGGGGGTGATGGATACCGCCGAGAAAATTGACGACTATATCAAGAGTAAATATTGGTGGAGCAATAGTCCGGTTACCGGAGAGATGATTATGAGTGCCGCAGAGGCTTATGAGATTGACG
>JBDRNO010000112.1:0-16857 GCA_043811005.1 Bacteroidota bacterium | reverse complement strand
TTCCATAATTAAAATGGTAAAATTGATAAGACGCTCTTCAATATCATATTTTCTGTTTTTATTCATTATTCTATTGTTCTAATGTTCATTATTCTATATTCAAATCCTAATAAAGCTATATATTATTGATACTGATTGATTACAATAATAATTAGGTTATTTCGTTACAGTCCCTTAATCTGTGTCTATCTTTCTTCCTTTAACGCTTTTGTCAATGCAGGGACGATCTCAAACAGGTCCCCTACAATTCCATAGTCAGCGATACCGAATATGGGAGCATCCGGGTCCATATTGATAGCTACAATAATTTTTGAATTTTGTATCCCTGCCCTGTGTTGAATTGAGCCGGATATGCCACATGCAATATATAAGTCAGGGCTGACAGACAGACCGGTTTGTCCAATCTGTCTTTCCTGGGGGATCCAACCTTTTTCTACAACTACCCGGGAACCACCAACTTCTCCTCCAATTACTTCCGCCAATGACTCAAGCATTTTAACACCATCCTCAGACCTGATTCCCCTGCCTCCACCTATAATAACCTTTGCATCCTGAATGTTATCATGTCTTTGTCTCTCTTTAACAACTTCAAGAATTTTAGTTTTTATATCCTTTGTATCAAGTGGAACCGGGCATTCAATAACCTGAGGTTTGTTTCTTTTTTCCTGCGTTATTAGTTTCATCACACCGGGACGCACTGTTGCCATCTGAGGCCTTGTCCTGGGCGAGACAATAGTTGCCATTATATTTCCTCCAAATGCCGGTCTTGTTTGCAGTAAATATTTTCCTTTCTCATCAATTGTGAGTTCCGTACAGTCCGCTGTAAGCCCTGCTTCAAGCCGGCGAGCGATGCGTGGCGCTAAATCTCTCCCTAAACGGGTGGCGCTATATAATACAATACTTGGTTTATAATTTGCAATTATCCCGGATATGGTGTTCGCATAAGCATTGGTTTGATAGATCTTTAGTTTTTCGTCCTGGGCAAGATAAACTTTCTCTACACCGTAAGCTGAGAGCTCGTTTATTAGATGAGAAACATCTTTTCCTAAAAGTACGACACAGAGTTCCTCACCCAATGTTTTTCCAAGATTGTAACCACAACTCAAAAGTTCTAAAGAGCCCTTATTCAGCACACCATCCCTTTGCTCGGCAAATATCCAGACACCATTGTATCCGCTTAAGTCAATTTCTTCAGCTTCTTTAACGTCTGATAAAATAGCTTCTTGTTCACATGCATCAAGGCATGCCCCACACATAGTGCATCTTTGGTTAAGTTCAGCTACATCTTCAACGATCTCTATAGCATCATAAGGACACGACTCAAAACACAGTTCGCATGCAGTACATAAATCTTTGTCAATCCAAACTTTCATATAAGAAGGTAAATTACATACTATAATATTTCCAATTCGATACTAATATACGAATACATACTAATTATACTAATCTCTTAATTATCAAATTTTAATATTGCTTTGTTATATTCGAATAATGGGCTTTGGTTTCAGGTATATCTTTCTAAAATTAACAAGCAATCCTAATATGACAAATCAGGATAAATTAACTTATCATCATAATTCGTATCATTCGTATTCATTAGTATATTAGCATCGATTTAAATTATATTCTTCCCCCTTAATCTATCCAGGAGTTCTTTTGCTATTGAGTCAGGAGTACCAGAGAGCATCTCTCCTTTTCTCTTATGCTCGGGTGTAAAGATATGTTTTACATTAGTCGGTGACCCAGCGAGTCCGGTTTTGTCCGCAATGGCGCCAATATCACCGGCATTCCAAATTTTAATATCTGCATCCCGGCTGCAAGCATACATTATTTTATCTATCGTTGGATATCTCGGCTTATTAATCTCTTTGATCACTGTTACCAGGACTGGCATACTGGATTCTATTTTTTCGTATCCGTTATCGATCACGCGTTCAGTAATTAATTTTTTCCCATTAACCCGGATATTGCGTACATAAGTAATCTGAGGAATGTCAAGGTATTCGGCAACCTGAGGGCCTACTTGTGCAGTATCGCCATCAATTGCCTGATGACCACAAATTATGAGCTCATACACCCCTAATTTTTCTATACACCTGCCAAGGGTATAGGCGGTGGCTAAGGTATCAGCACCGGCAAAAGCCTCATCGGTGAGAAGAATTCCCGTATCTATTCCCATAGAAATGGCTTCCTGTAAGGCGTCAATTGCCTGTGGCGGGCCCATTGAAATTGCTGTGATCTTTCCTCCGGATTTATCTCTTAACCTTAATGCTTCTTCCAATGCATGTACATCATCGGGGTTGATAATAGCAGGAATACCCTCCCGTATTAAATTCCCTGTTTTGGGGTCTATCTTTACATCCGTTGTATCAGGTACCTGCTTGATTAAAACAATAATATTCATTTTTTTATGTGTATTTATTAATCGTTAAACCCTCAGGGTTTTTTCAACTAATTTAATAAACATAGTTTTTTACTAAGAAAATACTATTCGTTTTCATTAAGTTTTTGTTTTTTTAGAAACCCTGAGGGTTTTTTTATCGGTAAATACCACTCCATAATCTTTTTCAGCTTTTTCATAGGATACAACTTCATTTTTCACATCATCTACAACCTTTTCCACATCACGTTCTCCTGGGTCGCCATATCCGCCACCGCCACTGGCAATCTGGTGATAAACGGTAGCATCCGGAATATCTTCTATCAGGTCTTTACTCATAGGCACAAAGTCGTTCCCGTCAGGATATTTTAAAGATATCTTGTTAAGAATGCTTCCTTTACCTCCAAACAAGCCGTAGTTGGGTTCTTTATCACCATCCCCAAAAACGACCATTGTGGTGCTATCACCCCTGAGTTTTATGTATGTCTCAGTGCCAAGCCCTCCTCTCCATTTACCTACTCCGGCTGAATCCAGCAGGTACTCATGCTTTAATAACAGATGGGGGGTTTGCTGCTCATACATTTCGTAATCCTGGTCAAGCACCCCACCGGAAGCATCTATCATCCCGATATGGTCGTAGCCGTCATCTCCTTCCAAAGCGCCCGAACCTCCTTTCATGCCCAAAAAGCATATATCAACGTATTTCCTGTTTGTATGAGGGTGAATGCCGGTGAACAATGAACAGAACAAGTGGTTCCAGCCGGCTGTAACCCTATCAGGTATAGCGGTTGATAATGCTTTGAAAATAGAATCAGCCACCTGCGGGCAAAGGTGATTTCCAAATGTAGTAGCTTTAGGATAGGAAGCATTTAAAATTGTGCCTTCAGGGACAATGTATTTTAAAGGTTTGATCATTCCCTCATTGTGCGGGATGTTGGGGTTGATCATTTGTAAAAAGGTTAATGTAATGGCAGAACAGGTAGATGTATAAGTGCCGTTTACAAAACCATTGGTTTGAGGAGAGGATCCGGAAAAATCAAATGTGATCTCTTCATCTTTTACGGTGATCTTAGTATGAATTGGGAACTTAGTGCCGGGATGCTTGCCATCGTAATATACCATGCTGCCACCTTCGTAAACCCCATTAGGAATACCTTTTATTTCCTTCTTCATCATGGCTTCTGTAGAATTGAACAATTCCTGTTTATGCGTTTCATAGCAGTCAATCCCGTATTTTTCAACTAATGCCATCAGGCGTCTTTCCCCGAGTGTGCAAGCGCCTATCTGCGCTTTAATATCTTCCTGCACCATTGTCAACCGGATATTGGCAAAAATGAGGTTCCATACATCCTTTCTTAGCTTTCCTTTTTCATATATTTTAACTGCAGGTATTCTCAATGCTTCCTGCCACACTTCAGTGGCGTTGGGGTTATAGCCGCCCTGTACCGCTCCCCCGATATCTGCCTGGTGGCCTTTTGCTGCTGACCAACCGATTAAAGTCGGTGGGTGGTGAGTGGTGAGTGGTGAGTGGTGAGTTGAAGTTCTGGAGTGTTGAGGTTCGGGAGTGTTTGATTTATTTGGATCAGGGTGATAGAAAATGGGTTTGAATATTGCAACATCATTATTCTGGTTACCCATAGAGAACACATCATTATGGATTATCACATCACCCGGGAATATATTATCTCTATAAGTCTCAATTATTACTTTACATACCGGGCCAAGTGAAAAGGAAAGAATAGGCAGGTTCTCGGTTTGTTCAAGCATCTGTCCTTTGGCATCGTACAAGCCGGTCACGAAATCCTTGGCTTCGCAAAGGATGGGTGAGCGGGTGGTCTTTGTGAGCGAAATGCTCATCTCATCAGTGATGGCTCTGAACGATCTCTGGAAGATGGAGAGTAGAATTTTGTCTATTTGCATGGTTATTAGTATAGGAATTTGAAAAAATTTAAATTCTCGCAAAGGGCGCAAAACTTTATTTAAATTAATTATTTTATATGACGTTTTTCTCTTGGTTTAATATATTTATTAGAAAATTTCAGATTTTAAAATATCTTTTTTGCATGATTTCTAACGAGTGGCTCTAAATACTGGCGGGCTTTTAAACGCACTTTCCCGTCAAATCGCACCACCGTTTTTCTTCTAATTTTTGTTTCATTTTGCACCGCCTGCACGCTTGAATTTATAGTATGTTGCTAGCTGTGTTTCTTTCTTGCATTGGTTTTTAGCCCTAAAGTTTGTCCGTCAATTCACGAATTAATTGTTCTTTCATTCTTTTTTTTAACTCTGGTGCTTCTTGTTGCAAATATTCAATTCCGTAAAACAAATTGCCTTGTTTGCGATTTTGTCTTGGCTCGATACTCTCAATTAAAATTGATTCTAAAATGTCGCCAAAATTTTGAACAGTTATATCATCAAATTTCAAATCATGATTGAGCTTTCCATTATCACTAACAGGATAGAAGCCGAACCAGGAAAATCTGTCCCAACGTCCGCTTAATCTGTCAGATGTGTGATTTTTTAATCTTTGCCCGAGGGGCTGGTCAATGGCTTGACCGACATAAATTGTCTCTCTGCTGTCATGAAGAAGATATACACCAATTTGGTTTTTAAAATTGACTTCTGTCGCACCGATTTGTTGAACACCAAGTAAGTCGGGCGTTGTTTTCCAGTGAACAAGGTTTCTGTTCCAATAAATTCCAAAGGAATTGATTATCCTTAATTTCTCTGCATTTATTTTTTGTGTTGTCTTTCTTTTTGTTTCTTCTGTCAGAAGTTGTGTGCCGTCATCAAGAAATTTTCTGAGTATGTAATACCCTCTGTCGACTTTTGCGAATATTGATTTTTCTTTATATGCATTAATGTCAGTTGTCATATTGGCACTAACTGTATCTTGAGGAGTAGCTCCAAGTGATTTTCTATACCCCTTTTTTGCAATTAGTTCAGCAATAACAGTATAGTGAAGCGCTTTTTTCTCTTCTTCAAGAACTTTTACTATTGCTTCTTTCCATTTTAATTCTTCCATATTTATAGTTTATTCTGTTATGTTAATTATTTGAATTTTCAACATTCCTCCTCCCCAATTTTCAAAAAGTCCCATTAGATAAAATATTTTGGCAATTAGCTTGTTATCAGGACGGGAAGCATGAGGTTCTTTCAAATTTTTAATATTTATGGATGGTTTGTTTTTTTTTCAGAGAGGTTCATATATTAATTTTGAGTAACTCTTTTTAATAATTTTCTTTTAAAATCGTCTTCTGCATCTAAAGAGGAAATCATTTCTCCCCCGATGTTCATTAGTCGTTTGGCATCCGTTTTTGGAATTGTTTCCCAGTCCTGAAAAACGAGGAGTGATTCAAATTTCTCTTTATGATATCTAAGAAGCCGCTCTAATATGATTGTTGCCAATTTTGCTTTGTCTCTGTTGGCAATGCCAAACAAGTAAAGTGGGGCTTGTTTGCATTGGATATTATAATCAATGGAATAATCTTCTGCATCTTCCATTTCTTTGCAAATATAATCGGGATGAATTTTATCGGCATCAACAATATTGTAAATACGTTCTCTCAGGTCATCGTAAAAGGTGCTTTCTACCCGGGCACGATTCAGAAAAGTTAAATCCCATATTTTTGTAATTGCTTGGCCCATTAACATAATTGCCAACGGTAATTTTTCTGCGGTGGTATCTAAATAAAATTCTCCGTTATCCTGTTTAAGGTCTGTTTCAAGTAGAATTTGTTCTAATAATTTGCCGCGTGTATCTTTTTTGAATTTTTTTATATCATTTTCATAGCTTAGTTGCATCATTGTATGCCCTGCATCTGTGATGCGGAAACCACCTGTAGGTATCTCTTGAAGGTAAATTTGATACGGGTCGCCATCTGGGAAATAAAAAGGAGCTTCAACAATAGTTAGCTTTTCTGTTTTAGGGACTAATCTTACCTCTTTACAGAAGGCATTACAAAGTTGTTCTTGTATTCTTTCTATATTTTCCATAATTAATCAAATAATTCAGATTGATCAGGATTAGCTGAAATTCCTGAAATGCTGCAATCCTGGATTAAACAATGTGTGGCTCCTTCTAATGTTTTATATCTGTTTGTTTTTTCTGCATATCCATCCTGCTTACCTGTTTCTCTGAGATACTCCTCGTTTGCGTAATGTATATGACAAACATATCCTAGTTTCTCATTTGTCAGTTTATTGGGGTGGTTGTGGCTGGGACAATTATATCTTCTCAACGTAAAGGTTTCACCTGTTGGAGTAACCCAAGCCAAACCACATGAAAAACTATCACTCATACCTTCTCTGAGGTTTTGCCTTTGATAAAGTATAAAGTGTTCTTCACCATCATCGCTTGTTAAATTAAAAGTTCGTTGATTTTGCCTCTCTATTTCTATCCATCTTGCACGGAGATTTTCAACATTTTTAGGCATTTCCACTAAATCCTTTATCTTTAGTTTTTAAAACTTCGGAAATCTGGTTTTTCACGAATCCTTCCGGAAATGCTTCTTTATTATATACAATAAAAGATCCAAATTCATCAACCAAACAATCATAACTTTCACTAACAAAGATTGATGTATTGACTTTTTCAATAATAGCAGGACCTGAAATTGTGTTTCCGTTTAGTGAGAGTTCTCCATCATAAACAGGGACTTCTTCTACTTCATTTGATTCGGGAATATAAACCTGTCTTTTTTCTTTGAGGGCAGTTTCCAAAGGGATAGCGCTTTGAGTTTCTTTAATAAATTTCGGTTTTTCAATTTCGCCAATTACCCTCAGTCGAACGTTAATCATTTCAATTTCCGTGTCCTCTTCTTCCAAAGAGTATCCGAACAAGCGGTTATGTTCCTTATGAAATGCCTTGTGTATTTTTTCAATATCAAAGGATGCAACATCTTCCCATGTAACAGATAATTGAACTTCATGATACTGGCCAACATACCTGAGATCCAAAACGGGATGAAACTCAATATTATCTTCGCCAACTCCTTCTTTTATTAATGTCTCTATTCCTTTATCCTTCATCTGATTGAAAAGTTCTAGGAAATGACTCTTCTCAATTTTTGAAAAAGGTGTTAGATAAGAACGGATATAGTCATGTTTTAAATCACCGAGGAGCATACCTGCTGCACAAAAGATCGAAGAAATATCAGGTACAACGAACATGGGTATCTCAAGTTCTTTACAAATTTCCCCGGCATGAATGGCTCCAGCGCCACCTGCTACAATAAATAAGAATTCACGCGGGTCATAACCCTTTTCAATGGATACTTGTCTGACTCCCTGAGCCATATTGGTGTTGATAATTCTGTACATCCCCGCTGAAGCTTCCAATAGAGATAAGTTCAGCTTTTCGGCTAATTGTTTTGTGATTAATTGCTTTGCTTTTTCTTTATTCAGCTTTATTTTCCCCCCGGCAAAGAAACCGGGGTTGAGATAACCTAATATTAAATCAGCATCCGTACATGCAGGTAATGTTCCACCTTTATCATAACAAACCGGTCCGGGTGAAGCGCCAGCGCTTTGCGGACCCATGTGCAAAAGACCGCCATTGTCTAACCAACCGATACTTCCTCCTCCTGCTCCAATAGTAACAATATCCAAAGAAGGAAGCGCTATCTTATACCTGTTTATTGAGCCCTCTGTACTTGTTACACACTGGTTATCTACGACCAAACTTGCATCAAAGCTTGTTCCGCCCATATCAACCGTAATGCAGTTCTTATAGCCCAATAGATCAGCGTAAAATGCACCGGCAGTGGGTGCGGCTGCCGGACCGGAAAGAACGGTTGTAGCAGGAGATTTTTTAACAATTTCCGGTGTAACAACACCACCGTTTGACTGCATAATTAATAATGTCCCGGCAAATTTTATTTCATCCAATTTTTGTGTCAGTTTGTCGAGATAATTGGCAACAACCGGGCCAATATAGGCATTCACGGCAGTGGTGCTCACCCTTTCATAAAACCTGATGGATGGTAATACTTCAGTAGAGGCAGTGATGAAGCAGGAAGGCAGGTTTTTTCTCAGGAATTGCACCGCTTGTTCTTCATGAATACTATTCTTAAAGGCATTTAAAAAACATACTGCAACTGCTTCTGCTTTTTCTTGTTTTAGTTTCTCAATAATGGGTATCAATTCCGATTTATCAAAGGGAGTAAGAATATTGCCCTGAGCATCTATCCGTTCATCAACGGTTAATCTCAAATATCTTGGAACCAGGGGTGTTACATTACGGTAATGGTTGTTGTATTGCTCTTCCCTTATACCTCTTCTCATTTCCAGTGCATCGCGAAAGCCCCTTGTGGTGATAAGGGCGGTCCTGGCTCCTCTTAAAGTCAATAAAGCATTGGTTGCAACGGTAGTGCCATGAACAATGGTTTCAATATCTTTGATAAAGTCATTAAGTGCAATACCGGTTATCCGGGAGAGGTCTTTAATTCCGCTCAAGACGCCAATAGAGGGGTCTTCCGGGGTTGAAAGGGTTTTATGAACAGTGGTTTCACCTGTTTGGGAGATCAGAATAAAGTCCGTAAAAGTGCCACCTACATCTATGCCGAGTTTGTATTTCATGCTAAAATTTCATTGTTAGATATTCATCATAATTTTCTTCAAAATTATCCTGGTATTCCATTTCTCCATGAGATAATGCTTCAAATAATTTTCCGGTGGGGAATGTTATTTCAAGTGCTTCCAAGTGCAGGCATCCCTCGTCTGTTCCTTTTTTTATTCTTCCTGCTGCAATTTGACAAATTAAATAATCAGTATAATTTTCAGGAAAAAAATCTCTTGCTTTAATAATATGAGGGATTGCTTTTTTGTCTTGCTGTTTTACAAGACAATCCAAAAGGTGGAAAAAATCCAAATTAACATATTTTCGTTTATTATTCTCTAATTCTTTCTCAGAAATCTCGTTCATGTAATCATCTAATAATTCCGCAAGGAAATCCACAGATCTTCTGCATTTTATTTTACTTATTGCTAATAAAATATCATTTATAAGATATTCTTTTTCTTCGTCTTTCTTCGGTGATTTTAATGCTTGTTTTATTTTTTTTATTAATTCTAAAATAATTTTATCCGCATTTGTTTTCATTGTTTTTTTTCTTTTTTTTTCTTTTTTTTTTCTTTTTGTCAGGTGGAAACACCTGACAACACATCATTTCATATCACTAAAAGAGTATACTTCAATATTATACCTCTGCTAAAATCACAGTATAGTTTTTCCCATATACTTTTGCGCACTTTGGACAAGTTGTATACCAGAAATACATTTTTTTAACTTGCTTGCCCTTTGATTCTACATAGCTTTTCATCTCTTTTGCCCATTTGCCTGCATTATTGTAAGAACCTTCGAAGGCTTTGGTCAGGAAGTTACCTGATATTTTTTCCATTTCAGCATCCTGTATTTCCTTATCAACAGCAATATAAACATCAGCTCCCCATAGCGATTTCTCATCAGAGAGAACGATATTTTGAGGATCAAGTGCATCTGCCGTTTCGATCTTTTTCATATTTCTTATCATTACTTTTCCGAAGTTCAGTGGGATATGTAAAAAACTTTTAACATGGTCTTTAATAAATAATTTATCCTGCCATGTGATCTCTTTTTCTTCCCATGGTCCGGGATCAAATCTCGGGCAGCAACCGGTTTCTGTTTGATTGTTCATAATAGTTTTTTTAGTTATGTAAGTTAATATTTTATCTTCCGCCAGCTGGCGGACAAAGAGCGCGAAGAATTATAAATTGTTGACGATCCTTGTAATGCCATCTTTTATCAAATTTATATTTATTTTCGAAATTTCATTCTCAGTCATAGTCATAGATGTATTTTGCTTTGCGTTCTTGGCATCTTTGCGAAAGACTAAATTATGAAGTTATGTCATTTTTTTTGCCAATAAAGCTGCGCTGTAAGAAACAGTGAATTGTGGGTTTTCAATGATTTTGATCTTAGTTGTTGCTTGTGAATGTTGATTAAATATTTTTTCCATCACATCTCTCAGGTGAGGGTGATATTTAACTACTCCACCAATAAGGTAAACAGGTAATGTTTTGTCCATGCGGAATTTTGCGATCCGGTTAATGATGGAAATGTATATTCCTTTTGCCAGATCTTCAACCGGGACCTCATCAAAAACCCATTTCATTATCTCGGTTTTGGCAAACACGGTACAAAAGCTGTTTAATTCTTTTTTAAAGTGGGATTTTGCTGCAAGCTCACTCATTTTGGATAGTTTAATATCAGCTCTTTCAGCAATTTCAGTGATAAATGTTCCAGTTCCAGCAGCACATTTGTCGTTCATGGAAAAGTCCAATATCTTTCCGTCAGCACCGCTTTTTATTACCTTTATATCTTCGCCTCCTATGTCAATAATTGTTTTTTCTTCTGGGTATAATGCTGACACTCCAACTGATGCACAATGTATTTCTGTTTTAGTAATATCGGAATATTTGAAATATTGTCTTCCACAGCCAGTTGCACAGGTATAATTAATTTTATAACGGGTAAAAATATTTTCAATAATATCAGTTTGTTCCTGCTTGTTTTGGGTTAGGGTTTTAATAATTTTTTGGTACTGAATAACATTATTTGAATCAATCACGGTGAATTTGGTGAATGATGAACCGATATCTACGCCCAAATAATGGTTAGCCATAATATGATATGCGATTTATGATCCGTCCCGATAGCTATCGGATGCCTACTTGTATCAAGTTTAGCAATTTTTATTTCCCGCTAAAAACGGTTTTAATTCAAATCGTAGTATTTAAATTAATGTAGTTACTTATCGGTCTTTTTAGACAAATTTTTGAGGGAAACTGCTTTAATCATGTTGGTTAAAGCAAGATTCATAGGGGTTTTGATGTAATGTTTATTACCGTATTCTACAATTTTCCCGTTGATATATTCAATTTCGGTTTGCCTGTTGTTCATGAAATCAACAGCCAGGGAGGGGTAATGATCGCCTGCTTTTTGGAGATACCCCATACATGATTTTACGAAGTTATCTCCAAATATTATATTTTCTGCTTTTGCTACTTCAACGGACTCTGTGATAGTATGCTCTATTATCTCCAAAGTGTCAGGGGATTCCATTGCCTCTTTCATTGTAAATTTCAAAATACCGCAAAGAGCGCTCAATGAGGCATTTAGAATAGTCTTATGCCATACTTTGGATAAAATCTCAAACGAATCGATCACTTGGGTTTGGAGCCCTGTTATATTAAGCAATTCTGAAAAATCCTCAGCTATCTCTACCCGGCTGTTGTTAATTGATGCTATAAAATTAGGCGGATTAAAAAAGGTGACTTTCACAACATTGGAAGCAATTTGATTACCGGCAAAATTGACAACCATTCTAAAGGTATTGGACTCACCAAAAACACCGGCAAGCATCTGTTCAACATCTATACCATTTTGAGCACTGATAACGCAGGGTTTTCCCTGTCCGGAAGATTCGGTTTTTATTATCACACCTGCTCCTTCCAAAGCCAATGGTACATGGTAGCCCTTAATAGAAAAGATCAACAGATCTGGATCGAACTCTTTTAGATCACTGATGTTGGTATATGTATGTTTGAAGTGACACTGCTTCTCAACAGTACCTTCCAGGCGGATTCCCTCTTTTTGTATAAGCATGATCTTGGGCTTATCAATATCACATACAGCTACTTCACATCCGGCTTCCTGTAAGTGTACGGCAAGAATTTGGCCAACTGGTCCAACTCCTACAATGCCTATCTTGTACTTTTTATTATTATCCATTTTTTAATGTAATTGCAATCATGCAAAAATTATAACAGAGCAATTATTAATTAACTTGCATAGCTTCGTTCCTTCATCTGTTCAATAAACGTTTCTATTTTGGTAGTGGTCTGCTCTTCTGAATAAAACCTCAGGTCACACAGATCACCTTCGATCTCTAAAGTTTCCACACCTGTCTCCTCTTTCAGCCGCAAGGGCATGCCAAAGCGGTTATTTGAATTATTGAAACATGTTTTAGCATCATGAAAGAGCACACCATCAACATTGAAATCTTTAATAAACGATTTCATTAACCCGATCTTTGCTTCTTCACTTCTGTTAATGAATATCGTGGTGTAAGCCATTGCGGTTGATTCAAAAGGTTTATCTTCTTCAAAATCATCAAATACCCAACTGTTGCAATATGTTGAGGCAACCACTGCTGCATTGTTCTGAACAAAAAGTTCCGACATTTTTCTCAGCTTTCCCCAGTTTGGCATCCCGTCCCAATAAATACGGCATTGTTCATTTTCAAGGAATCCCACACCCTGTTCTACATATTCTTCAAGTTCCTTCAATAATACGGTATAATAGTCTTTTGCTATTTGCGTTCCTCTCAAAACCACAATAGGACCCATGTGGATCGTGGCATCAAAAAAGCTTATCGGGGAAGGGGAATTCTTTGCTGTTGCCAGTACTTTTTTCCACAGGTCGGTTGCCTCCTTACTTAATCTGACAGTCTCACGGAACCTGTCAATATCGAACTTGTTACCTGAAACCTCTTCAAAAACAGGGATCATTGCCTTGAGTTGAGCGGTAACGTTTTCAATATCACATTTTTTCACTTCATCAAGGTGCCTGGGCGACTGAACTCCCACTATGGGGCAGTTAAATTCCTTGCTGTAAAATGAAAGCCAATCCTGTACTTCACGGCATTGATTGGTGTTGTATGCGAGCACACTGGGTTTGGGAACACTTTCCATCCCGTATTGTTTTAAAAGGGGGGTGGATTTGCTTAAATAAGCCCCGATATCCGAGGTTAAGTAAGAGCAAATATCACTTGAATACCCTAACTTAGCAGCTACTGGAATAAAATCACCTGCAGTCCGGCTTGCTCCCAGTACAGCCCCGTGATTTTCTGGAAAATGCACTTCAAATCCAAAAGAGCGCAATAATTCTGCGGGTCCTACACTTGTGCACCACGCAATTTTTTTATCACTGTCGACCATGCTCAAAAAATAATCACGCATGACGTTTTTTAATAATTCGGTTGTTTTTATTGTTAGCATAATTATTTTTGTTAGTTGTTAATAATATTATTATATAGTTGCTGTTTATTAGTTACTGCTTGCTGGTAGTGATTACTTAAAAATATTGTTTTCAACTACAATTTAATTAAAGAGTAAATTATATATCGAGTTTTTTACGTAGCAAATCTAATAATTTTATTATAATTATCTACGTTTATTTAAAATCAGGTTTTAAATAAAGACCGCTTTTAAATTTTAATATATTTTTGCAATTGTGAACATCCCACTTGCCATAGTATTTGGATATATTATTATTTTATTTTTTATTTCATGGTATTCAACCAAATTGAGTAAGGGATCTGGTGTACTCGGCTATTTGCTTGCTGGACGTGGATTGCCATTTTATATTGTTGCGGTAATGTTAGCTGGTATTGCAGTAGGAGGAGCATCCACAGTTGGGGTAGCTGAGCGTGCATATACTCAAGGCATATCAGCAGGCATGTATAATGCTGCCTGGGGTATCTCGGCAATACTTGTAGGATTAATTGCTGCTTCACGGTTCAGGAAAATGAATATTACTACTATACCGGAATTGTTTGAACGATACTACGGAAAGGCGGGTCAGATAGTTGCAGTATTTGGACAGGTAATTATATTAATAGTAATAATTTCCTTACAGTATGTTGCAGGAGGTGCAATCCTTACTGCTCTTTTACCTCAATATTTTACATTTCACACAGGAATGATCACTACTGCTGCCGTATTTGTAGGCATTACTCTTATTGGAGGATACTGGGCTGCAGGTCTTGCTAACATGGTAAATGTCGTGATCATTTATGTCGGTATTATTGCAGGTGTTGTAATGAGTATTTCAGATGCGGGGGGATTTTCAAATATAATGGCTGAGTTGCCTGCCGGATCCCCATGGTTCGATCCTGTTGCAGGTGTAGGTTTAGTGATAGTAGTTGCATGGTTTTTGATCATGTTTCCAACTGTATTTTCCACACAGGGTGTCGTACAGGTTTCTTTTGCATCAAAGAATGCAAAATCAGCAAAAACCGGGTTTATACTTGGCGGATTAATAATTCTGCCTATTGGCTTTATATCTGCAATTTTTGGAATAGTTGCAGCAGTGAAGTTTCCCGGGCTGGAAAATGCAGCAATGGCTTTGCCAAAAGTCATATTAAGTTTGAATCCCTGGGTTGCCGGTCTTACCTTAGCCGGACTATGGGCGGCTGACGTGTCTACTGCTGTTGGATTGTTACTTGGCTGTACAACATTGATCGTAAAAGATATATGGAAGGGATTAATTCAACCGGGTATAAGTAAATCAAAGGAATTAATAACTTCACGTATCACAGTACTGGGAATAAGTATTGTTACATATATACTGGCAACCTATGTAGTTGGTATTTTGAAAACTTTACTCATAGGTCTTACATTAACTACTTCTTACACCGTGATCCTGCTGTTTTCAATCTTTTTACCCAAACTTTGCAAAAAAAGCGCTGCTGTATGGACACTGGCAGTTGGGATAGCTCTCCTGGCTGTCTGGCAGTTTGTTCCTGCTATCCGTATAGTATCACATCCTATCTATCTTGAATGGCCTGTATGCCTGATAACATTTTTAGCAGTTTATGCTTTTGATAAAAGACCGGCAACAATATCTTAGGCATTTAGAAGTTCATTATTGAAAATGTGTTAACGATAATTTTATTGATGATAATAGGCAAGTTGACAGTAGGCAGTTGACAAAAAAAATACAAATTTATCCAGTTTTAAGTATAAGTACCTATTGTATTTTTTTCTTTAAATCCAATTAATATGCTTCCCTTCCCTTTTTATTATCCTTTTATATTTATATTTGGGATATCCAATAATAAGTGAAGTTACAGCTTCATTTTCTTGAGGTATCCTAAAAATTTCCTTTATTTCTTTTTATCAAGTTGCAAAACCGCTTTTTTAAATTCCTCTTCAGTCATCCTTAGCTTTGTTTTACAGAATTCAATTAGTTCGGTTGCGCGCTTTACCTTTTTTGAAAGTGTGTCTAACTGAATTTTTTCGTCTTCAATATCTCTAACAATATTTTCTAATTCGTCAAATGCTTTTTTATATGTCAAGTTGGTCTTCATTTTTCTTTTGTTTTTGGATTACTTTACTGGTTAAAAGGATATCTTTCATTAAAGTTTTAATTATGTTACCCGGTTCAATCTTATTTGGGTTCGTTACTAATTGGTCATTATGAAGAACAACAGCATAACCTCTTGCCAGAACACTTTTGGGATCAAGGTGCTTTATAGCGATTATGTGCTTTTCGAGTTCATTTTCCATGTTTTTTAAATACCATTCGGTATTTCTTTTAAAATTGTCAATCAATTCTGTCAGACATTCCTTTTCCGAATCCAAAATATTTTCTATACATTCGATGAGCTGTTCTTTCAATTTGTCAATTAGTTCATCAAAATGTTGGTTTACATCTAAGATATATGCCGCTACCTTTGTGGGCGTTTTGACAGAGAGGTTACACATTAAGTCGGTTATACTGATATTCCTTTCGTGTCCGATCCCTGCTATGACCGGAATGTGGAAGCCGGCAATTTTTTTTCCTATTTCATAAGTATCGAAGGAGCTGAAGTCAATCTGTGAACCTCCGCCTCTTACAATAACAGTAACGTCATATTTTTTGCCGGATTTTTTAATAAGCTCAAGTTGATTAATTATTAATTGATCGGCATTTTTCCCCTGTATCTGGGTTAAGTACTCATCAATGTTGAATTTAAAACCATATTTATTTGCATTTAATTCGTGAAGAAAATCAGTCAGCCCGTCTGAGTTCGGGGCTGAGATAAGTGAAATATCCTGTATTATAGCCGGTAGTTGAAGAGATTTGTTATAGGTATGGTATTCTCGATCTATAAGGGAAATTATTGCCGGATTTTCTTTAACAAGCCGGGACAGGATCTCCTGCCGTTCAAGTTCGATCTTTCCCAATGTATAATTGTAATCAATTCTTAGTATTTCAAGATTCAGCCGTCCGTATTTGGGACTAAACGCAACCCGGACTTTGAGCAACACTTCTAAATTTTTTTCAAAAGCCCTACCGGTAATATTTTCGAAATTTTCAATTATATCGTAGTATTGCCGCCAGATCACAGCATCCATTTTTGCAATTACATCGTTGTTTTCTTTCTCAATTAATGTGAGAAAGCAATATCCCCTATCGTAATAGTTTCTTATATCACTTGTTTCTGCTATGACCCAATAAATTTCATCCTGAAAAGCATCGGAAATTACATTATCAATTTTAAAGACTAATTCTG
This sequence comes from Bacteroidota bacterium, assembly GCA_043811005.1. Classification (GTDB taxonomy): domain Bacteria; phylum Bacteroidota; class Bacteroidia; order NORP154; family NORP154; genus JBDRNO01. The sequence continues at coordinate 156 of JBDRNO010000112.1, read as the reverse complement.
ATAGCTTGATATGGCGGACTTCTATGTTTAAGGATGTTTGCATAGTTCTTTTGTGATCATATTGTGCCAGGAAAGAGGTAATAACGCTTAATCCATCATCCCCAAACCCCGCTGATTTTCTCTTTGCAGAATTTGCAGGAATTGTTTTCTATGTGA
>JBDRNO010000111.1:0-13884 GCA_043811005.1 Bacteroidota bacterium | reverse complement strand
GCCTCTATCCTCAACAAATTATCTACCCTATTACTTCTTTTTATCCCCTCTTTGTAATTTGAGATTTGTAATTTGATCCTGAACTTGTTTCAGGATGGGACTTTTTACTATTTTTATGACATTATGGACGGACACTAATTACACGAATTAACACTAATTAACGCAAGTTGCCACTTATTACTTTTTGTTTAGTAAGATATATAATTGCAAAAAAACTGTTACTGGTTACTGGTTTCTGGTAAAATCCTTATAAAACAAGCATTATGGACATAAACCAGCAGCCAGCCTTCGCAGGCCGTAGCCTGTTTTAGCCGGCGAAGGCCAGTTGCCAGCAGCCAGTAACTGTATATATAATTTTTACCAAAAGATGATTACCAAACCAATTTCAATAAGTAGCAACTTAAGTTAATTATTCCCCTCCCTGTTTTTTGGCTTATAAATATACCGGAAAGCTATACCATGATCTTTATTTTTCTCTTCCTTTTCCTTTTTTTCTTCCATCTCTTCATTCGTATCACTAGTATCCATTGGTATATTCGCATTGCTTTCTTCTTCAAGCTCCCATGAGTATTTTTTTCTTACAGGTCCGATGTTGCGATAATAAAAAGCTAAAATTACACCCGCAACTGATCCCCACAGGTGCCCTTCCCATGACATTCCTGCCCGTATAGGGAAAATCCCCCAAACCATACCGCCATAAAGAAATGTCACCAGTAATGATAAAGCGAGCAGTTTGGTGTTCCTTCTTATGATCCCGCTTAAAAAGATAAAACTTGCAAATCCGTATATCAATCCGCTCGCACCTATATGATACGATTCACGTGCTGATACCCATATCCATATTCCGGACATGATATATGTTAAGAAGTAAATATTATAGGCAACAGGTCTATAAAAATGAAATATTCCAATCCCCAATATTAACAGTGAGGTGGTGTTGTTGATAAGATGGTTAAAGCCGCTATGTATTAACGGGTAAAAGAGAATTCCTATCAATCCTTCGGTTTTCCTTGGGAATATCCCGTAATGTGCAAAATTTGTTTCAAAAACTATTTCAGCAACCTTAACCAGCCAGATTATTGCAACAAAGAGGATTGGGAAAAATAAACTGGTGAATAACCGTGATTTTTGTTCTTTATTCAAAATTATCTACGAATTACGAAAATTTATACGAATATACGAAAAACATAATGAAAGAACATAACTTTGTAAGTTGATTAATCCGCCATCTGGCGGATGCCACTAATTACACAAATTTCCACGAATTGACACAAATTATAAATTTACAAATAAGAGCATTCATGATTGTATTTGACAAAATCATATTAGAAGTTAAATATTGTAGCTGTATTTCAGATGAATTCCTGAAATTAACCATTAATTATTTAGCAACTTCTAAATGTAAGTTGGGTTTGATTGCAAATTTCGGTAAAGATTCGTTAGAATATAAACGTGTTGTTCTATAATAAATAAATTCGTGTTAATTAGTGTAATTCGTGGCAAAACATTTAAATTCCGATACGATTTAAATAAATTTTTATTCTAAATCTATCATTCTGTATGACCATACCTTTTCAAAGGACTTATGCAGGTCCGGGTGATACGATAATTGTACAAACCTTTACTTTCGGATTACCACAGAATGACAAGTTCGTGTTCCCACCCGATACTGTACGTTTTGAGAAAATATTAATGTATTACACCCTGAAATGCAATCCGGCTCAAAATCCTGCCTGCGGAGAGTGGAATTACTTAACATACACGTATCTTTATGATTACACATATGATAGAAGGTATTCCTCCAAGGGATGTGTTAAAAACAGAAAATATGTGGAACGGCAACTTTTCCCTTAGTACAATTGATTCAACTGTAGCGCCAATAACTGTTGATCTTGACCCTTCGGCAGGAATGTTCAGATTAAAGACCAGGGCATCCGGGCATGGTTTGGATAACCCCACTAACTGTGCTGAATTTTGTCCTAAGATACACAGTGTTGATGTTAATGGTACAACCCAATTTAGCTGTGTGAAAAACAGAACATTGAATTAAGTATATCCTCAATTCTTGGTATCACCGTATATAAAGAAATTTTCAAAGAAGTTAAATCTCAAAGAGTATCTATTGACCTTTCTGAAAGTCCTTCGGGTATGTATATGATTAATATTATTACGAACGAGGAATCTATTACGAAAAAAATGTTTTTGATAAGATAAATAATTCGTGTCTGTCAAGCACAATCACTTTAGAATATGAAATAAAGATATACTAAAAACGGGATAAATTTCCTCAATTGATTAATATAATATAAATGGTTAATAATGGTTAAAAACAGTTAACAACAGTTAATAATAGTTACAAGTGATTCAACAAGCTCCTTACGAAAAATTGAAATTTTATCAAAACATCTGTGAAATTCGCAGATTAATTTTTTAATTATCGCAAAGTTTCCCAAAGAAGCATATGCGATTAGTCAGTCAGATGAATGATGCTGCAAGAAGTGGAAAACAAAATATAAGGAAGGTAAATGGAAATCCCGATTCAAACGTAATCGATATTAACCGATTGTTAACCAGTGTTAACTGTTTTTAACTGAAATACGAAGTATTCACGAAGGGTTTAAAAAGCGCATGCCTTCGCGGTATGAGTAAATGCGGAAATTTATCCCACGCGCAGTATAATAAGTTCTATCCAGTTTATTTTTTTGAAAAACTGACTTTATAGACAGACACGAATTATTTATTTATTGAGATCAGCTCTACTTCAAAGATCAGAGTAGAATTTGGTTTGATCACCTGACCTGAACCTCTTTCTCCATAAGCAAGATGCGGTGGTAAGAATAATTTCCATTTTGAACCTACTTTCATTAACTGCAGAGCTTCCTGCCAACCCTCAATAACTCCGTTGAGAGGGAATGTTGCCGGTTCTCCTCTTTCAACAGAGCTGTCAAATACAGTTCCATCAGTTAAGGTACCGTGATAATGTGTAGTTACATTGTCGGTTAATTTGGGCTGGGGGCCGTCTCCTTCCTTTAACACAAGATATTGTAAACCGTTGGGAAGCGTTACAACACCTTCTTTTGTTTTATTCTCTTCCAAAAATTGCTGTCCGGCTTTTAAATTACCCTCAAACTTTTTTAATTGTTTATTTTGTACAAATTCACTGATTATCTGACTTGCTTCCTCTTCGGTAATTAATAGCTCTTTTGCATTATATGAATCCTCAATAGCCCTGGTTAATGCTTCCACATTAATAGAGTCAAATTCTTGCTGCCTGAGGTTTTTAGCAATACTTACACCAAAGCAGTAGCTTATCTTATCATGCTTAGTGTTTAAAGTGAATTTTTCATTTTCTACATTGCCTTGATCAGTGCAAGATACTAAGGTGAAAATACCAATGCCAATGGCGGGTATTAAATTTTTATACTTCATAATTAATGGATTTTGAAATTAAAATTAAAATTATTTATTTGAAAAATAAGATCGTGGCGAAAGTAATGTTTTATTATTGATTTTTTGTAAGGAAGATTGAATAATTTTTTATATTTTTACAATAAATTAAAAACCAATTCATTCTATATTTAATTTTGGTTCATTTAATATCATGAAGGCTTTTAAACGAATTTCTTTTGATGCAAATGTTATGGGATGGCAGGCATGTATTAGAGGCATGAGGATTCCTGCTTCACTTGTTATAAATTTTGTAGCTAACGGGATGACTGTAAATGAGATCATAAAAGAATACACCGACCTTAAGCCGGAAGATATTAAAGAGGCATTGCATTATGCATCTTGGTTGGCTAAAGAGGAATTACACACCGCAACAGGAACGTAAAATGGATTTTTTGGCTGATATGGGAATATCTCATTCCACAGTTAAGTGGCTATGGGAAAAAGGTCATGACTGCATTCACCTTAGCGTAGAAGAAACAAGGCATAGAGTTCGCTTGCTTCCTATTTGAATTATCGCTTTTGATAAAATAATTATACAATAATTCTATATTGGCTACTGTTTTGTATTTGGAATTTAGTTCATTTGAATTTGTTTGTGATTTGATGCTTGTTATTTGGTGTTTTGAATTATCGTTGCCATGCTTACCCTCGTTGAATAACAGGAACAGGACTAATAAAAAAACAGGAAAGTAATTAACTACCTCATCCCTTCAATCACCCCCACCGCCTCAAATAAATAAACATCTTTTTTTAAGTTCTTATGCCATTCGCTGGTCCTTTCAGTTTTTGCGGAATCGGCTTCAATTGCGGGAATATCTGATTTTAAGGAAAAGATATTTAAACCTGGGATCTCTTTATTTAAATCATCGTATTTTTTCGCTTCTTCTTTAACTTTTTTTTGTTCTTCCCTGTATTTTTCAAGGTTTAACGAGTATATTGTTTTATCCCTTAGTCTTTTTAACAGTCCGGCATTTTCTTCGATAAGCTCAAAAGTAGCTAAACTATGTATCATTTGGCTGCTGTTTTCACGGATCGTATTAATATCATAAAAGGAACTGTTACAAAGCTCATATTGCACTGGTGATATTTTATCCCATGTCAATGGGTATTCATGTTCTTTTTCACCTATTTCAATATAGGTGTAATTATCAGGCAGGATAATGTCGGGTGTTACACCTTTGAGCTGGGTAGAGCTGCCATCAATGCGGTAGAATTTTTGAGTTGTGAGCTTTATGGAACCCAGGGGTTTTATATTACCGGCATCACCGCTTAAAAAGTTGTCTAAATTAAAAAATCTTTGTACAGTACCTTTACCAAATGTAGTGGAGCTGCCAATTACAACGCCCCTGTTGTAGTCCTGCATAGCGGCAGCAAAAATTTCCGAAGCCGAAACGCTGAAAGAATTGACCATTATCACCAATGCCCCGTTGTATTGAACAGCAGTGTCCTTGTCTTCTAAAATATAAGGTTCACCGAATCTTGACCTGATCTGTACGATCGGGCCTTTTTTAATAAACAAACCTGCTATATCAACAGCATCATGCAAAGATCCTCCTCCATTATCCCGTAGATCCAGTATTATACCGTCAATATTTTCCTGCTTTAATTTTGCCAGCTCTTTTTTAACATCACCAGCACAATTCCGTCCACCTTTTTTATTGAAATCAGCATAGAATTTTGGGAGCTTAATGTACCCTATGCTTATATCGTTCTTAATAATGGCTGATTTGGCATAAGTCTCCTCAAGTTCCACTACATCCCTGATGATAGGGATGACAATTATGTTGCCATCGAGCTTTTTTACTGTCAGTCGGACTTCCGTACCTTTCTTTCCCCTTATAAGCTTTACAGCATTATCCAGTCTCATATCCACAACATCCACAGGTTCCTCGTTTCCCTGTCCTACATTTAATATAATATCTTTAGCTTTTAATTGTCCCTGGCGCCAGCAGGCGCTTCCGGGAACGATTCTTGAAACAGTTATATACCCGTCTTTTTCCTGCAGTTGTGCGCCAATTCCTTCCAGACGTCCCGACATGTAGATGTCAAAATTTTCTTTGTCTTCGGGAGGAAAATAGGCAGAGTGAGGATCATAAATATTAACTATGGAGTTAATATAAACAGTTAGCCGGTCACTTTTTTCAATTTTAGACATCCTGTTAAACCACTCATCGTGCCTTTTTAATATTTTTTTTCCCGCTTCTTCATTTAATTCCTGAAAGGTTTTGATGATCACTGTTGTGTCGTTATCCTCCCTGGCTTTTTCCTGAACCTGCATCAGATCGGCTAATTTTGACAGGGTTTGGTACTTTAATGACTTACGCCAGCTTTCTTTAAGTTCTTCCTCATTAGCGGCATAAGGCATTTTTTCTGCATCCAGTTCTATGAATTCATCTTTTTCAAAATCAAATGGTTTGGATAAAATATCTTTGTAATACACTTCTGCTTCGTTGATCCTGTTATCGATGATCTCAATAGAAAGATCATAAAACGTATAAGTGCGGGTTTTAAGTTCATCATCTATTTGATGCCGGTATTTTTTTAATCGTTCTATATCTTGTTGAGTTAAAAATCTTTTGTTGTAGTCTATTCTCTTTAAGTATAGATCAAATGCCTTTTCGGAGAATGCATCATCAATTTCAACAGATTGATAGTGGCTTCTGCTTAGTCCTTGAATGATCAAATCTATCAATACCTTGTTTTTTTCATCATCATCATCGGCTGTCTGGAAGCTAAATAAGATGAGTGCTGATAGAATGGTGATGGATGTGAAGATTTTATTCCTTTGAAAATACATTGCTTGTTTAAAATATGTTTTTTCCCTCTCGCAAAGGCGCAAAGGGCGCAAAGTTTTTTTTAATTAATTTACGAAGTTAAGTTCTTATCTTTGACCAAAATTATGAAAAAACAATTTAATTACAAAATTTTAAAAATGGAATGATTATTGTTTTACACTTTTTCAAACCAAATTAATAACTAAAATTCAGCTAATTATGAATTATTTTCAGAGTAAAATATCAGGAATAACTCTCATCCTTTGTGTAACTGCATTGTTAATGAGTTCGTGTTCTCCAAAGATTCCATTTACACAATCCATCCGTGAGCAATACAAATTAAAGGATAATGAGCTGACATCCCTGCAGTTCTATATTTCTCAAGATCTCTCGCTTAACAGGGGTGAGAAGAGCGAGGGTGGGCAAGATACAGACGAGGGAAAATTAACCATTACAAGCGGCAGTTATCTTGAGCGGGTATTTATAAAGGCAGGTACTCCGGGTATAGTTGAAAAAGTTATTGATGGCAACCGTTTTGCCGTCAGCTTTGAAGTTGGTGAGAATACAGCGCTGATCTTCGGGGCACCATCACCCAAGACCAATGAAAGGTATACCTTGCTGGCTCCAGAATGGATTAACGGTAAAGGCAAGTTGCTATATAAAGACAAGACATATTACACGGCTCAAGGCAGCGCAAACGTACACTTGTTGTTTCAATTGAAAAGGATCAGGAAGTTCAAGAAGGAGCAAAGAGTTGTGAAGGGGAGGAAGATTTAAAGCAGAAGTCTGTGAGAATTTACCGGTTCAGGAAATATTACCGGTTAGGTGATAATAGCTTGCAAGTAGGCAGTTGCAATAGGCAAAAAAATTGCCAACTGCCAACTTGTTTATTTTTTTTCCACATCGCCACTTTTACTTTCCTCTGTACCTTTACCCTTGCCCGCTTTATCAAAAACATGAACATCCCTTTGCGGGAATGGGATATGGATGCCGTTTTCCCTGAACTTCTTATCTATCATGAACCTGATATCACTTTTTACTCTCTCAATGCGGAACATATTATCGCTGTAAAATAGTAATTCGAAATCGAGCGATGAATCTCCGAAATCTTTAAACCTGACCCTTGGCTCGGGATTATTAGCAACGAAATTATTCTCATTAGCACATTCAAGCAAGACATTCTTAACCAACTCGGTGTCAGAACCATAAGCAACACCTACAGTTATGATAAAACGGGTATACTTCATGTTGTGACTCCAGTTAATAACTTTTTCAGCAGTGAATTTTGAATTGGGCATGATCATAATGATGTCATCCCTGGTTTCAATTTCGGTTGTCCTTAACCCGATTTTTTTTACTCTGCCGACAATACCTTCAACCTCAATGATCTCTCCAATCTTTATAGTTCCTTCAAACAAGAGGATTATCCCGGAGATAAAATCACTAAAGGTTTGCTGCAAACCAAATCCCAACCCTACCAATAGCGCTGCCGAGCCGGCAAGGAGTATGGTTACTTTTATTCCAATGCTCTCTAATACTATAGCAATCGCTATAACGATAAGAAAATATTTTATGATCTGGAAAAGGGCATGCTGCTTTCCAGGCCCAATTTTTTTCGTAAGCTGTTCTCTGTACATGACCTTTTTGATCGCCAATAAAGCCAGTTTAGTCAGGGCGATAATGGCAATGACAATAAGAATATGGTACAGTGCAAGGGTGAAGTTCTCAAGGTCAATTATTTTATATTCAAGGATATCTTGTATGTTTTTCATGATAATACAAATTTATTATCTTTTTCGCTTAATAAGTGAAATCAACCATGCACCCATGCAACTTTCTTACCAAACAACCATTCAACCAATCAACCATTTAACAATTTAACAATTTAACAATCGAACAATCGAACAATCGAACTAATCAACCATCTTTCAAAACTTTTTCCCCGGCAAAATTAACGATAAGATAAAGCACGATCAATCCCACCGGAAAGGTTATTAACGAAGATATTCCCAGCGCTCCGGGAATTGTTCCGCAAAAGATAGCTACACATCCAACAGTCAGTGCATAAGGCAATTGCGTGCGAACATGGTCAATGTGGTTACAGGAGGATGCGAGTGAGCTCAGGATAGTAGTATCTGAAATTGGAGAGCAATGATCGCCCAGAACAGAACCGGCTAATACACATGAAACGACATTATAAAATATCATCATTGAACTGTCGAAATCGTACCCGTTCGCTTTGCACAGTTGCCATGATGCTGATAACATTAACGGATAGAGTATTGCCATTGTCCCCCATGATGAGCCGGTTGAAAACGCTATTAAGCCGGCAATAATAAAAGTTATGGCTGGAATAAAAACAGGATCCAAGCCACCTGAAAGCAATGTGTTTGTTATAAAATTGGCAGTATGCATGTGTTCGGTTACAAGTGCGAGCGACCAGGCGAGTATCAGGATCATTATGGCATTAAGCATGGTCTTAAAACCTTTTAAAGATGCATCAATGATGTTGGTAATGGACATTATCTTTTGTCCCAGGGTTAATAAGATGGCTGTTAACAGCCCACATAGCGATGCCCATAACAGGGCATAGTATGAATTCGACTCGCCAATGATAGCAGAGAGCTTTCTTGCGAAGCTTAACCCAGGGTTATTCCATATTTCAACATTCCATCCGGTGTAAAACAGGCCAAAAATAGTACCAAAGATCACGACAGCTATCGGTATCACAGCATTGAACCACCTATGTTGAATACCGCCAACCGGTTGCAGATCATCAATTTCACTTTTACTTATCCCATTCCTATCCTGATTTGAATGGAATTTGCTCTCATTCACTGTTTCATCCTTTATTGTGCGGATGGTCTCGCAAGCCTCTGCGGATGGTCTCCCTCCGCTTCTGGAAGGGTCGGGGAGGGGCTGTCTATGGGGAACCCCAACTATCCCCGTAGTCCTCGCTCTAACCTCTGCTTTTAACATTGCGCCAAAGTCCCTGCCTTTAAATATCAGCATTAGTATAAAGATCAAAGTAAATACAGGATAAAATGCATATTGAAGTGAGTTGATGAAGATAGAATATGCACTTTCATGCACTTCTATACTTTTAATGCTTGTTTCTATATAGCCGAGTTCTGCACCGATCCATGTTGTAACAAATGCTATGGATGCCACCGGTGCAGCAGTTGAATCAACAATGTAGCTCAGTTTTTCGCGCGAAATTTTTAGTTTATCAGTAATGGGGCGCATCGTATTGCCAACAACTAATGTATTGGCATAGTCGTCAAAGAAAATGGCAATGCCTAAGAACCATGTTGCGAGCTGACCGGATCTTGCATCTTTTGCATATATTGATATTTTGTTCACTACCCCTTGCATGCCGCCATTCTTGATAATAACGCTTACTATTGCGCCAATGACCATTGAGAAAATAATGATTGCCAGATGCGCCCAGTTGTTAAGTGAACTAATGATGTAGGTGTCGATAACCGAAAGCAGCCCGCTGAATATGCCTGTAAGCCCGTTTGAATAATACCCTATAGTAGCACTACCGATAAATATTCCTATAAATAGTGAAGTGATGACTTCCCTGAAAACCAAAGCCATGAGTATCGCAATTAAGGGTGGGAGTATTGAAAGCCAGAGGGGAATGGGATTGATATATTTTTTAAAGGTAAATCCTTCTGCTGCGATTGTTATGGCGCCTTCTTCATTAAAGATGTAGTTAATCGCTGCCTTACCCTTTTCAAAAGCAATATTTTGAGGTATCCCGTTGATCAAAAATTCAATTTTATTGATATATTGGGTTAGCTTAGGATGTTCGGGGTTATTGAATTGCAGTCGTATTTGTGTTTCAAGACCTTTTATGATAATACCAGGTAATTCAACAGAGATATCTTCTATATTCAGCCGGTCGTCAAGGATCTTATTCTCTTTTCCCTGTTCCTGCCCTGTTATGAATATTTCAATATTTTTATATCCTTGCTTTGATCCGGCTTTCGAGGAATCAGGAGTAATCTCTGAAAAGCCAGGTGAGAATAAAAGAAGAAAGCTGAATATTAAGATTATTTTGTTCATAATTTAACCATGCAGGTTTCGCAGGACAAAAATAGCAAAAAATAGATGCTAAATAATGCCAGTAAAATAACAAATTTCAAATTACAAATCACAAATAAATTCCAATTACTAAAAATTCAAATTCCAAACCCTGTCAGGGTTTTTTGCTAATAGCTCATCCCTGAGATAGATTAACTCTGGATAGAAAAGACGAGCTACCTACGACTGAAAAACCCTGACAGGGATTCAAACTACCAAGCAACCAAAACAAGTTGACAGTAGACAGTTGGCAATTGACAATGACTAGTAATATCGAAAATCAAACAATCAAGCAATCAAACAATCAAACAATCGAACAATTGAACAATCGAACAATCGAACAAGTCAATTAAAACCCTTCTCTTTTTTAATCGTCACATACGCTTCATTCACTTTTTGAAATTTTTCTTTAGCGGCTTTTTGGAATTCTTCTCCGAGGTGAGTTAACTTGTCAGGGTGGTATTTGACCGCCATACTGCGATATGCCTTTTTGATCTCATCATTGGAAGCACTGCGGCTTATATTTAAAATATCATAGGCAGCATTTGCATCTTTATAGAACATTGCCCTGATGGAGAGAAAATCACTGGTTTTGATACCAAGGTGCTTTGCGATCAGCTCGATCACCTCAACTTCTTTGGGGTGTATGTGACCATCGGCACCGGAAACCCCAAAAAGGAAGTGGATGAGTTGTAACCTGGAATGATAGATCATATTATCCCTTATCTGAAGGCACACTTCAATCACATCAATCTCCTGCTTGAGCATTTCCCTGAATAAATGCATCTTCTCCTGTGTATCTTCTGCTCCGAATTGCCTGATAAAGAATTGTTTGATATACTCAAGTTCGGACTTCAGCACCCTGCCGTCTGCCTTTATAACAGCCCCTGCAAGAATCAGCAAGCTGATACCGAAATCCCCGGCACGGGTTTGAGAAGTCCCAACCTGTATGCTGGAAATGTTATCAAATAACGAACCTAAAACAAAGCCCAATATAGCACCTATCGGACCTGCAAAAGCCCATCCCAAACCCCCGCCTATCCATTTACCGTATTTTGCCATGGAATATTTAAGATATTAGATTTATGATTGTTAGTGTTGAAAATTTAAGGATGGGTACCCTCTAAAAAGTCCAATACTCTGGAATATTGGAATAATGGAATATTGGAAATCCCCATTATTCCAGCATTCCAGAATTCCATTTTTCCTTTTTACATTGAGAATCATTTTTTAAAGTAGATTCATCCTTAAATATATAACACTACCTTATGATTTATTATATTTGCACAAAAATACGAACATCAAAATTACCAATCAACCAATTAACCAATCAACCAAAAAAGATGGCAAAGAAATCTATTTTAAACAGCAAGTCCCTTAAATTTTTAGAGGAATATATCAACAACCCGTCACCAACCGGATATGAAGCTGAGGGACAGAAGATATGGCTGAATTACATAAAACCCTATATTGATGATCATATTGTTGATACTTATGGAACAACAGTTGGTATTATCAACCCGGATGAGAAATATAAGGTAGTTATTGAGGCGCATGCCGATGAAATATCGTGGTTTGTCAATTACATTACAAAAGAAGGATTTATTTATTTGATAAGGAACGGTGGCTCCGACCACCAGATAGCGCCTTCAAAACGAGTGAACATTCACACCGAAAATGGCATTGTAAAAGCCATCTTCGGCTGGCCGGCAATACACACCCGCGACAGATCAAAAGAAGTAAGCCCCAAGGTGAAAAATATCTTTCTTGATTGCGGATGTGATTCAAAGGAAGAAGTTGAAAAGCTTGGTGTGCACGTTGGTTGTGTCGTTACTTATGAAGATCCGTTCATGGTACTGAATAAGCAGTATTATGTGGGCAGGGCATTAGATAACAGGATGGGCGGCTTTATGATCGCAGAGGTAGCCCGTTTGATATCGGAAAATAAGACTAAGCTGCCCTACGGTTTATATATAACTAATTCTGTACAGGAGGAAGTTGGCTTAAGAGGAGCTGAAATGATCACACAGACCATTAAACCCAACTTAGCCATAGTTACGGATGTGACACATGACACACAAACCCCTATGTTAGAAAAGAAGGAACTGGGGGATATTTTTTGCGGGAAAGGCCCTGTATTAACTTATGGCCCGGCAGTACAAAACAACTTACTGAAATTGATCATTGACGTTGCCAATAAAAAGAAGATATCATTCCAGAGGGATGCTGCATCAAGGGTAACCGGTACGGATACGGATGCTTTTGCTTATTCTCTCGGAGGTGTTGCTTCAGCGCTCATATCGCTACCTTTAAAATATATGCACACCACAGTGGAATCGGTTCATAAAGATGATGTTGAGAACGTGATCATGTTAATGTACGAAACTCTTAAATCTATTAAGAAGGATCAGGATTTTAAGTATTTAACTTAATTATTCCCTCTTTATTATTAGTTATACTGCGAACGGGGTAAATTGTTACATTTTATACCGGCAGTTAATATCGGTTAATAAACAGTTAAAATCGGTTAATATTGGTTGCTTTTAAGATGGGTTTGTAAGATGCCTTTCGGCTACTATTGTCTTGTTCCTGCTACATACCTCATGTAACCTCTTTTAACTGTTCTTAACTATTGTTAACCTGTATTAACTGTTACTGAAATGCACAATTTTATCCCATTTCAAGTATAGCCAGTCATTTTGCAAAGCCGACAACTGATTACCCGATAACCGACAAACCGATAGCCGACACCTGAGACCCGAAAAACATAGCAGTTTCAATAAAAAACCCCGCACATAAAGTACGGGGTTGGCAGACCTGTAAGCCGGGTTCTGTCAAGTTCTATCATTTATCTGGACGCGGAATTACTTCCGTGCCTCAAGCGACCTACCCGCCCCGGTTTTTCCAATGGAAAAGTTGAACGGGCAATTCTTCTCTTTGCCTATGCAAAGAACCGGAACTTATTTGATCTTTCTCCGTGCAGAGTTTACCTGATTTCACTACAGTATCCGCCAGCTGGCGGACCTATACATACTTTCTGTTGCACTGGTCCTAACCCGGCATTGCTGCCGGAGTGACGGGTGTTACCCGCTACACTGCCCTGCGGAGCCCGGACTTTCCTCCCCACCTCTCCACCTGCCCCTCTTCAAAGGAGAGAGGAGTAAGAAAGATGAAGCGATAGAACAGTCTGTTAATGCAAAGATACAAAAAACCGAGAAATTTCAAAGGAGAAATAGGAAAAAAGAATACTAGGAAAAAAAGGAAATAGTGGAATAAGAACACAATGATATTATATCTTTATACCTCTATACCCCTATACCCCAATGTCATTAAGTTAAGCATTAAGTAATTGATTATCAATACGTTAAAAATACATATAAAGCAAAAATTCCAAATCTCAAAACCCAAATAACAAATAATGTCCAATTTTCTAATTCTTAATGACCAAAACAAATAGAACTTGTCTGTGTACAGACCAATGTTTCCTAAATTCAGCTATTTGGTTTTCAGCAGTGAGAACAGCCGAATGGCATGTAATCATTTAATGTTTTACTGCCTGCGGATTTAA
>JBDRNO010000110.1:0-3262 GCA_043811005.1 Bacteroidota bacterium | reverse complement strand
GACAACTGATAAACCGGAATGATCAATGATAAATTATCGTTAATATTTTATCAATAATAATTTTTAAGTACCTAATTAATCTTGAGCAATTGCATAGCACATCTATCATTCCTAATTTTTGGTTGACGCTAATGCGATAGTCATCGGGATTGACATAAAATTTTAATAAAAGTTTCGTAAACCATAATTGTTACTGGTTACTGGCTACTGGCCTTCACCTGCCAAAGCAGTCTACGGCCTGCGAAGGCTGATTGCTGGTAGTAATTACTTCCAAAAAATGTTATCAAAATAAACCAGAAACCAGTTACCAGCAACCAGAAACTGTAACCTATGTAGCAATATGTTTTTTATAATCTATACCCTGTTTGGTTGTTGGCTTATCCACGTTGGGTTATAATACCAAATCTTCGGTTAATGTATATTTCCTTCCATTATTTATCTCTTTAAGATAAGGCAATAGCGGTTCAAAATATTTCACCATTGCTTTTGCACTGAGTTCTTTACCGGTGGTCTCCTTTAATAATTCCCGCCAGTCCCGGGTTGTACCGGGATACATGATCTTCTTCAGGAATTCACCCACTTTTTTACTGCCGAAATAATTGGTAGAATACGGATTCTGGTGAAGGATTTTGGAAGATAAATGGTCGTGAAACTGAAAAAGCAGCAAGTTGGAAATAGCGTAATCATAATATTGAGCAGGATCATTGATAATATGCGTTTTAGAGGCGGCATCACAATATTTCTCTCCTCTCGGTTCAGGAGGTACTATGCCCTGGTATTTTGCTTTTAGCTCCCACCATCGTTTGTTATATTCATCCTTCGGAAGATCATTAACATACAGGTCGAGTTCAAACTCAGTCATCACACCGGCAGACCAAGAGATAAAAACAATGTAATTCAATGCTTCTTTCAATAAAGTTCTCATATAGACCGAACCTGTATCAGAGGTTGGGTCGCTCTGTGTTTGAGGAAGCAAATTGAGTTGTGCAAGGTATGGTTTTTGGGTAGAGGTTAATTCCATTAAAGTGCCTATGGCTTCATGATATCCCCTGTTAGCTCCACCTCGAAGCAATACAGGTACATCGGGATTGGTATAGGTGAGGTAATAGTAAATATGTCCGAGCTCGTGATGGGATGTTTCGTACCATCTGCGGTTGGGTACAATACTCATCAAACACCTGACATCATTTTCCAAATCAAGGTGCCAGGCAGAGCCATGGTTGTTTTTTTTATAGCCAGCATCAGGAGGTAACTGATATAGATCTGATCTTTCCCAGAAACTCTCCGGTAATTTAGGAAATCCAATGCTGATATAGAATCTTTCCCCCTGCTCAATGATCCATTCAGGTGTTTTTGTGCTCAATATGCTATCCAGGTTTAATCCTTCAACATTAAGCATCGTGTTCCAATCTTGCCCCCAACGGTTCGGCAGCCAATGGGCTGGCAGCATATCCGGCACTTCTTCTACATTGTATTTCTCAGCAAGTTCATACCTGGCATAGGTATGTAACTCACGGTAAATGGGCCATATCTCTCTTACTACCTGTTTCATCATATCAGACAATTCCCGGGTTGTCATTTCATAATTTAAAACCTGGTAAGTAAAGAAATCATCATATTCCAATGCTTGAACTGTCTCATTTCTGAGTTTCTGCAAGGTAGCCAATCCGTCTTTTAACTCTTTCCCAATTTCTTTGCTTATTTTCCATGCCTTAAGGCGTTTATCAAGATTTGTTTCTTTGCAGAGTATCTCATCAATTTCATTGGGGGATACTGATTGTCCGTCCATTAGAAAATCAAAGCCAAAGAGCTTTTCAGTTTGTTCTGTTTCAGCTTTGATCCTTTTTTTTACAATATCTTCAACAATTTCAGGATTATTAGCTGCATAATAAAGAATGGTTTCCAACTGTTTTATTTGTAAAGTAGCCAGTTTGTCTTTCTGTTGTAAGAATTTTTGGGCTTGCCTTATATTTTCCGTACTTCCTGTAAACTTAGCCAATGCCTCATTAGCTTTACGAGTGGCAATAGCATTGGTTGGATCACCTTCAATAATCTTAGTGTCAGATGCCCACTCTGCTAAACTGGAAACATAATGCAGCCCCTGGTAGGTTTTTGTGTAGTTGTCTAAATATTTTTGTGTTTCTTCCCTTATGTTTCCGGGTGAACTACAACTAAGCATAAACAGTAATACCGGAATAAATAATATGTAATTCTTCATAGTATAAATTTAAAATCTCTGTTTTAATATAATTTTATTTTGTAAAATTAATATAAAGCACCAAATTACAAAGAAATTACAAATTTGAATTTATACCTATCGGAATTTAAATGTTCAAATGAACTTGTATTGAAATCTTGCCTCTGTGCTTTAAATAAACAGCTACTGGTTACTGGTTTCAGGCTTCTGGTTTTTTCGATAATATTATAGAGAAGTAATCCCTACCAGACACTAGTAACCAGAAACCAGTGACTTTATCATGTTTTTCTTACTCAAATTTAATGCAATTTCCCTTTTAAATTAATTTACTATGTTATGTCCCTTATAGCGAGTTAAAGCCAATAATAAAACCACATCAATAGCAAAATGGGCTGAAATGGCCGAGATCAAGCCGATTTGCTCACACATAAGACCCAGTCCGGCAATAAATAAACACATAACAATACCGTAGATACTCAACCGCCAGTTAAATGGGTTGATATAGCCGTGTAATGCAACAAATAAGATAGCAGTGATCCAAATTCCTATCAATGGCTGAATAGCGCCCCGAAAAAGAATTTCTTCGCCCACACCGGCACAAAATGAAATAAAAACAATTTCGTGATATTTTAAAAATAAATCCTGTATAAGCTCCGCAAAAAAACTTCTCACAGGAGTTAAAAGATCACTTTTTACGATCTGCCATGCGATCCATCCGGTCAATAAACCGTAAAATAACCCCAATATTACTTGTAAATACCATGCTGTTTCATGTTCAAAGACTGACAAAAAAGGTTTATCCAGTACTATTTCAATAATAATAGCTCCTATTGAACTAAAACCCAGGATGGTAATCAAACCAAGGATGAAAAATAATTTACGGCTCATTATTATTTCTTCCGCCAACTGGTGGACAAAGGACGCCAAGAATTATAAATTATTGACTATTCTTGTAATACCCTCTTTTATTAGATTTACATTGAAATTAACAAGTAATCCTAATTTTAAATCAGTTAATTTCAAGTATGTCATAAATATTCTCTTTGCGTTCTTGGCGTCTTTGCG
>JBDRNO010000109.1:0-4295 GCA_043811005.1 Bacteroidota bacterium | reverse complement strand
GGCTTACCCAGTCAGCAATATCTGTGCCATTAAGTTTAACTGATTCAATCACAAAATGCAGATCTGCTTCAGCGCCGCCGTCATCATCTTTACCGGTTATGGTAATGGTTTTGGGTTCATCCTCATTAGCATTTGCAGTGTAAGGGCCGGTGATTTCAGGCCTCGCGTTTACCGTAAGCGTTAATGTGTGGGTTTCGGACTGGAGTTTAGGCTCATTTGTATTTTCTGCATACAAACTGAATGTATAAGTACCTTTCTGCGGTGTTGCTAATGTTAGCTCAGCGGTAGTATCTGTTTTGTCAGCGATGTCTATACCCTGGCTTACCCAGTCAGCAATATCTGTGCCGTTAAGTTTAACTGATTCAATCACAAAATGCAGATCTGCTTCAGCGCCGCCGTCATCATCTTTACCGGTTATGGTAATGGTTTTGTTTTCACCCTCATCAGCATCTGCGGTGGCCGGATCTGTAATATCAGGCTTTGCGTTAACATGAAGTGTAAACGCTGATGTTTCAGCGGCACCATGATTATCAGTTACTTTTACTGTAAGATCATGTAAACCTTTTTTAGCACCTTTTAATGAAAATATCCCAGAAATTTGATCCAAACTAATCCAGGTTTCTAAATCCTCAGTTAGCTGTGGATCGAATGAGTATGATTCAATTGTATTTCCGGGATCTTCATCATATGCGACTATTTGAATAAAAGCATAGTCTTTGTCATTTATATCATCTCCTTCACTAATAGTGATTCCGCTAACTAGGGCGTTGTCATATTCCGAAATTGTTCCTGTTGGATAAGTTATTGTAGGCTTGGCGTTAACAATTAAGTTAAATGTTACTTTAGCAGACTTCTGATCGTCAGAGTCTATTACTTTGAGGTTTATCTCATATTTTCCTTTTAAGACATTGTCCCATGCTATATTTATGTCGTGCTCTATGCCGGGTTCACCTACCATAGTAAAATCAACATCTTCGGTATTAAAAGAAGAATCACCAGTAATTTGTTTTATCGCTGTTTTGACATCAAATGTAAATGGATAATCCACATCGAGATCGTATGCAATTACAAGTAATTCCCAGGGATCACCTTCATTAATTTGTTGGTCATTGTTATCAGCTGGAGGGACTATATCAGGAGGTTCTATTACAGGGTTTGTTTTGACGTCTATTACAAACTCGGCCGGATCAGATATTGAATTAGCAGAATCAGTTACAGTAATTGTTACTTTATATTCACCTCCAGTTGGGTCCAACCATGTAATTTTTGCATCTCTTGTTCCATTTGTAAGTTCCAAATCTTCAAATGGATTCGGAATTTCATCAAAACCACCCAATTCATTTTTCTTCTTGACTATAATTTCATAATTAAATGGTATGTCATCTTCTGCTCCATCATCAACTGATATGTTATGAGTCCATTTTTTGCCTTCCTTAGGTCTTGTTGGGCTCCCAATATCTATAACGGGCTTTGCATTAATGTTAAGTATAAATGATAAGGTGCCGACATTGCCTCTTTGGTCAGTAACTTTGATATAAATCGTGTGATCGCCAAGTGTTGCGCTAGCATCTGTGGCATCTACTGTAATTACGCCGGAATTTGCATTTATACTTATAAATTCTGGCTCGCTGCCTGGAGGATTAAAATTGAATCCATCTTCAGCTATGTCATTATCATCATCTTTGGCAATTATTGCAATTATAGATATATCATCTTCACTTACTACTACTGGATCAACTTCATTAGGGAATGTGATTTCGGGTTTTGCATGAACATATACGCTGAATGTAATTGTGTCTTGACCATATTGGTCAGCGGCTTTTACAGTGATTGTATAGAATCCTTTAACCATGGGGTTCCAATTTATTTCTCCTGTAGTGTCATCTATGGTAATGTCAGTCGGTATTGGCATTGGCGGGCGTGCGCTTATATTTTCTATACTATAAGTTATTGGATCCCCTTCCGGATCGGTTGCATCCACATCTAAATATCCGACTCCTCCTTCGTCTACAATAAATGATGGCTCATCGGGAGGGAGTGTTATAATCGGTTTTTCTATGGATGGAGGGGAGTTTAATCTTAGCTTAAAATTAACCGTACTGTAATTTCCATTGGAGTCCTCGACTTTTACTTTGTATTCGAAACCGTTTGCCAGATAAAAATAATCTTTATCAACTCTAAACAATCCATCCGACTCCCCGATAGAAGCTCCATCATGTCCTTGTACCAAAAAGTAACTTATTTGTTCTTCATCTAGTTCATTTGCCACAAATTGATGAGTAAAATCATCATTTTGAGGAACAGCAAAACTCTGACCTTCAATTGGGTCTCTTATGACAGGTTTAGCATTTACATATATACCAAATGATACCTGGTCTGAGTTGCCGTAGCTGTCACTCACCTTTACAGTGAGCGGCCAACTTGTATTTTCTTCATCAACTAAATTTATCTCTGGATTTTCTAAACTTATCTCGCCAGTATAATTATCAATAATAAATTCCGAACCAGCGGGTTGAGCAATAATTTCATAAAATAAATTATCTCCGTGAGGTTCATATAAATCAGCGTCATCAGCTAATATTTGGATACTTGTGCTGATTCCTTCATTAATAGTTTCATAAGAGTTATCTATTTTTACAATGTGAAAAGGATCTTCTTCAGGAGGATAACTGATAACAGGTTCAGCATAAACAATTATTTGAAAGGTTCTTAAATCGGATACTGATCCCGCGTTGTCTGTAACCTTGAATTTAATGGTATATACACCAGTTTGAGCGCTTCCCCAATAAAAGCGCGGATTTTGTTTTTCGCCATTAAGGCCATCAACTAAAGAAACGTTAAATCCCGGATCAGAAGGAGTAATGGTACATTCAAACGGATCAATTAAAGGAAAATCATTTTCAAAGTTATTGAAATTATCAAATACACTTCCAATGATTTCCACCTCATCTTCCGGATAATAATAAAAAATTTCGTCTTGATTAGGAATATCTATTCTAGGTTTATGATTAATTTGAATATCTACTTCAACTGAAGTTTGACCCGAAAAGAAATAACTGACAGAAATAGTAACTTTATCGTAAATTCCTGGAGCTTGATCAGCTCCCCAACTAATTAGTCCTGTTGCCCAATTAATTGATCCATTAAATACTGGGTCTATATTTAGAACGCTCATCGAATAGATTTTTAATTGAAACATAGGAGGATCTGGATCAGTTGCTACTACCTGATATTGACCGGCTTCTCCTTCATTCCCTGGGATAATTTCTCCGGAAAATGGGGCATCGATTTGGAGTTGAGCGAAAGAGGGTGCGGAAAAAAATGTGCAAATGATGAGGGAGAGTATAAAATACGGTATAAAAACTTTAGCAGATTGTATTAAATCACAACCTGATAAAGTTATAATATTTCTATTTATTATTTTAGAGCGCATGGTTTTATCCCTGATAATGCCCTAATTAGCTATTCATATCTCATTATTACCATCATTATAGGTATAATGATTATGTGTAAAGAATGTATGAAGATATTGTAAAATATTTGTAAAATTTTAATTTTTCAATAACGATTGATTTATTAGTATAATACGCACATAGACTCAAACTTACTGATCCTTCTTTGCAATAAGGATGGATCAGTAAGGTCGGCTATTTGCGCAACTATTTATTTTATTTTCCCTTTAGAATAGGCGTATCTCGAATTCGCTTAAAGGGTTTTCGCGAATAGTGTTTTTTTTGGAACAAATAATTCTACAATAAAATTCTAATTATAACAACTTAAAAAATTATGGAAAAATTATATCGGAAAAACCTTGGTTGCAATTAAATAGTATAAATAGGCCTTTAGTTTATAAATGTCTTTATCCTCGTAAAAATATAAAAAAATGTTTAGGAATTTAAAAAATATGATTTAAATTATTGATCGGCAGACCCTAAGAATGATTGCGGTTGATTTGCATTTTATTAATTTATATAATTCAAACCCTTGTTAAGGTAGATATTAGAAAAACTTTATTGAGCAGATATGGAATTTCTCTATTTTGGAGTAACAGTTAAGGAAATAAAAAACGAATTAATAATCTAATTCATCTAATAATTTTGTTGAAAAAAACACAGTGAGATCAGTCACATATTAAGTATTTATTGAAAAATCAATCTGATGTTCCCCCGAAAAAGTGGACATGGAGTTAAGAGACTTTTAAGACTTGTTCAAACATGATCTGTTCAAACGCCTCGGGGCTTTTATAACCTAACAAAGAATGACGTCTTTGTCTATTATAAAATATCTCGATGTAC
>JBDRNO010000108.1:0-16621 GCA_043811005.1 Bacteroidota bacterium | reverse complement strand
TGCATTGGGGTGACCGACTGGTCACCCCAATGCACCCCTGCCGATTCCATCCCACTATGCCTGTCATTCCCAACGGAGCGTAGCGAAGTGAGGAAACTCCCTGAATATTAGGAAAATGTTACAATTTATCACGTTTTATTTATATGACTATTACAATAACAAATATCTAATATCTATATTTTAATTTTGATTGTAGCTTCATTACGTTAGCAATAAATGATAAAATTCACCGATTCCTCGGCTCACCCATTCACTGATTCATCTTTTTCACAAATTCATCAAGACATTCACTCAGGTTTGGAGAACCGATTTCCTGAAGGTCATAATAGACCCTTGTATTTGGCTTTTCAATATTAATGATCCTGTTCAGGTCAATTGGTGTGCCGATAATTATGGAGTCTGCATCAGAGTTGTTGATTGTATCCTCAAGGTCTTTCATCTGTTCATCGCCATAACCCATAGCGGGTAACAGGGTACCGACATTGGGATAAATTTCAAAGGTTTTGGCTATTTTTCCAACAGCGAACGGGCGAGGATCAATTAACTCTTTTGCCCCGAATTTTTCAGCTGCAACAATACCAGCGCCAAACTTCATTCCTCCATGGGTTAATGTAGGACCGTCTTCTACGACCAGCACCCTCTTGTCTTTAATAACTTCTGGTTTATCAACCCTTATCGGAGATTCAGCATCAATAACCAGTGCGCCGGGATTTACCTTTTTGATGTTTTTTCTGACTATCTCAACATTCTCAGGTGAAGCACTGTCAATTTTGTTAATAACAATTATATCTGCCGTCCTTAAATTCACTTCTCCGGGGTAATATGACAATTCATGCCCAGCCCTGTGAGGATCGACAACTACTATTGACAGATCTGGTAAATAAAATGAGAAGTCATTATTGCCTCCGTCCCACAGGATGATATCCGCCTCTTTTTCCGCTTCACGTAAGATCGCCTCATAATCAACACCTGCAAAGATGACGTTTCCCCTGACGATATATGGCTCGTACTCCTCCATCTCTTCTATTGTACAATCATGCTTTTTAAGATCTCCCAGATCTGCAAATCTTTGAACCTTTTGTGCTGCCAGATCACCATAAGGCATGGGATGCCTGATAGCGACAACTTTAAGTCCCTTTTCCATTAGTAATTCAACAACTTTTCGTGATGTTTGGCTTTTACCGCAACCGGTTCTTATGGCACATACTGATATCACCGGCTTCGTGCTCTTTATCATTGTATCCTTACTGCCAAGTAACACAAAATTTGCACCGGCAGCATTAACAATAGCGCTTATTCCCATAACATGACTATATGTAACATCGCTGTATGAAAAGACACAGTCGTCAACATTCAATTCTTTAATCAACCCGGGTAATTCTTCTTCAAGAAATATAGGAATGCCGGACGGATACAGTTCGCCTGCTAATTCGGCAGGATATTTTCTATCATCAATATCGGGTATTTGTGCAGCAGTGAATGCTACAACATTGTATTCAGCATTATTCCTGAAATAAGTGTTGAAATTGTGAAAATCCCTTCCGGCTGCCCCGATAATTATTACATTCTTTTTTGACATGTTTATGTTAATTTTATTTAATATTAATAATTTTGAATGGTTTGATTAGTTACTTTGTTATTAAATTTTGGATTTGTTATTTTTGCAAATATATTAGTTATACTCATCTTTACAAAATGAATATGAACTGCTTAAGGATATCACATCGTAAATTGATTAAAAAGTAATTTTGCCACTAATTACACGAATTAACACTAATTATTTATAATTTTTAAAGAAAATAAAAATTATGTCAGAATGAATTTTATTATTTTTTTATCATTATTTGTGGTTTAAAAATCATGCGGGTTTCGTGAAAATTAGTGAAATTCGTGGCAAAAATTGTCTGCTAAATGCAGATCCGCCTATGTCGGGAAATTTCGATATTAATTAAAATTATGCAAGTTGAAGATAGAACAAATATTAACATATAAAACAGTAGAAGCTGTTAAGAAATTATACAACCAATCCGTTCAATCCCAAGCTGTTCAGATACAAAAGACCAGCAAGGATTTTATAGGTGATCTAACATTGGTTGTATTCCCTCTTTTAGGGATAAGCAAAAAAACACCTGAAGAAACGGGGAAGGAAATAGGGGAATATTTGAGATCAAATGTAGAGCAGGTTGCAGGTTATAATGTTATAAAAGGATTTTTAAATCTTACAATTAGTGATTCTTATTGGTTAGGGTTTTTTAGTGAGGTTGTTGATGTGGAGGATTATGGTTATGCCCCGCTAAGTCAAAACACCACTTATTTTATGGTGGAGTATTCACAGCCAAACACCAACAAGCCCCAGCATCTGGGGCATATACGCAATAATCTTTTGGGATTTTCCATTGCCGAAATCTTGAAGGCAAACGGACACAGGGTGATAAAGGTCAATTTGATCAATGACAGGGGAATTCATATCTGCAAGTCAATGCTTGCGTGGCAAAAATGGGGAAATGGAGAGACACCCGAATCGTCAGGATTGAAAGGGGATAAGTTTGTGGGTAAATATTATGTGATGTTTGAGAAATATTATAAAGAGCAAATCGAAGATCTGATTACTAAGGGATTTAATAAAGAAGAATCTTTACAAAAGGCGCCCTTGATCATTGAAGCCCGGGAGATGCTGCGAAAGTGGGAAGCAAAAGACCATGAAACGATTGATCTGTGGAAGAAAATGAACGAATGGGTACTTAAGGGATTTGAGCAGACCTATAAGCAACTTGGTGTTGATTTTGACAAGGTGTATTATGAATCCGAAACTTATTTGCTCGGTAAGGAAAGAATTAAGGACGGTTTAAAACGGGAAATATTTTATGATAAAGATGATAGCTCTGTATGGTGCGATCTGTCAGATGAAGGTATGGATCCAAAGTTGCTTTTGCGATCTGATAGCACATCTGTTTATATAACACAGGATATTGGAACTGCTGTTAAGCGATTTGATGACTATCCTTTGGATAAATTGATATATGTTGTTGGAGATGAGCAGGATCACCATTTTAGGGTGTTGTTTTCGATCTTGAAAAAGATGGGATACAGCTGGGCTTCAAGTTGTTATCACCTTTCTTACGGGATGGTAGATTTGCCCTCAGGAAAGATGAAATCCCGGGAGGGAACAGTAGTTGATGCTGATGACCTGATGGAAGAAATGATCGGGATTGCCGGGGAGACTTCTGAAGAATTAGGCAAGGTTGATGATTTTTCTGTTAACGACAAGAGAAAACTGTATGAATTGATAGGTTTAGGAGCTTTGAAATATTTTATTTTAAAGGTTGATCCCAAAAAGAGGATGTTGTTCAATCCCGAAGAATCTATTGATATTAATGGTAATACAGGGCCTTTTATACAGTACACTTATGCGAGAATACGGTCAGTTTTGCGTAAAGCCAGCCCATCCTCCGACCCTAAAAATGGAATAGAAACTATTAAAATTATAAAAGACATTGATCTTCAGCCAAAGGAAAAAGAATTGATCAAAATAATATATAACTTTCCGGTTGTTATTAAAGAAGCAGGGAACAATTATAGTCCGGCGATTATTGTTAATTATGTGTATGAATTAGCTAAGGAGTTTAACCAGTTTTACCAGGAATTACCTATTTTGAAAGCAGGGAACAGTGACTTGATCTTATTCCGGTTGGCTTTGTCAGAAACAATTGGGAAAATTATAAAATCAGCTATGACACTGCTGGGAATTGATGTTCCGGAACGTATGTAGAGAAGTTTTTTGAAATGGAGCCCTTCGTCCATAATGTCGATTTTGAAAAATTTTTCCATATCAGAAAAAAAATTGAACCACATAGGCACAATAGGGCACAATAGGGTTTTACATAAAATCTATGTGTCATTCTATGTTGACTATGTGACTATGTGGTAAAAAATAATGACTTTATAGACGGACTCTTTCATACTTCATAGTTCATTTTTTGAGATTTGAGATTTGGGATTTGAAATTTGTAATTTCCATTTTTGAAAAAATCTTTGACTTTATAGACAGACTATAATTAGTATCATTCGTATATTAGCATCGTTTAATTATTTTTGCGGTCAATTAAAATTATTAGAAGAAAATGTTCGAAAACCTGAGTGAAAAATTTGATCGTGCCTTTAAGGTCTTAAAAGGGCATGGGCAGATAACCGAGATCAATGTTGCGGAAACTTTGAAGGAAGTGCGCAGGGCGCTGATTGACGCTGATGTGAACTATAAAATAGCCAAGGATTTTAGTGATAGGGTTAAGGAAAAGGCGCTGGGACAGAATGTGCTGACCGCTGTAGCTCCCGGACAGTTAATGATAAAGATTACCCGTGATGAATTGGCAGTATTGATGGGAAGTGAAAGAACGAATATTGACTTAACAGGAAATCCCGCAATAATACTGATTGCTGGATTGCAGGGTTCGGGGAAAACCACTTTTTCAGCCAAGCTGGCAAGTTTTTTAAAGAATAAAAAAGGTAAGAATCCTTTGTTGGTAGCCGGTGATATTTACCGCCCCGCTGCTATTGACCAGCTCCATGTTATAGGAGAGCAAGCCGGGGTTGAAGTGTTTTCCGACAAGGAAAGCAAAGACCCAGTTTCAATAACAAAGAGGGCTATTTCCCATGCTAAATCATCTGGACATAATGTAGTGATTGTTGATACTGCAGGACGTTTGCATATTGATGAGATGATGATGAAGGAGATAACCGCTATAAAAAAAGCAATTACTCCTCATGAAATACTTTTTGTTGTTGATTCAATGACAGGGCAGGATGCCGTTAACGCTGCAAGGGAATTTAATGAGCAACTGGATTATAATGGGGTTGTATTGACAAAATTAGATGGTGATACAAGGGGAGGGGCTGCTTTATCCATACGTTCTGTTGTTGATAAGCCAATAAAGTATATTAGTACAGGCGAAAAATTGGATGAGTTGGATATTTTTTATCCTGAACGCATGGCAGACAGGATACTTGGCATGGGTGATGTTATTTCACTTGTTGAGCGTGCCCAGGAGCAGTTTGACGAAGAACATGCAAGGAGATTACAGAAAAAGATCGCTAAGGACCAGTTCAATTTCAACGATTTTTTATCACAGATACAGCAAGTTAAAAAGATGGGAAATGTTAAAGACCTTGTTGGTATGTTACCCGGTGCAGGTAAAATGCTTAAGAATGTTGATATTGATGATGATGCTTTTAAAAGTATCGAAGTGATAATATCTTCTATGACAAGGGAAGAAAGAGAAATACCCACTGTAATAAATGGCAGCAGGAGAAAAAGAATTGCTGCCGGAAGCGGTACTTCTGTTGAGGAAGTTAACAAGCTGATAAAGCAGTTCAATGACCTTCGCAAAATAATGAAGATGATGTCTGGTGGAAAGAATATGCAAAGAATGATGCAAAGTATGCAAAGTATGGGTATGGGGAAGTGAGAATATAACTTATGTATAAATTTTTGTAATTTGATCCTGAACTTGTTTCAGGATGGGACTTTTTACTATTTTTTAGAAATTATGGACAAACACTAATTAGTATGTAAATCCTTTAAACTCTAAACAATTATGCAACTATTAGACGGCAAACAGACTTCCAGCGACATTAAAGATGAAATTGCACGGGAGGTTGAAAAAATAACACAAACGGGAGGTAAAATCCCTCATTTGGCAGCAGTATTGGTGGGAAGTGATCCTGCCAGCGAAACTTATGTAAATGGAAAAGTAAAAGCATGTGAAAGAGTGGGCTTTAAATCAACTTTGGTCAGGTTTCCCGATACAGTAACTGAAGAAGAGCTGCTGCAAAAGATTAATGAACTGAATAATGATTATGACATTGATGGCTTTATCGTTCAGTTACCTCTTCCTGATCATATTGATGAACAAAAAATAAAAGAAGCCGTTTTGCCACAAAAGGATGTGGACGGCTTTCACCCTGCAAATTTTGGGAAGATGGCATTAAACCTTCCAACCTTTATTTCCGCAACACCTTTTGGTATCCTCCAGTTGCTCGAGCATTATAATATAGAGACTTCAGGCAAGAATTGCGTAGTAATCGGCAGAAGCCATATTGTAGGATTACCAATGAGCATCCTGCTGGCTCGCAAAACAACCCCCGGAAATTGCACGGTTACGGTTTGCCACAGCCGGACAAAGAACATCAAGGAGTATACGATAAATGCAGACATTATCATCGTTGCAATGGGCACAAAGGAATTTTTAACCGGAGATATGGTTAAGGAAGGCGCTGTTGTTATTGATGTAGGAATCACCCGTGTTGAGGATGAAACCAAAAAATCCGGCTATAGGCTTGTTGGAGATGTGAAATTTGACGAGGTTGCTCCCAAATGCTCATACATCACTCCGGTTCCCGGAGGGGTCGGTCCCATGACTATTGCTTCGCTATTGAAGAATACATTAATTGCTGCGAAAAAATAAATACTATATATTATATATTATTGCACAATTTATGCAATAATTAATATATTTGCAGAAATAATGCAATAAAAATTTATTATATGGCTTGCTATTATATTATAATGGGTGATGTAATTCAAAGTAGCTTAAGTGATGGAGAAACTTTGATTAAAGACTTTAAGGAAACGGTTCATCAGGTTAATGATGATAATTTAGATAATTTGCTTTCACCTTTGACAATAACGCTTGGTGATGAATTTCAAGGTGTTGCAAAGTCGTTAAAAAAGGGCATGGGTATCATCTTGAACTTTGAAGAGACTATTATCAGGAAAGAAAAAGATTTTAAATTAAGATACGTGTTAAATTATGGGGATATAAGTACTCCAATCAACCCAAAAATTGCTTATGAAATGCTTGGAGAAGGTCTTACTGACGCACGCGATATATTGAATAAGTTAAAAAAGAATAATAACAGGTTTTACATTAAATTAAATAATAAAAACAAAGCAAAAGAAAGGAAGTTAAATTTATTATTTATTATATATCAATCATTTGTTGATGGATGGAATATAAAGGATTACAAGCTATTGTCTGAATTTTTTGAATATGAGGATTATAAAATAATTGCCGGGCATCTTCAGAAGGATAAATCATTAATTTGGAGAAGGGAGAATAGTTTAAAAATTAAAGAATATAATGCAGTGAAAAGATTAATACAATTATTGTATTAAGGGATGTTAAAAGATACTTTAATATTTATTGGAATATTTTTAAGTGGAGAAATTATTAGTTACTTGGTTTTTTATATTATCAAGAATTGGTTAAATGTCAAAGAGAAGAGTACATTTAAAGCTTCAATGAAAGGGCATTTAGAGCGATTAATTTTATTTGTTTCTTTAGTTAATAACATACCTCAAATATTTATTGTCTTCGGAGCATTGAAAATTGGAACAAGATTGAAGGAAGAAGAAGGTAATAAAATTTCGAATGATTATTTCCTTGCAGGTAATTTTGCGTCCATTCTGTTAGCAATTATTTATCTTATTGTCTGGAAACAATTGGTTCACTGAAAATCCTGAAAACTGACTGTTGGTTTGCCAATCTTTTTGCTTAGTACTCAATATACAAGCGATAGAATCTTTTGAAGCGATACTATCGCCATACTATAAATAACAACTTCTAATATTCTGCATCCTGTATCATGCATCCATGCAATCATGCACTTAATCAATCCAATATCTGATATCCAGCAACTATCACCTAAAATTTTAGATGCTTAACTGACAATCCCTTGTTCATAAGCTCTAATAAAGCATCTATCCCGATTTCCAGATGTTTAGCAACATATCTTTGGCTAACTTTTTTATCAATTCCGGTTGTTTTTATTCCTGCTGAGATCATGGGCTGGTCAGAAACCAATAGTAAAGCGCCAACAGGAATGGAGTTAGTAAAGCCCACGGTAAACAAAGTGGCTGTTTCCATGTCAATTGCCATACACCTGGTTTTTCTGAGATGTTTCTTAAACTCATTATCATGCTCCCACACCCGTCTGTTGGTTGTGTAAACCGTACCTGTCCAGTAGTCCTTTTTATGCTTGGTGATAGTTACCGAAACAGCTTTTTGCAGATAAAATGCCGGCAGTGCCGGCACCTCTGGTGGAAGATAATTATTCGAAGTTCCTTCTCCGCGAATAGCGCCTATGGGTAGTATGAGATCTCCAAGCTTATTTTTCCTTTTCAATCCGCCACATTTGCCAAGGAACAGAACTGCTTTGGGCTTGATAGCGCTCAACAGGTCCATGATAGTAGCAGCGTTGGGACTGCCCATACCGAAATTGATGATTGTAATACCACGGGCTGTAGCATTACGCATGGGTTTACCCGGTCCTATAACAGGTACATTATTGATCCTGGAAAATAAATTAACATATTCCATAAAGTTGGTTAACAAAATATACTTTCCAAAATTTTTCAATGGGTTTCCGGTATATCTCGGAAGCCAATTATTCACGATTTGTTTTTTGCTTATCATTATATCATTATTTGGATAAACTAATACATAACTTGGTCAAGCCAGAACCATAGAGGTTTTATGATAAAAGTTACGCGAATCGCTAATCAGACGCGAATGAAGCGAATAGTATTCGCATAATTTGCGTTGAAATTCGCGATTCGCCTAATCATTGATATATCATAGTTCCAGTGCATTTGTACAAATATTGTGGCCACATGTGGCAAAGATTGAAGATGTAACGAACTAACGTAGCTATGCTACAAACAAAATAATTTTTATTTAATTGTAATGGACAAACAGGGATTTTTTTCAAAAATAGTTTATTTTGAAAATAAACCAATGAAAATATTATAAAAGCTTGTTCAAATTATGATATTTACTATTTTTGTAATATATATAAATTCTTCAAATAATCATTAATTTTTTTAAATTTTAAATATTATGAAAAAACTAGTACTCTCAATCACGGCAGTTGTTATGATCAGCAACGCAAATGCTCAATGCGATGAACTGTTCTTCTCAGAATACGTTGAGGGCACTTATAATAATAAAGCTCTGGAGATCTATAATCCCACTGCCGATACGATTGATCTTTCGGATTACAGGATAGTGCGCTGGTCAAACGGGTCCACTTCATCCGACCAGGACATCAGGTATGTGCAGCCATTGACAGGTTATGCTCCTCCTTATGGTATTTATGCCGCTATACTGGACAAGAGAGATCCTCTAGCCATAGGTCAGGATACCATCCTTTTCCCCGGGTTGCTGGATTTCGGTAATGCTGGTAATGCCGGATTCTATTCTCCTGACTATAATAGCGGAACACTTGGCTCCAGGACACTGCCTTTCAACGGTGATGATGCTATTTCCCTGGAAAAAGACCTTGGAGGAGGCAGTTGGGATATTGTTGACCTGTTCGGATTGATTGGAGAGCAACCTTTAAACGGAATGGGCACAACAAGCCCGACTGGTGGCTGGACAAATGAACCATATTACTGGAATGGGGTTGGATCTTATTGGTCAAGAGATAATACATTGATCCGTAAATATAATATTGACAAAGGTGTTACTGCAAATCCCGGGACAGCTTATGATTCACCCGGAAATTTCAATCCTTCGTTAGAGTGGGATTCACTACCTGTAAATACTTTTGACAACCTGGGTTTTCATAATTGTAGTTGTAATCCTACAGCTATATTGGAATTATCAAAGAAAATACATATAAAAATTTACCCTAACCCAATATCAAATACCCTTTTAACTATTGCCTCAAGCCAGAAGATTACATCAATTTTTGCTTATGATATTTTAGGACAAGTGATCTGCAACCAGCAGCCGATAGTAAACCAAGGCATCTGTTATATTGACTTATCAGGCAATAATCAGGGGATTTATATTCTGAAAATATATTTTGATGATAACTCCGTATTCACGAAAAAAGTGATTTTAGAGTGAAAGGAGATTTGTTTGTCTGGAAAAATAATGCATGTGTTTAATTGATATTAATAATATTTCGGATGATAATAAGAAGTTTTTTTATTTCTCTTCTTTTCCTCTTATCCTTAACAACTTATTCTCAAAAGGGAACCATCAGCGGTACTATCAGGGATATTACAACCGGGGAATCTTTGATAGGTGCAACTGTTTTAATTGGAAAGGGTGTTGGAACTGTTGCTGACCTGGATGGTAAATTTTCAATTGAAGCTGAATATGGCGAATATACACTTACTATCTCTTATGTGGGGTTTAATCCTGTCATTCAAAAAATAACTCTGGACAGGAGATCTTTGCAATTAAAGGATATCAGGTTGAAAACTGTTACCCTGAGGGAAGTTGAAGTGGTTGCTGATATCGCAAGGGAAAGAGAAACCCCTGTTGCATTTACTAATGTCTTACCGGCAAAAATAGATGAAGAATTAGCTTCGCAAGATATACCCATGATCCTTAATTCTACACCTGGTGTTTATGCTACTCAGCAAGGCGGGGGAGATGGTGATGCCAGGATAACGATCAGGGGTTTTAACCAAAGGAATGTAGCAGTGATGATTGATGGCATACCTGTTAATGATATGGAGAACGGATGGGTGTATTGGTCAAACTGGTTCGGGTTGGATGCCGTGACCAGGAGTATACAAGTCCAAAGGGGGCTTGGAGCTTCCAAGATTGCTATACCATCTGTCGGTGGAACAATGAATATTCTTACAAAAGGAATTGACAATAAAAAAGGCCTTAGTGTAAAACAGGAAATTGGAAGTTTTGGTTTTAGCAGGACTTCAATAGACTATAATTCAGGGAGGCAGGAGAACGGGTGGGGTTATACCTTTGCCGGTTCTTTTAAAAAAAGTGACGGATGGGCTGATAAGACTTTTTCAGAGGGTTGGTTTTATTTTGGAAAGATAGAGAATATGACTGGCAAACACCTTGTTAGCCTTACAGCATTGGGTGCACCACAGAAACATGGTCAGCGATCGTTTCAGCAAGCGATAGGTACTTTTAGCAGGGAGATTGCTGTCAAATACATGGATGATAAGTATGTTGATACACTTGCTTACCAGGATTTGGGAGTTACTTACAACCCCAATTGGGGTTATATTGAGAGGTATATTATTGCAGATAACGGTGATACAGTGCATGCTAATCGAAAAGTGGTAAATGAAACCCTCAATTACTACCATAAACCACAGTTCAGCTTAAAGGATTTTTGGAATATAAGTGACAGGTTTCACTTGTCAAATATCCTGTACATGTCTGTTGGACGAGGCGGGGGAACTGGTAATTCAGGAAATTTTCCAATTACTTCGGATGGACAGGTGAACTACCAGGTAAGCTATGATGTCAATGCATATTCACCATCAAATAAATATGGAAGTGGTGAACAAAGATCAACCAGTTTAATTAGAAGCAGCATAAATAACCATATATGGTATGGCTTTCTTTCCACCTTCAATTATAAGTTAAATGATACGATAAGTTTTTCAGGCGGGGCTGATTTCAGGTATTATAAAGGCGAGCATTACCGTACCGCTTATGATTTGCTCGGAGGTGATGTCTATTTCGATTTTGACAATAAGAATCAGGCAAACATGGTTAAAAGGCAAGGCGATAAAATTGATTATTATTATGATGGTTTACTCAAATGGGGTGGATTATTCGCACAAGCTGAATACAAAGCCGGTGTGATAAGTGCTTTTCTTAATATCTCCGGTGCATATACCGGCTACAAGCGAATTGATTATTTCAAGAAAAAAGATATTGTACTTCCTGATACCATTATTAAGGAAATCGTTGGTTATGATGATGTTTATTATCATGGTATTGATTCTGTCCCCTATTATTCCGAATCACCTGAAGCAAGGTATTCACAAAACGATTGGAAATGGATACCCGGTTTCACTGTTAAAGGAGGTGTTAATTACAATCTCAATGAATACATGAATGTTTTTTTAAATCTCGGTTACCTTTACAAAGCGCAACCATTTAAAAATGTTATTGATAACAATAACAAAGTATTCAGAGATATTGAGAATGAAAGGATAGAGGCAATAGAGATTGGTTATAGTTACAAACAATCAAAATATGCTGCTAATCTTAATGGATATATTACCAAATGGGAAAACAAACCTGTTGACTGGGGTGTTCCTGTAATGATAGATGGCGAGTCCTATAATGCAAATGTGAATGGTATTGACGCGTTGCACAAAGGTATTGAACTTGATTTTATCTATAAAATACTTAGAAACCTCGATGTTGAAGGGCTTGTATCTATTGGTGACTGGAGATGGGCTTCAGGAGATACCGTTAGGGTTTATGATGACCAGGGACAGGTGATATATAAAAATTATTTTGATGCAAAAGGAATACATGTTGGAGATGCTGCTCAAACCCAGTTTGCAGCTAGTGTGAGATATGAGATAGTTAAAGGATTATATCTTAAAGGTAAAACAACTTTTTTCGGAAGGCATTATACTGACTTTGATCCATTATCACTCGATGGCAGCCCGGATGCAACTGATGAAAATGGCAATCCAAGAGAATCATGGAAAATCCCCGATCATTACCTTGTTGATTTTCATGCAGGTTATAGATTTGTTTTTAACAAGTATAGAGTTGATTTGAGATTTAGTTTGTTAAATGCTTTTGATGCTATGTACATTTCTGATGCTCAAAACAATAGTCAATATATTCCCGGAAATTATAATGATTTCGATGCCAAATCGGCAGCAGTATTTCTTGGCTTTCCAAGGAGGTATAATTTATCGTTAAAAATTATTATTTAAAATGAAAAAATCAGTAACAATCTTAGTAATATCATCATGTTGGGCTATAGTAACCAATGCTCAAACCGACATTGCTGATGCCCGCACATTTTCTCTTGGTTCACCTGTAACAGTAACAGGTATAGTCACCAATGGCTCAGAACTTGGTGTCATCCGTTATATGGAAGATGGAACAGCAGGAATAGCATGTTACCCCGGAACCGGCTCTGTATCTTTTAATCCCTCAAGAGGGGACAGTATTACTGTTACCGGCACCCTGGTTGACTATAATAACCTGCTTGAAATGAATCCCATCACTGCTGTTACTGTTCTCTCTTCAGGAAATACATTACCTACACCTCAACTTGTAACCCCGAACCAGATCGGTGAGCCTGATGAAGCTGAACTGGTACAGGTCAATAGTGCGGTTTTTGATAATGGAGGAAGCTATTTTGTTGGTAATACTAATTATAGTTTTACCAGTAATAGCCAATCCGGAGAGGTCAGGATAAGCAGCAGTTCCAACCTGGTTGGTGAACTCATACCTGTCTCAACCGTTAATATCATTGCAATTACTTCACAGTATTTATCAACATACCAGTTGCTTTTAAGAGATAATAATGACATCATTACCACCTCAACTATTTTTTTTACAAGCCCTCTCACGGTTTCAAATATTACTACCGGTAGTCTCGATCTGTCATGGACCACGAATATTTCTGCAAGTTCGAATGTGAAATATGGCCTCACTTCTTCATTTGAATTAGTAGACATAAACCAGGGCGGGTCAACTACATCACATACTTTGAGTTTACCCGGTTTATCCCCTGCTACTATTTACTATGTTATGGCGTATTCGGTTACAGGAACAGACACTGCCTTCTCACAAACAAAGGTGGTGGCTACAGCATCAAATTCTTCTGGAGAGATAATCGTTTATTTCAATAAATCTGTTGATAATACTGCTTCACCTGTTGCTGATGCAATATCGGTGCCTAATTACTTTGCAGATACTATCATCGCATATATTGACAAAGCGCAAAACACACTTGATATTTGCATGTATAACAATAGCAACAGCAGCATAGTATATGCTATAAACAACGCTTATAACAGGGGGGTATCTATTAGGTATGTAACAGATTTAACTACAATGAACTCGGCTTTAAGCAGCATGGATGCCAATATCCAGGTTCTTAAAGGTAACTCAGTTGGTATAATGCATAATAAATTTGTTGTGATAGATGTAAACAGTCAGGATAGCTCATGGGTGATAACAGGATCAACTAACTGGACATCAAATAACCTGGAAAGTGATTACAACAATATGGTCATAATACAGGATCAGGCACTTGCAAGGGCTTTTACATTGGAGTTTGAGGAATTCTGGGGGTCAACGACCACAGTTCCTAATCCTGTCAATGCAAAATTCGGTCCTGACAAAACCGACAATACACCTCACGAATTCAATATTGCCGGACGATGGGTTGAACTGTATTTTTCACCTTCGGATAATACCACTACGTACATCTTGAATTCAATTTTGTCATCTGAAAGTGATCTTGAATTTGCGGTGCTGTCATTCACGAAGAATGAGCTGGGAACCGGTGTGCTGGATGTTCACAATAGTGGTTCAAATGTAAAAGGTATTATTGAAAACACCAATGATACGGGTTGTGAGTACGATTTCCTTGATACAAATGGTGTTGATGTACAATCACATCTCACAGCCCCCTTTATTCTTCATCATAAATACTGCGTTGTTGATGCCACTAATGCTGCATCTGATCCGCAGCTTGTTACCGGTGCCCATAACTGGTCTAATGCAGCAGAGACAAGTAACGATGAGAACACCCTTATCATTCATGATGAGATCGTTGCCAACATGTATCTTGAGGAGTTCATGGCAAGATATTGTGAACTTACTTCCTGTGCAATTTCTTCTATTATCGGGAATTTTGCTGATGTATCATGTAATGGCTTTTGTGATGGATGGGCTGAAGTATCTGTAAGTAATGGAGCTACACCTTATACTTTTCAATGGGATGATCCTGACAGCCAAACTGCCAACACGGCAAGCGGCTTATGTGCAGGAACTTATACTGTTAAGGTAACTGACGCAGTTGGTGATTCAGTTTTTTCAACAATTACCATCACTGAACCTTCTATTCTTTCATTTGGATCAAATTCAACAACTGCAACATGTGGCATTGCCAATGGCACTACAACTATTACAGTATCAGGGGGAACGTCTCCATATAGTTATTCATGGAATGATCCTATGTTACAAACAGGTTCAACAGCTTATAACCTCACAGGAGGTATTTATTCGGTTACAATTACTGATGCCAATGGATGTACGGATTCAACTATTATTAGTGTACCTGCTACTCCGGCTGTATTCCTGGATTCCATATCAATAAATGCCCCTTCTTTTTGTGGAGTAAATGATGGAGATGCCACTGCGTACGTCTCAAATGGAACAATACCATATACTTATTCATGGAATACTAATCCTGTACAGATAACAGCCACAGCCACCGGTTTGCCTGCCGGAGCTTTTACAATTATTGTTTCAGATACTAATGGCTGTATGGATTCATCTGACATTATTCTTAATGATATCGGGGCAGCATCACTATCAATAACAAACACTGTAATGGTAACATGTTTTGCCGGAGATGATGGTTCTGCTACTGTGACACCTTCAGGAGGTACGGCTCCTTATACATACCTGTGGAATGATATTGGCTCTCAATCTAATTCTACTGCAACAAGCTTAACTTCAGGTACATATATTGTTATTGTCACTGATGCTGTTGGTTGTACTTCCGGTATTGATATTGAAATCACTGAACCTTCTTCAATAATTATATCTTCAGAAGTTGCATCCGACATAAGCTGTAATGGCTTTGCCGATGGGGGAATTACTATTGCAGCAAGCGGTGGAACCGGAACACTGGAATATTCCATAGATGGAGGAAGTAATTATCCGAATAGCACGGGTATTTTTACCGGACTTACTGCAGGTAATTATGATGTGATGGTGAAGGATGAAAACCAGTGTATGCAAACAGGTGCTACATTAACGATAACTGAACCTGCAGTTATTGTTCTTGATACAGTAGTAACACATGTATCTGTTTATGGAGGTAATGATGGAGCTATTGACATTACAGTATCAGGTGGGAGTGGTGCTTATACTTATATTTGGACACCTGGTGGTGAAACGACACAAGACATAAGCACCTTAAGTTCAGGAGTTTATAAAGTTACCGTTACAGATTCAAGTGGTTGTTTAGATTCTTTAAGTATTAATATCACTGAACCGCCTGAAGTTGGAATTTCAGAAATTGAAGATGATATATTATTTAACATCTACCCCAATCCAAACAATTTCCACTTAAATATTCAGTTCAATCTAAACCGGAACACTAATGTTAGTATTTCAATTACCGATATTGTTGGTAAAATCATTCACACAGAGAGTTTGAAAGGAAAAGCAGGCATAAACCAACACCAATTGAACATAGAAAATCTAAGTTCAGGGATCTATTTTATAGAGATGAAAGCGGGGGAGAAGAATACTACTAGAAAATTTATTGTCAGGTAAGGTTCCATATTAACTCAAATATCATACAATTTTATCGGATAAATTTTATTTTGATGTTCTATGGAATGGAGAATGGAGATTTGAAATTGGTATTGGAAAGGCGAAAATCGAAATTAGTTTTAGAAAGGAGAAATGCAAAGCATTCACGAGGGGTTTTAAGAGGGAAATTCGCTTAATTCAAGAGGGAGATTCCTCATGGAGTTTATCCCGAGAAACGAGGGATTCCGCTGCGCTCCACTAAATTCGGAATGACAGCGTTTTTGTGCTAAACGTGGAGGGAGAGCGGGTGCGGGCTTTGC
>JBDRNO010000107.1:0-8621 GCA_043811005.1 Bacteroidota bacterium | reverse complement strand
AATAGAAACTTTTTCAAAAAGGGTGATCATTTGGATTTTTAATGTATTTTTTATCATTAGTGGTTTACTAATTATCAAGTATAGAAAAGAAATATCTTTTATCTCTTATAAAAATATTCTTCTTGCCATTTTTTCAATTATAGTATCATTGTTAATCTGTGAATATTTATTCCGACTCTTTTACCACGAGGTTTCACCTGTTGACCAATTATTTGAAAAACACGAATATTTTCATCCCAAGCCCTATGTAATGTTTGGGGGTCAACCGCATTCCGGGAATTTAAACATCTATGGCTATAAAGGGAATGCACCCTCTAAAATTAAAGCTAAGGATGAATTCAGGATATTTATGTTAGGGGGTTCAACGTTATTTGCCGGAGATCCTACCATTTGCGAGTTGTTGGAGCAAGAATTTGGTAAAAGCGATTTAAGTCATGTCAGATGTTATAATTATGGAATGCCCGCTTCAACATCAAGTATGGAGTTAGCCAGGATTGTTTATGAGATATCCGATTTGTATCCCGATTTGATAATTATGTATAACGGGGGAAATGATATCTTAATCAATCTTTGGGCTGATCCGCGACCGGGATATCCGTATAACTATTTTATATATGAAAACAATCCCTTGCTTGTAAGAGAAGTGTCTTCCTATCCCATGTTAGCATTAATGGCTTATGAGAGTAAATTATTGAGGTATTTATTTCCCGGTTATTTTATAAATAAGTTCACTCGTTTTAATGAAATTAAAAAACAAGTTCACTATGGGTCCGACTTATGGAAAAATAACATTGCAAGAATATATGTGGGAAACGTGGTTAAAGCTCAAAAAATTTCAAAGGTATTTGGAGCTGATTTTATTGCATTTTTTCAACCATTAATTTATTTTAAAGATTCGCTGTCGGACGAAGAGCAAATTATTAATCAGATAAAAGGATTGGGAGATCATGTTATTGAAATGCATTCAAAGGTTCTTAACGAATTTAGTTTACTAAAGCCCAATACCGATTTAAAGATCATTGATTTAAATTATGTTTATGATAAAACATTCACCCGGGTATTTAAGGATGAAATACATACCCAGCAGCAATATAAACCAATTGTTGCACAAGAAATTTTTCAGTATCTTGTAAAAGAATATGGAATAAAAAAATTTGAGATGATACAATAAATTACATATAGGTTAGTCAGATCACCTCATCAGATACATCTTACCAAAACCTTTATGGAAGTATTTATCGGCATTGGTTTCACGCTTTTCAATATCATTACCGTTTAACCTAACAACAACCTTATAAAGATAGATACCATTTGCCAATTGATCGCCAAATTGGTCTTTCCCGTCCCAGGCATAATCAGTAATGTTTCTTCCTATTCGCAAGGTACCCAACTCATCAGCAAAAATTTCTCTCACAACCTTGCCTGTAACGGTTATTATTCTGATCCTGAAATCCTGGGGTACTTCGCTGCCTGTTAAAGTAAAAACAAAGTGTGTTTTTGTTGAGAATGGATTAGGCCAATTCAGCACATTGGTAATTGTTGGTTTGTTAATTACCTCAAAGGATATCCTGTAATCAATATCTCCGGAGTTATTATCTGATATGTCAGTTGCCTGAACTAGCAACTCATATTTCCCATCCTGCTTTAATTCGGGAATATATTCAATTTTGCAGCTATTATTGGGCAGAGCAGCAGGGGTCCATCTCATAATTTCTTTGCCGCTACCGTTAACAAAGGGGATATGTTCATCTATTGTGGAGTTTGGTATTTTAAGATAAACTTTAAATAATGAGGTGTCATTTAATGCTAAAAATTTATTCTCATCATTGAGCTGTATTACAATTTCAGGTTTGGCAGACACAATATCACCATCAAGGATGTGTATGCCGTCAAAAGTAACGTCCAGTATAGGATTAGTCTGGTCAGATTGAACGAAGAAAGGTATTTCAGCAATATTGTTAAAGTGGTATTGTTCCAGTTGCCAGAGGGTGTCTTTGGGATTAACTTCTATCCATAAGCTGTTAATGCCAGGCAGGCCCCTTGTAGAATATTCAATAGAAGCCAGGAGAGTGTCACCGGCAACAAGCGGCTTTTTCCGTTCATAGTATAATCCTTGTTTATTTCTGTCATTATCAATTATCCAGTATGAAATAAGCAAACTATCAATGTCGTATTCGCTGATATTTTCCACAACTGATGAGAACCTTACCATTTCACCTTCCAAAAGGGTATCATCATAAAAGTAATAGTAAATGGATGGATTGAGAGCAATTTCAGGAACACCGTCATATATCACCTGCCACTTTTCTAATTGGACAGGAGTGTGCAAAGTGTCATCCATAAGAAAGAGATTCAGGTTTAAATAGGGATATGCAGAGGCATTAATAAAGCTTAGGTCATTGATATCATACGAGCCGGGAAGTATATTTTCCAAACCAGGTATAACTGCTTCATTTCCGCTTAAATCAATACCGGAAACCATCAGGCGCACAGTATCGTTGTTTTCAAGTTCATTAATGCGCCAGTGCAGTGAACCCCAGTTAGCTGCAGGACCCACTATTGTGGATGTAATATCTCCATAAGACGCGTTATTTGTAAGATCAGCATATAAATCAATTGTATCATAAGGGTCATTTCCTCTTATTAATATAGCGCTTCCGGGGATTCCTTTTTTTGTAAAAAATATGAAAGGGAAGTTATTAGGGATGCTCCAGAGATCACTTGAATCCGCGCCTAAATCTTCAAATGCTTCAAAAACAGAGGGTTTCCAGTAGGAGGTATTAGCTTTTATAAAAGTATAGGCAAGAATATAATTTCCATTTGGAATTGAATTCAACATATTTACCATATTATCTCTGGATGTGCTATCTGTTGGGCTGGAATAGAAAACAAAATACTTGTCGTTCCCATAGCCGGAATTAGGGTAATTAGCATGGCCGTAATAAAAAATATTTGATTCCCATGGTTTAAGGGATAAGGAATCAATAACTGCAATTAATATAGCATCATAAGCACCGTAACTGCCATAGTCCTGAACTTCCGCATCAATAAAGTATTTGGTCTCAGACCATTGGAAAGAATTTGAAGCGTTTCCCACTGTTCTGCAATGCAGTTCTTTAGTCGTGGTGATAAAATCAAACCTTCGTAAGGGGCGGTTGTAACCGATATAATTATATTGGTCGTTTTTAAATTGAAAAAAGTGTGATTGCCCCCAGCCGGTTTTACCATCAATATATTGAAAAGAGCTTTCCCGCCAATTGGCTGTATCATTGGAATTGATTGTGTCGGGACTTACTCTCCAGTAATAAACGGTGCTGTCCTGGAAAGTAAAAGTATTTGGAAGCCAGTTGGACATGGGTGCATTCACCACTCCACCGCTTTGGTTCACAGTCTGGATTTTTTTTCCCGGGCTGTTGAAGAGGTCTGTTGTATCTATTTCAAATATGTAATTTTTTGTAACCGCAAACGGGTCACCTGTAGATGCCTTTAAGGTAACGGTATTATTCGGTATGATAGCATACTCATAAGGATAAACAGGAATAATATTATCTGCTTTGATAAATAGTATAATATTTGATAGACTGTTATTAATTTCACTCATTTCGTCAATCATATTGCCCGCATCAACCATAATGTCAAATGTGTTTAACCCAATTCCGTTTACCACATCAACAGGAAGCGTTATAGTCAGTGTGTCTTTATAATATACATTATGAACCATTGGTATGTATTTTTTGGGTGCAGCCAGGTTATTTGGAAAATTCCTTATTACCTCAACAATGAATGATTCTTCCACTGCCCTGCCGATATTTGTTATTACTATATTGATGTCGAACGAATCTAATTCGGCAGTAACGGTTTCAGGGGTAAAGAACACATCGGGTGATGTTATCGTGTAATCGGGCAGTTCATGAGAGTTTAATATAATTGCAGGGTCACAATGCAGTGCCATCCCATAAAGTGTGATCTTATTGCTTGGCTGGATCGCTTTAATCGTTTCCTGTATTATCTTCCCTATACTTTGACCGTAAAAATTCTTCCCGATATTATTGTAAAGGTTGGTTGAGTATGTATGTAAGGGACCGGTTTC
The DNA here is from genome assembly GCA_043811005.1 of Bacteroidota bacterium. Taxonomy (GTDB): domain Bacteria; phylum Bacteroidota; class Bacteroidia; order NORP154; family NORP154; genus JBDRNO01. Next base: position 4,531 of record JBDRNO010000107.1, on the reverse strand, counting down.
TCCTTCAGAAACAGAGGCGATAAAGCCGATCACCCCTCTTTCATGAAGCACCCATACTTCACTTGTACTGAAAGCGCCGGGTTGATGGATATCTCCGGCAAAACAGGAATTAGCGATCAAAAAAGGATATTTCCCGTTATCATTACTGTAATTTTCAGGAAAGTCAATATTTTGGTCGAAACCGCCTCCCCAGGCATGTCCGAAAAATGTTAGAATAGAAACTCCGCCATTGATCAGGTTGCGAACAGTTTCGGCAACGGGCATTTGTATGGGGTCTGATGTATTTTTTAGAAATGTATAAACATATCCCCCGAATAAAGTATCTTCAATTATATCTTCATATTGCTTTAAATAATTTGCAAACTGTTGCTGCTGGGCTACATTGGCACCTCCACCGAAATGCAACACGTTTTTCATCCACTCCTTTCCATGGATTTCCTGTGGCAGGTATTTATTGTTTTCATATTCGTCAACCTTATTCAGATAATCGCTAACGTCCCCTGGTGTTTGTGCAGCAAGCCGCCCGGTTGGGATGGCAGGTTCATACATGGTTCCGTTCAAACCTGCAGTGAGCATATTGTCACTGGGTGGCTCTCCCATAGTAGGCACTAGATTGTTTGAGTAATTGGTAACATGGCGGCATTTACTTGCCCAAATAGATTTTCCTATAAGAAACAGATGCTGTGGAGGTGTTGTCCATTTGTGTAAAATTAAATCGGCAAATCCCCTTATTGCCATGGGGTGCTTTATAATGCCGTAAGCAAATTGGTCATACAGTTCATCAATATCAGCAACAATCGTATTATGACTGCCTCCTGCAATAGTACTCCTGTAATTAGCATAGAGATTTGCTTCTGCCAAAAGAGATTTATGTGTAATGATCACAAAAGCCGAATCAGGATCAATGTCGGAATAATCCCTAAAATACCCGGAAGAAGAAACAGGGTTTAAATCAGTTATATACGTTATTGTATTATCAGAAGTTAAATAGCACTCTTTATCTCCGCCCATATTTGGAACTAATGCTTTCAAATTTCCACTATTCTCAACAACAGTTATTCGCTTATGATTGGTCAGGTCATACAGGCGGGCAGTTGAGCTGAGCATATTGAAATTACTTATATCCAGGAAGGATTTTGATGTATCAGTAGCATCAGGGACAATTAATTTATAGGTTGTTAAATTACCGAGGTCAAAGTTATGTGGATATTTTATGGAAATGTAAGAGATTGCCTGTCTGTCTGCCGGATTACCCAGATCGTCAATACTGGTGAATTTAAAGTTTGGAAGGGAGGTAATTAAGCCGGCAGGCTGGACAGTGAAATTAAACCTGGCGACCTCAAAGCTGCCGTATATAGAATTTATAACAGTATTTCCATTTACTTTAATTTCTATATGATGATTATAGCTGTTAGCTCCAACTATTACCGTATTCACTATTGCATCAGGACCTGAAGGATAAACGTTACCAGTACTTAAAATTTTTGTTTTACTGACACCTAAGTCAATAACACCGTCAAACCATCCTTCTGCTTCAGTATATTCAGGGTCGTAAATACCATTACTGTCAAAGTATCCTCCGTAGTAAGTTGATGTATAATCCTGGCGTGCTTCTTTAATGAAGTAGGAAGCTGCATTATAATTACCGAAATTAATAGCTGTTTCAGGTATCATTCTCATTAAAGAATTTGAATTGATCCACGTCAGATAATACACCGCAGTATCATTGAACAGGCTGTAATTGTGGTTTGCCTGCCAGGAGTGGTCGTTGTAAAGAGCTGTATCCAACCATCCGTCATTTTTTTTTGCGTAAAATTCTATGAAGTCCGTAGAATTAAAAACTCCATTACCTTCACCCTCAACATGTATGTATAATGAATCTCCTCTGCCGATTATCTGAAAGTTCCTGGGGTCAATAGCGCTGAGGTTTATACCGGCATTGGCTAATGTGATGGAGTCAATTCGATAAATCCCGTCCTCAATGATCTTGAACTTGTAGTATTGCCGGGAATAGTTTATCCAGTCATTGCTGAATTGTTGTGCAGAAGCATGATGGAATTCTATCCCAAACAATAATATAAAAGAAAATAAAACGAGTAAATATTTATTCACTATATCGGTATTTCAATATTCTAATTAAATTTATAGTAAAATTAATATTTTGTGCTTTTAATATACAGTTGCTGGGCTCTGGGTTGTTATACATAAAACGGTGTAAATTGTTACATTTTCAATTGACATATATTATTGTAATTATCCCACCAAAGTACGAACAAAATACGAATTTACGAACTACGAATTTTCGTAATTCGTATGTTCGTAACAAATTCGTACTTCGATGAAATAATATGCATCAAATTTATTCGAGGAATATTATTGAAAAATGTGTCAATTTATCCCATTCAAAGTATAGTATTACATTTTTGACAGTAATCACAACCAGTGCCCAACTCTTAGCCAATAACCAACAGTAGGCAATTGACAATAACAATCAATTTAACCGTTCAACCATATAACATCAATGCCTACCTAATGACCACTGAATGACTATTGCATGATGCATCCAACATCCAGCATCCAGTATCCAACAACCCGTAATCCGTAACCAATTACCAAATCCCGTTACATTTTAGTCTGCTTCGCATCAATTGTCTCTCTCCCTTCTATTAATATCAAACTTCAAAGAAAACACATTTGAGTATAGTCCTACTGCCTGTCCTATATTGGTTAATGCGTAATCAATAGTAAGGAATTTTATTTTCACTCCCACTCCCATATTTGGCTGGAGGGTTGTTGATTTAGTTCCGTCAAAATCCGTTATCTTTTGTATATTGCCTATGCCAGCCCTAAGGAAAACGATTCCGGCATATCCGAATTCCAAACCCAAGTGAGGGTCAATGCTTACCGGGTCGCTTTTTATAAATACGTTTCTCATACCATCAAAGGTCACATCCAGGTTTAGTTCCGAATACATAAAGATTTTATCAGAAATGTTAACTTTTCTGCCGGCACCCAGTATGAGTTTGGGGAGAGTGATCTCAAGGGAGTTTTCAGGGATTATATTACCGGTTTTCGTAAACACTTCCTCTAATTTTTCGGTATTAAAGTTCCAGGCGTTAAAAGTGGAGGTGATATCCCTTGCCATTGCTCCGAACTTCCATTTGCCGAGCACATATTGCCCCCCGATATCCAGGCCAAATCCCCAGGCGTTGGCAAATTCGCCTACTTTACGGTGGATAACCTTGACATTGGCACCGTAACTTAATCCTTTCAGCCATGTAGTCACAGTGTCACTCACCGTTTTTTTTGCATAAGAGAACAGGAATGCATAGTCGGCTGCCGAGAAAGATCTGATCAGATCGTAGTGAATGTTACCTTCAGCATCTATCAATTCCGATGTGTCGGGAATATCATCCACCCCAAAGCGGATCAATGAGAATGCAATTGTGCTCGTGGCATCAATGGGCGCTGCCAAACCTGCATAGTCATATTTTGCAATCCCGGCAAAATACTCGGAGTGCATCAGCGCTACCTGGCGGTCGCAATAGACCTGGTTCAACCCTGCCGGGTTCCAGTATGCGGAGGTAACATCATTAACCGATGCCACGTAAGCGTTCGACATCCCCAGTGCACGGGCGCCCACGCCAATTGCTAAAAATTCATTGCTGTACTTCGGTGCAATTGTTTCATCAAGCTCCTCATTATTCCCACTACTGTTATTTTGTGCCCCGGCAGTAAAATTGATAATTGCAGCGATTATAAGGATGAGATTTATCTTTTTCAGCATAATTTATTGTATCGGAATTTCAATATATAAACACGATATACTGTTAATTAATTTTTTATATTTAATAATCAGGTTCTGGGTTCTGGGCGCTGGGTTCTGGGTTGTTGGTTATATTCAGACTCCGTAATCATTACATACCACCCAGCACCCAGTGCCCAGTAACCAGCAACTCTCTCATATTTTTACTTTACACAATTTTATAAAATTATGAAGCTATGTTCTTTCACAATGCAATAATAATAGTTTAACACTATATATGTGCAAATATTGTACGTATTTTTAATAAATTTGTTTCAATAGTGTTACAAAAGTTTATTTTAGTTTATTTTTGCGTCTCAACAATAAATAATCCGGAAAGATTGATCTGATGACTGAAAATTCGCTTTCTAATCCATATTTTATTAAGGAAATGGAGAAAACCAAAACATCATTATATGAAGGATAGGGTAAAAAAACACCTCCCGAACTTTCTCACCTGCCTGAACCTTCTTTGTGGTTGTTTGGCTGTTATTGCTGCTTTTCAGGAGGATGTTAATCCTTTTGACACCAATCCCACTCCTATGGGATTACATCCAGCGGGTTTAATTTGGGCATCCTTCTTTGTCGGTATTGCGGCAGTGCTGGATTTTTTGGATGGTATGGCTGCAAGGTTCTTAAATGCTTATTCGGAAATGGGGAAACAATTGGATTCCCTTGCCGACATGGTGTCATTTGGAGTTGTTCCAGGGATAATAATGTTTCACC
>JBDRNO010000106.1:0-2675 GCA_043811005.1 Bacteroidota bacterium | reverse complement strand
GGCTGATGCTGCATTTTATATTCTGAAAAGAAACAGTGAAGGCTGCACAGGTAATTATTTTGTTGATGATGAAGTGTTAAATTCAGAAGGGATTGCAGACCTCGAAAAATATGCCGTTAATCCTGATATGGATCTGATGCCTGATTTTTTTATATAACAAATTGATTATTTACAGAAATTCTAATCGTGAATAATAGATTCCTTGAAATATTATGGAACTTTAGAGGAAAAGTTAATACGATCCTTCTTATTTGTACTTCGTCCCTTCTCATTGCTTCTCTTACATCCACAGCTCAAATACCAACCGGTACTTACACCATAGGCGGATCTTCTCCTGATTATGCTGATTTTTCAGCTGCTGTAACTGACCTGAACACCAATGGCCTTGTTGGTAACGGGCCGGTTACTTTCGATGTTCGTACCGGCACATATACCGAACAGATCGTTATCAACCAAATTACCAATGCAAGCGCAGTAAATACTATAACCTTCCAATCGGAAAGCGGGGACAGCACGGATGTTACCCTGTCTTACAGCTTAGCTGTTTTTTTGGATAATTATACTGTAAAGCTGAATGGAGCCGACTATATTACTTTTAAAAGCATGACCATCAGCGCAACCAATAGCTCAAACAACCGGGTAGTGGAATTGACCAACGGTGCTACTTTTAACAGCTTTTTAAATAATATCCTTACTACCATTTCAGGTTCCAACGGGGATGAGGTGGTATATTCTGATGATGCCACTTCTACCGACAACGACAATCTATTCCAGTACAACTGGTTCCTTAACGGTGAAATAGGCTTACAATTCGAGGGGGCATCAGGCAACCTGAAGAGAAGATTAACTATAAAAGATAATTTGTTTGAAACATACAGGTGGGGGCTTTACCTTACGTATTTGGAAGATATTGAGATCACTGGCAACAGGATAATAAATGCTTCGGTAGCTAATGGGCCATTAACACAGGGTATGTACCTATTTCATTGCGACTCCTCGCTAATTGTTAAGAAGAATGACATTGTTCTGACAGCCGGAACCAATAACCAAGGGATGCAGATCCAAGCGTGTATTAGCACTTATGGAGGGACCAATGGGGAAATATCGAACAACATGATAATTGTTGGTGGGTCAGGCACCTCCACTTATGGGATTTATACAAACGCCACTACCAATAAGAACTTTTATCACAACAGCATATTGAATTTGGGAACCAATGCCTCAGCCGCCAAGTCATTGCATGTAAACGGGCCCTATAGTGCAAACCCCGCCAACAATGCTAATTTCACGGTAATGAACAACATCTTCATGGCTTCAAACGGCAGAGCTATCTACAACAGTGTCGGTGGTATTATCTCGTGCAATTATAACGAGTACTACGTAACTTCCGGAGGTGATATTGGTTATTGGGACGGCACTGCAGTTGCGAATCTGGCTGCATTACAGGCAGAAAACAGCGATGATGCCAACTCCATTTCCTCCGACCCCCTGTTTGCTTCAACTACTGCACCTTATGATCTGCATATCACCACAGTTTCACCGGTTATTGGTAACGGCACTGTATTGGCTGATGTAATAGACGACATAGACGGAGAATTAAGGGATCCCAACCCGGATATAGGCGCTGATGAATTCGGGTGTGTAGCGATACCGATATACATTGGCACTGATGCGGTTTTTTGTTTTGGAGATTCACTTGTTTTAGACGCTGGAGCAGGATATTCTTCTTATCTGTGGTCTGATAGCTCAACAGGGCAAACATTGACAGTGGACAGTAGTGGTACATATTCGGTTACAGTTACCGATACCGGCAGTTGCAGCGGTAATGACGCGATAAATATTACGGTAAACCCCATTCCGGCAGCTAACATCACACCACAGGGAGCTACTACATTTTGCGATGGCGATAGCCTGAAACTCCAATCGGATGCTGCAACTACATACCTGTGGTTAGTGAACGGTTCAAGTACCGGTTTGTCTTCACAAAATATATTTGTGTCTACAGCAGGAGATTACCAGGTTATTGTTGCAGACGCAATTGGGTGTTCCGACACATCAGCTATAGAAACGGTTATCCTAAGCCCTTTGCCAATTATTGATACTACTTTAATGATTATTGATTCCAGCAATTGCGGAAGCAATGACGGAGCTATCACGGGAATAACGGTTAGCGGTGGTTTATCTCCGTATACCTATGAATGGATTGATGGTTTGCTTGCTGTTGTTGGAGGTGATTCAGCGAACCTTGTCAATGTTCCTTCGGACTTTTACACATTAACCGTCACAGATTCCAATGGCTGTTCTGCAACATCAAGCCCGCATACGATCAGTGATGCGGGAGGACCCTCTCCACCAACCGTAAACTCACCTTCACCATATTGTGACGGGGATATTATCGCAAACCTCTCAGCATCAGGTACCGGTGGAATTCTGTACTGGTTCTCTGATGCTGCTTTAACAGATACTTTGGATACTGGCGCAACGTTCATTTCCGGTGCAACAACAACAGATACCTTTTATGTGGCTGAAATGGGGGCTTGTTTAGGATCTGCAGAGCAGGTTATCATTACGGTAAATCCTTTGCCTGTAATTGATGCTTCTCCGGATACTGCGACTATTATAGGTGGAGAAAGTGTAAACTTATTCGTTACCGGTAGTATAACTTATAGCTGGAC
>JBDRNO010000105.1:0-12469 GCA_043811005.1 Bacteroidota bacterium | reverse complement strand
TTTAACTAATAATTATCAACTAGAATGATAGATTTAAACGTAAATTATGAGCAAATATTAGATAGCATTCGATAATAAAAAAAAGCAGAAACAAACCGTCTAACGTCTCAGCTTTTTTACCAGCCCAGTAGTTATAATCATTCTTCACCTAACTACCGATACCTTTTCAACTATCACCTCCTCGTCAGTCATAATATGGATGTAATAAACACCGTTTGCTTTTTCTGACAAGTCAATTGTGTGTAATTGTGAACTGACATCCTTTAATTCTTCACTTGACACGATCTCGCCTATCATATCAGTTACGATAATATTTATATCTTTCGTTATACCCAAAACAAATTCTAAATTCAGTGTTCCGCGAGTAGGATTAGGATAAATATTAAACATCATGCCTGAAATGGCTTCTGGAATTCCAATTACCTCACTTACAGTGGATGTTCCAGAGCTAACACAACCATTTGCATCTGTAACTGTGATGGTATAATCACCTTTACATAAGTAGGTAGCAGTGGTATCGGTTTGAGGAGGTGATGTATTCCATAAATATGTATATGGTTCTGTACCACCGGATACATTAACCGTAATACTTCCGGTACAAGCGCCCTGATCAGTATTTGTTGGAGTTGTTAAAAGTGTAAGAGGACCGGGCTCAGTAATTGTAACAGAATTGGTTTTGGGAACCGCATTAGCATCAGTTACTATTACAGTAAATGTTCCTGCACAAAGACCTGTTGCAATGGAATCAGTTTGAACAGGGGATGTGTTCCATTCATAAGTGTAAGGAAGAACACCGCCGGAAACTGATGTTTCTGCTTGTCCTGTGCAATCGCCATTACATAGAACATCTGTTTGTGTGATTGTGAGAACTATTGGACCAGGTTCAGTAATAGTAATACAATCATCTGCAGTACATCCATTGGCATCGGTAACAGTTACACAATAAGTACTGGCACATAAGCTATCTGCTGTTTGAGTTGTTTGTGCCAATAAATCATACCAGAGATAGGTATAAGGCGCTGTACCTCCAATCATAGTTGCGGTGGCTTGTCCATCGCAGATCCCATATTCAGATACGTTATTATCAATGGTGGCTACAGCAGTACCTCCGGGGATATCACTAACTGTAGCTGAAGCTGTTTCTGAACATCCATTGGCATCGGTAACGGTAACAGTATAAACTCCCGCGGCTAAACCGGTAATAGTTTCAGTACCTGAAGAACCGGGATCATCCCACTGGTAAGTATAAGCGCCTGTGCCACCGGAGGCAGCAACAGACACCTCGCCATTTAACTGACCACAACTGGCATCTATTGCATTTGTGCTGAGAGAAATAGAATCCGGTTCGGTAATGGTTACTGTAGCAGAATCTAAACAGCCATTGGCATCATTGATAATAACGGTATAAGTTCCGGCAGAGACGCCCTGTAGGGCGTCTGTACTGTCCCCGCTGTTCCATTGGTACGTGTAAGGCGATGTTCCTCCTGTAGCGGTAACAGAAGCCGAACCGTTACTATCACCATAACATAAAATATCTGTACTTCCTGTTATGGTAGCACTTAGGATCATTGGTTCGGAAATATTGGCATTAGCAATGGAAATACAACCGGCAAAATCAGTAACAGTAACGTAGTAAGTTCCCGCACATAATCCGGTAGCAGTGGAATCTGTTTGAGAACTTAAATCATTCCATAAATAGGTATAAGGAGTAATCCCGCCTGAAGCTGAAACAGTAGCATCACCAGTACAGTCACCGTAACAATTCACATCAGTGCTTGAGGTAATTGTGGTGGTTGGAGCGCCAGCGTTATTAACCGAAGCGATTGCACTACTTGTACAACCGTTTACATCAGTAACAGTTACGGTATAGTTACCTGCTGCCAGGGCGATAGCAGTATCGGCAGTTTGCATAACGGGATCATTCCATAAATAAGTATACGATCCGGTACCTCCGGTAACAGATCCGAATGCAGAACCATCGGGATTACCGCAAGAAGCGTCAATGCTGCCGGTGATCAGTGATAGTGCGGCAGGTTCGGTGATTGTAACAGTGGTTTCATCCGAACATCCGAATGAATCGGTTACTATAACAATATAGGTTCCGGTAGTTAAACTGACAGCAGTTTCGGTGGTTTGCAATAAAGCATCATCCCATTGATATGTGTAAGAGCCGGTCCCTCCGGTTGCAGTAACACCGGCAGAGCCATCATTGTTGCCATTACATGAAATGTCAGTACTTGAGGTAATTGACGCAACAACATGTGAAGGTTCTGTAATAGAAACAGAAGTGGCGGCAACACAGTTGCTTGCATCAGTTACAGTAACAGAGGAACTTCCAGCACATAAATCAGTGGCAATGGAATCCGTTTGAGAATCCGGATCATCCCAGAGATAGGTATAAGGAGCCATTCCTCCTGCTACCGATACGGTAGCCTCACCATCGCAGTCTCCTGCGCAGGTCACATCGTTTACAGTGATTGTGACTGTAGGTGCACCAGCGTCAGTAACGGAAGTGATAGCACTACTTGTACAACCGTTTGCATCAGTAACAGTTACGGTATAGTTGTTTGCAGAAAGAGCAACAGCAGTATCGTTAGTTTGCATAAAGGGATCATTCCATAAATAGGTATATGATCCGGTACCACCGGTAACAGATACAAAAGTATACCCGTCAGAATTTCCGCAGGTTGCATCAATACTGCCGGTGGTGAGTGAAAGTGCGGCAGGTTCTGTGATCGTAACAGTGTCTGCATCAGAACATCCAGTTGGATCGGTAACTGTAACGATATAGGTTCCGGCAGAGACGCCCTGTAAGGCGTCTGTACTGTCCCCGCTACTCCATTGGTATGTATAAGGCGATGTTCCACCGGTAGCAACAGCAGTTGCCGAACCGTTATTGTCTCCATAACATTCAATATTTGTGACGGAAATAATAGATGCAACAACAAGTGAAGGTTCTGTGATCGTAACGGAAGCAGCAGCAATACAATTGCCTGCGTCAGTTACAATAACAGAGGTTGTTCCTGCACATAGTCCTGTAGCAGTGGAATCGGTTTGAGAATCAGGATCATCCCATAAATAACTATAAGGTGTTACTCCTCCACTTGCGGTGAGCGTAGCCGAACCGTCACAGCTTCCGGCACATGTTGCATCGCTTGCCGTTACAGTGACAACAGGTGCACCAGCGTCATTAACCGAGGCGGTTGCATTACCGGTACAGCTATTTGCATCTGTAACTGTAACAGAATAATTACCTGCTGCTATACCGGTTGCAGTAGATGTGGTTTGAGTTCCGGGATCGTTCCATAGATATGTATATGAACCAGTACCACCTGTAACGGTTATGGAAGCAGAACCGTCTGAACTACCACAGGTAGCATCAACACTGCCGGTTGTAAGCGACAATGCGGCAGGTTCAGTGATCGATATAGCGCTTCCGCTTAGTGTACAATTGGTATTGTTCGAATCTTGTATAACGATATCATAACTTCCTGCACCCAAACCTGTAAATATTCCCGTAGTATTGGAATAAGTGCTTCCGCCATCTATTGAATAATTCAATGTGCCTGTACCACCGCCTGCAACTATTGTGATTGTCCCTTCTGACAAGCCATTACAGATAATATCTGTCGAAGTTTCGGAGATTATACTTAATGCGGAGGGTTCAGTAATGGTTATCGTATTTCCGTTTAAGGTACAAGTGGTGTTGATAGAGTCTTGTATGACAATATCATAACTTCCTGCAGCCAAACCAGTAAATATACCCGTGGTATTAGGATAAGAGCTTCCGCTATCTATTGAATAATTCAATGTGGATGTACCGCCACTTGCCGTTATTGTGATCGTTCCATCTACCGATCCATTACAAGTGATCCCGGTTGAAACTTCTGAAGTAATGCTTAATGCATCAGGTTCGGTGATAGTGACAGAGTCAATAGCCGAACAACCATTAGTATCAGTAACTGTGACAATATAAGTTCCGGTAATCAGATTGATGGCAGTATCAGTGGTTTGCAATGAAGCATCATCCCATTGATATGTATAGGTACCTGTACCTCCTGTAGCACTGACAGTAGCAGAACCATCATTACCTCCATAACATGCAACATTTGTACTTGAAGTAATAGATGCAGCAACAGGTAAAGGTTCTGTGACCGTAACGGAAGCAGCAGCAATACAGTTGTCCGCATCAGTTAAAATAACAGAGTAAGTTCCTGCGCATAAGCCAGTGGCAATGGAATCCGTTTGAGAATACGGATCATCCCATAAATAACTATAAGGTGTTACTCCTCCACTTGCGGTGAGCGTAGCCGAACCGTCACAGTTTCCGGTACAGGTCGCATCGCTTGCAGTGGTAGTGATAGCAGGTGCACCGGCATTATTAATCGAGGCGATTGCATTACCTGTACATCCGTTTGTATCTGTAACTGTAACAAAATAATTACCTGCGGCCAAGCCGGTGGCAACAGCATTTGTTTGAGAGCCCGGATCATCCCAAAGGTAACTGTATGAACCCGAACCACCTGAAGCGGTAGCAGTAGCAGAACCGTCTGAATTGCCACAGGTAGCATCAGTACTGGAAGTATTTACTATTATAACTGGTGGTATAAAAATAGTAATATCATCTGTGCTTGTACATCCGTTCGCATCTGTTACTGCTACTGTATAAGTTATTGTTGCTGACGGGTTGGCTGTTGGATCGGCTATATTTGTTGCACTTAATCCTGTTGACGGACTCCAGTTATATGATACGCCTCCGGTTGCCGATAATGAAATACTATCCCCAGGACATACCGTTACATCTGTTCCGGCATTTGCTATTGGTAAAATGTTTATTATCATTGTAATAGCATTAGATGTGGCTGGATTCCCTGTTGTACATAGCTCTGATGATGTTAATTCACATGTCACCACATCTCCATCGGTTAATACAGAACTTGAATAAATAGAACTGTCTGAACCAACATTTATTCCGTTGACTTTCCACTGATAACCCGGTGTGCTTCCTTCATTTATTGGTGTTGCAGTAAATGTTACATTATTTCCATCACATATTGGGTTTGCTGATCCTGATATTACCACACTTACAGGTAAAGAAGGATCCAAAATCATTGTAATTCCATTAGATGTGGCTGGACTACCTGTAGCACAAGTTTCAGATGATGTTAATATACAGGTTACCATATCTCCATCGTTAAGTGTTGAAGTAGAAAATGCAATACTGTCAGGAGCGCCAACATTGACCCCATTTACCCGCCATACATAGCCCGGTGAAGAACCTTCATTTGTTGGTGTGGCTGTAAAGGTTACACTAGAACCGATACAAATTGGATTGGCTGATTCTACAATGCTTACACTTACCGGTAAACCCGGATTAACAGTCATTGTAATTGCATTTGATGTTGCCGGATTACCTGAAGTACAAGTTTCAGATGATGTTAATTCACAGGTTACAATATCTACATCTGCTAATGTTGAGCTTGTATAAACAGAACTGTCTGAGCCAACGTCTATCCCGTTGACTTTCCATTGATACGATGGTGTTGTGCCACCATTTGTTGGAGTAGCAGTAAATGTCACATTAGTACCGGCACAAATTGGGTTTGCGGATTCTGAAATACTTACACTAACAGGTAAATTCGGATTAATTGTCATTGTAATAGTATTGGAAGTAGCCGGATTCCCTGTTGCACATGCTTCTGAAGAAGTCAATACACAAGTTACATCATCTCCGTCAGATAGAATAGAACTTGCGTAAGCAATACTGTCTGTACCTACATTTCCACCGTTCACTTTCCATTGATAACTCGGTGTACTTCCTTCATTTGTTGGTGTGGCTGTAAATGTTACATTGGCACCTGTGCAAATTGGATTGGTTGATACTGAGATGCTTACACCTATCGGTAAAGAAGGATTCACAGATATTGTAATTGCATTGGATGTATCAGGATTACCTGTTGTACAAGTTTCAGATGAAGTTAATATACATGTTACAATATCTCCATCACTGAGAGTAAAGGTAGAATAAGTTGGGCTGTTAGGAGCACCAACATTAACTCCATTAACTCTCCATATATAATTCGGACTTGAACCTTCATAAACAAGTGATGCGGTAAATGTTACATTAGAACCAGTACAAATAGGATTTGCAGATTCAGTAATGTTAACACTAACAGGCAAGCTCGGATTCACGGTCATAATGACAGCATTGGAAGTAGCAGGATTACCTGAAGTACATGTTTCTGAAGAAGTTAAAATACAAGTAATACTATCACCATCAGCTAATGCAAAACTTGAATAAGCAGGGCTATCAACACCAACATTTATTCCGTTAACTTGCCATTGATAAGATGGAGTACCACCACCATTTGCCGGTGTGGCTGTAAATGTTAAATTATCACCATCACAAATTGGATTAGCTGATTCAGAGATGCTTACACTGACAGGCAGATTCGGGGTTACAGTCATTATTATATTATTTGAAGTAGCAGGATTACCTGTTATACATGTTTCAGATGATGTTAATACACAAGTTACTGTATCACTATTCGCTAATGTAGAGCTTGAATAAGCCGGACTATTGATTCCAACATCCACCCCGTTTACGTTCCATTGATAGGCCGGTGTGGCTCCTCCGTTAGTGGGTGTAGCCGTGAATGTAACACTTGTGCCTGCGCAGATCACTCCTGCCGGAACTGCTGCTATGCTCACGCTCACAGGTAAATTCGGATTAACCGTCATGTTAATTGTATTCGATGTAGCCGGATTGCCTGTCGGGCATGTAGCATTTGATGTCAAAACGCAGGTGACCGCATCAGTGTTTGCCAGGGTAGTACTGGTATATGTCGGGCTGTTAATCCCAACATCCACTCCGTTTACTTTCCATTGATAAGCCGGTGTTGTTCCTCCGTTCGTTGGTGTTGCTGTGAATGTAACACTTGTGCCTGCACAGATAGCTCCTGCGGGAACTGCTGCTATGCTCACGCTCACAGGTGAATTCGGATTAACTGTAATGATTGTTGTATCGTATCCATAACAACCAGTAGCATTTACTACCATTACAGAATATGTGTCTGTGGTTGTAACATCTATGGTTTGACTAACAGATAGTTCATTCCATAAATATGACTTACCTACGCCAGCTCCTGCATCTAAGGTAATAGGAACTCCATCGCAGGCAGTTTGGTCAAGTCCTAAATCAACAACAGGTAAAGCATTGACAGTAATATAACTGGTTTTTGTTTCAGTATCATTCCCTTGGGCATTAGTAGCAGTTAATGAAACAGTATATGTGCCAGCAGTATTGTAAACAATATTTGCAGGATTTTGAGCAGTTGAAGTAGCAGGCGTGCCACCAGTAAAAGTCCATGACCATGATGTAGGAATTTTCGTAGTTCCGTCAAGAAAATCAATACTTTCACCTTCACATATTTCAACGGAACTGCCAGAGAAGTTTGCTATTGGAGCTTCAGGAGGAGGCGGAGTACAATCAACAATAAGGATATTATCTAACTGTAATGCATTCATATCATTTGAATTATGGTGGTAAGCAAGGTAAACTTGTTGCCCACCATAAGTAGCACCGTCAATATTAACTGACGTTGACATCCAGTCTGGATTACCACCGTATGCAGGATCATTATCTGCATATTGTATCAAAACAGTAGAAAAATCGCCGGGAGGAATCATTCCTGTAGTTGATATTAATACTCTATATCCATCTTGATAACTAGGAGCATCAAACATCTTATGTTCCCATTTTAAATCAGCACCTGCAGCAGGTATAGTTATTGGGCCAAATGTAAGCCAGTCATTAGCTACACCGGCTGGATTTAACCACGAAGTAACATATAGATTAGAGTCAGGAGCTAACCTTTCTATTATTTTCCAATCAGAAGCGCCACCGGCATTGGCTGGAACACCATCTAAATCGTAAGAATTCATATTGAAACCGGGTTCATCAGTTGCATTTACAAATATATCGGGAATAGTATAATCCATAAGGGTATCACATGGATATACCGCTTCTATATAGTCAACTTTTGTTTCCGTATTACTACCATTAGTATTTGCAGACTGCAAGGCTACAGTATAAAGTCCGGGTGTTGTATAAAAGACTGAAGGATTTTTCTCTGATGAGGTAGAAGGTGTACCACCTGTGAGTGTCCATGACCATGAATCAGGAAAGCCCACAGATAAATCAGTAAATTGAACAGGTCCTGATGGAAGTATTAAGAATGTTTCGGAAGCAACAAAATTAGCAGTTGGGGGGTCTGTGGGTTTTGTACAAACAACAGGGAAAATAGCATTATTCCAGGTTCCTCCCCAGGCAGATTGGTAAGAATACCATGTAGCATCACTCCATTGTTCCCATGCAGTATTAACTGTTGAAGAATTTTGGGATCCAGTGTAAACTGCGAGTTTATCACTAGTTAGAACAGTAGGAGCAGGAATTATAAAACCTGCATAAAATGGACCTGTTATGGTTAATGGAGCAGATAGCGGTATATAAGTTGGATCGCCATTAGTTACATCAGTTTCAATAGTGCCAAGAGAGTATGTTTCTGTTGAAAGTATAGCTCCAGGTTGTCCATTATTATCTGCCCATATATTGAATGTTACATTAGTTGGTCCACCCGTATTATCACCAACCCCAAAATAGTACCATACTCCTTGTATTTCCTGATATGGATAATAAGAATCATAATCAAAAAATTCTGCTTTAGCTAAATCTCCATATTCATTTTTACCTGAAACATAGGAATTGGCAATACCGGTAGTATAAAGGGTAAGACTACCAATAACATTACTTAAAGAATCACAATTAACAATGGAATTATCTTTAACGGTAATATAATTGGTTTTTGTTTCAATATCACTCCCATTAGCATTAGCAACCGTTAATGAAACATTATATGTTCCTGGTGTATTATAAATAACGTCAGGATTTTGTGTATTTGAAGAAGATGGTGCTCCGCCAGAGAAAGACCAGGAATAGATAGCAGGTATACTGCCATAGGAAAGATCAGTGAAATTAACAATATTACCCGGCCATGTAATTGTCGGTGAGCCGGAAAATTGCGCTTTTACTCCTAAATCAGGGTCATTACAAACAAACGGGAAAATTGCATTTGCCAATGTAGTCAATCCCCAATTGCTGCAATCATACCAGTTGCTATCACTTCCCATTTCCCAGTATGTATTACTTGGTGAATCACCATCTTGATTTGTTATAAGAGCAATTGTATCACCGGCAGCAGTTGGTAAGAATACGCCAATATAGAATCCGGGAGGAATAATTGCCGGTGAATCAAAAATAACATCAGTATAGCCATCGCCATTATAATCAGAAACAATAGTAGCAAGTGGGACAGTTTTCGTTGCAATAAGATTACTGGGTTTCCCGTTGTAGCCATAATTATCCCATACAGCGAATGTAATATCAGGTGAAGTAGCATTGGAGGCAGAAGCCCACCAGAAACGACCTCCTTTAATAACCTGATAAGGGCTGTAATAAAAAGAACTATAATATTGAGCTTTTGCTAAATCTCCATACTGATTATTACCGGCAAGATATCCACCGCCAGTGGTATAAATAGTTGGAGTACCATAAAAATTACTTATTGTATCACAATTTTCAATTGCAGGGTCAAGGACTTTAATGTAATTTGTTTTTGTTAAAGTGCTATCGCCATTAACATTTGTACAAGTTAATGTTACATTATATGTTCCTGCTGTACTATAAACAATATCAGCAGGGTCTTGATCGGTAGAAGTAGCTGGAGAACCACCCGGTAAGAGCCATGACCGTGCAGTTATATTTCCAGGTGTAAGATCATAAAAATCAACGGAGTCATCTTCAAAGATAGTTGCAGGATAACCATAAAAGTTTGTAAATGGTTTAGCAAGACCATCATAAGTGCCATTTAAAGTATTTACCCCGGCATTATCAGGATCTAACCATGGTTTTAGCTGGTCAGCAGCAGTACCGCCATTTAAGTCCCAGTGGCAGTAAAATTTTCCATAATAATCTGAAGAACCCGGACTAGCACAGGTAGAACCACCGCCTGTTAAAGTCCCAACGATCCTGCTATTATTATTAAAGATTGGGGAGCCGGAAGATCCACCTTCTGATACACCTTGTCCATTTGCTGTAGCTGTCCAACCGGGAACACCCCACCAACCATTTGCCATTCCTCCGGTCCATGTAGAAGTAAATAATGAACCGGTATAAGTTGATATTTTTTGTATATCTCCAGCGGGATGATGAATACTGACACCACTTGGACTAGCGGAATTTGTATTATCCCATCCATTGTAATAAGGAGTGAAAGAGGGAAAGACATTCAATTCAACTAGTAAGAAATCTGTGCCACCACTTTGATCCCCTTCAGACCTAAGTGTACAACCAGTTATAGTATTAGACGAAGGTTCTGAACCGGGATTTGGACATCCGGGGGCTTCATAATTAAAATAAAAGATCCATACATTAAAATCTGCTGCGCTGGCGCCATCGCCACAATGAAATGCAGATAAAAAGTAAGGAGTAAGGTCTTCACGAACATTATTAACTAATGAACCGGAACACCAATAATAGCTAACTCCTATTCTTAAAAAAATCCTTGCAACGCCTTTTTTTTCATCCTGCCAGGTGTCGCCTTCAGGGGAACAATTAATGTTTACCTCACAGGCAGCATCTGAGTCACCGAAGTCTTTTGGGATATATGAATTATATTTTTCCAGGAAGCCGACATCACGGTAAGTATAAGAAATTCCGGAAATACTTATAATTGCTTTACCTAATGGTTTAGGCGGTTCATAATATTCAAGAGTAACGGTTTCACCCTGAATCAATTCAGTGGCAAATAATCCGCTTACAGGATTATTTAAATATGTAAAAGCGCCAATTACCTGGGTTTTATATTCATTATATAAGAAAAGTTTTCCTCCAACAGGCAACCAAAAATTATCATAATAAACACCAAGGGCTAAAGCATCTTTACATTCAAGTTTTAATCTCCAAATTCTGCTGCCATCAGGCAGGTCTGTCCATGTTCCGGAATTGTCTATGCTTAAATTTACAGGAACAGAGATACCTACCTGTAAAGGGCCACCATCTCGTCCATCACCCAAATTGGCTTTGGTAATGTTTGGCTGTTGCAAACTCACTACCTGATAATTATCAGGTATAGATTGATAATTTTTAATAATACCTTTTAAATGTAAAGGTTTTTTCGATATCGCCTTAGCTTCTTCTTTGCTGAAACTTGGTGGAATTCCACCTTTGCTGGGTTGGGCGTTTGAGTTTAATATTAGCCCAAAAAAGAAAACAACAGCTAACACAATAGCGCTTACATTTGATTTTTTCATGATTAAAAATTTTTTTGTAAAATAATTAAAAGGTTTAATGCTTTATTAGGCAGACTTGATAGTATTTAAATTTTGCATAATATACAGAATTAAATTTTTTGTAACTAATCAGTATAATTGATGTAAAATGGAAACTGTTAAAAACGGTTAACATCGGTTAACATCGGTTAATATTGGTTAATATCGGTTACATTTAAATATACTTTATCTTCAAAAAAAAAGCATCTTTACGTAAAAGCAATGTTTTTGTTCCAGAGCCCCGCTCTTTTGTAAAAAGGTTGGGACAGAGCAGTATAAAAAGCAACCGTTATTAACTGTTTTTAACTGCTATTAACCAATAACAAACTTTTTCAATAGAATATCCAAACTGATTAGTTACAATTTTTTTAATGAACTAAAGAAATCCTTTTAACCAGGACAGCATTTTCTGTCAGAATGTGGATAAAATAAATACCATTTGCTTTTTCTGACAGATCAATTGTACATATTCCTGTGGATAGATTTTTTAACTTTTCAGAATAAACAATTTCACCAATGGTATTAAAAATAAAAATTCTAACGTCTTCCAGTTTACTAAAAACAAATTCAATATTAACATATCCTGTTGAGGGATTTGGATAAATATTAATAATATCATCAAAATTAATTGGGGGTATCCCTGAAGGAGTATCATCAACATAGACAGATCCTGTTGATGTACAACCATTGGCATCTGTTACCGTAACACTATATAATCCCATGCATAATCCGGTAGCTGTGCCGGTTATCTGGTTGAGGGGGTCATTCCATAAATATGTATGGTGTAGTGCCACCGCTAACATAAGCCATGGCGCTTCCATCACAAATAGTGTCGGCAGTAACATTGATATAATTGGTGGAAAGGGTCAATACATCTGGTTCTATGAT
This sequence comes from Bacteroidota bacterium, assembly GCA_043811005.1. GTDB lineage: Bacteria > Bacteroidota > Bacteroidia > NORP154 > NORP154 > JBDRNO01. The sequence continues at coordinate 193 of JBDRNO010000105.1, read as the reverse complement.
TGTAACTGAAGAGGAGGCAGAACATCCGTCAGCGCCGGTAACTAAAATGATGTATGTTCCGGGAGCCAAGCCGGTAGCGGTTGTTGTATTTTGTGCCGATGGGTCATCCCAAAGATAAGTTAATGGAGTTGTTCCGCCAAATGCGGTAACAGTTGCCGTTCCATCATTATCGCCATAGCAAGTTATATCGGTT
>JBDRNO010000104.1:0-4448 GCA_043811005.1 Bacteroidota bacterium | reverse complement strand
GGGGATTCCGCAGAGGACAAATTCAACTGATCTACAAAATAACATCAAATGAAGATTTTGTTCCCATGATACAAGTATCAGTAGGAGAAGCTACTAAAGAATCTAGTGGTTTTGTTAAAAAATCAACCACTAAACCTGTAGTAGGAGCAGACAACATGGCTGGTTCACCTATGATACAAGGTCGTGTATCCGCTAAGATGAAGAAAAAATACGAACTTGGTGTCTTTTTCGTTTCTGCTTCTTACGATGATGATCCTGACACAAGCGCTTATACTTACGGCACAAGTGGATTTGGTGTGGATTTCAACCTGCCGCTTCACAAGTATTTTGCTTTGAAAGGAGAATTCAACACAGGAACAAATCTTAATAATGCCAATCTGTTCAACGTTGCAGGAAACCATGGATGGGATGTTGATACTGCCACTGGAGCTGACAATGTAGATATCGATAAATTATGTATGGGTTTATGGTTTAATATTACTTCAAAAATTCATGACCATTTTAACTTAGTAATTGGTTATGGTATGGATATGAATCAAACAGATGACCTTGGAGTTGGCGCTATTGAATCTAACTCTGTATTCTATGCAGACCTGATCTTCCCTATCAAGCATGGTTTCTCTGTTGCATTAGAACTGCAGAGCATTTCAACAACTATTGGTGAAGTGAATGTGACTGATCCTACTTTGGTAGATTTTAATGCCAAATCAGCAATGGTCATTAACCTGGCTGGTAAGGTGACATTCTAATCTTCCAGAATATCATTAACATATAAAAAAAAGTCCGTGCTAAGTAAGTACGGACTTTTTTTTTCAAAATGTTTTTCCGGAATCATAATTTTTTGAATTGGACTTTAAAAATTTATCCCGCAAAGGTGCAAAGGGCGCAAAGCTTTATTTTAATTATTCATCGCGTACTTTACTTGGCGAGCTTTGCGGGAGATAAAATATTACATTAAATCTTTGAGTATTTTTTATCAATTTGCGGAGCTATATTCTTTAATGGGATTTATGTTTTATTAATCTCAAAAATATTATTAATTTTGTACTATAATAGAATTTTGCTTTGTAAATTTATTAATAAAACATAACATTATGAACCTTTTTATATTATTAGGGATGGTTGGTCCCTGGCAAATAGTACTTATCGTTGTAATCGTATTATTGTTATTCGGAGGAAGAAAAATTCCGGAATTGATGAAAGGCCTGGGGCAGGGAATTAAAGAATTTAAAAAGGCAACAAATAAAGATAATCCTGATAATATAGATACAGAAAAAGATAATACGGAAGATAAGAAGGATAAATTAGCTAAGTAACGAACCACCCTTATTTAGGCATATTCGCTAAATTAAAAACCCTTTATTGTCAAGTGTTTCCGATGAGTTTCACCTCAAATATTACCCCAAAACGGAACTAAATAGCACTATTTCGGGGTAATGTTTTCCTAATAGTGTTCTTTTCGCCAGATTAAAATAAAAATTGCTGTTCATTACCGGGAGATTCCTCACTCCTCCGCCAGCTGGCGGATCGGAATGACAGTGATTGTTATTTTGCAAGGAGGGAGAGCGGGTGCGGGGACGTAGAGACGTTGCATGCAACGTCTCTACATTCCGGTCCCCGCACCCGCTCTCCCTCCACGTTTCGCACAAAAACGCTGTCATTCCGAATGTAGTGGAGCGCAGCGGAACGAAATGAGGAATCTCCCTCTTGAATTAAGCGAATTTCCCTATTTAACCACAGAGGCAAACACAGGGTATCACAGAGGAATATACTCTGTGGTTAGGATTTATTACTAAAGTTTAACATTTTCCAAACCAGCACTAAATATCTCTTTCCTCTTTCTTAACAATCCTCTTTGAAATAACTATACCTATCTCATAAAGTATCACCAAAGGAAAGCAAACCAATATCTGGCTAAAAACATCAGGAGGGGTGATAATAGCAGATAATATTAAAAGAACTACTAAGGAATGTTTCCTGTATTTACGTAAAAAATCCGGTGTGATTAGTCCTATTTTTGTAAAAAAATATATTAATATAGGTAATTCAAATACGATACCACCTGCCAGTGTAACAGAGTTTACAATTGAAATATAAGAACTTAAATTGATCTGGTTAACAACCTGGTCACTAACGCTATATGTACCTAAAAAATTTACCGATAAAGGCACAATTACATAATATCCGAATAAAACACCAAGGAAAAAAAGTAAAGAGCTAAAGAATACAAAACCTTTAGCATGCTTTCTTTCATGTTTAAAAAGCGCCGGTTTAATAAACTGCCAAAACTCAAAAATAATATATGGAAAAGCAATAATAAATCCGGCAATAATAGAAACCGTGATATGTATAACAAATTGCCCTGACATCTGAATATTAATAATATTGAAGGGCGAAGCATTGATACATAAAGCCGGTGTATTTACCACCTTTCCAAATACACAAAACAACTTGTTTGTGATAAATTCAGGTGACATGGGGGCTAAAAGAATTTTATCAAAAATTATTCCATGAAACAGGAAAGCTAATATTGCAACAATTATGATGGATATAAAAGACCGGATCAAATGCCATCTTAATACTTCGAGGTGTTCAAGTAATGACATAGTAACTTCAGGATTCTGATCTTTACCTTTAGCCATTTTACGGGTTAGTATTACTTGCTGTTAATATATTTATTGACTGATCTTAATTAGCAGTGTCTGGCTATAAAGTCAAAAATTTTTTCAATAATGGAAATCCCAAATCTCAAATCTCAAATCCCAAATCTCAAAAAATGAACTATGAAGTATGAAAGAAACCTTGGTGAAAGATTGCTGCAGTTTGCGGTGGATGTTATTCTGTATCTTCGTACGAATGCATCCTTGCCTCTATCCTCAACAAATTATCTACCCTATTACTTCTTTTTATCCCCTCTTTGTAATTTGAGATTTGTAATTTGATCCTGAACTTGTTTCAGGATGGGACTTTTTACTATTTTTATGACATTATGGACATACACTAATTAATTGTATCGGAATTTCAATGTTTAATTTACGAAGTTATGTTCTTACCATTACTTTAACTTATCTTTAACATCCTTTATATCCTTCACTATATTAGTGCTTTCACTTATCCCTTTCTTAATATCACTTGCAGTTTCCCTGATCTCTTTTATTTCTTTAGCTATCTCGGGATTTCCCTCGCTAAACTCTTTCTTAATATCACTTGTGGCTTTTTTGAATTCCCTCATGCCTTTACCCAATCCCCTTGCAATTTCAGGGATTTTTTTTGCCCCAAAAAGCAGCAAAACAACTAATATAACAACAAAAATCTCAGGAGCGCTTATAAACAAAATAATATTGTTCATGTTTTATAGTATTGGAATTTCAAAGACTTACCACGAATTACTTTTTAATAAACTTGGGAATCTATGCTCTATATTTTTAACAAAAATAAACAATATGACCAAATTTTACATTTAAAATGATAAAAATTATTTGAAAATTAGTAACTAATCAGTTTGTCAGTTGTCAGTTTTCGGTTGATCGGTTATCGGTTTTCGGTTTATCAGGTTGCAGGTTTTCAGTTTTCCAGATATTCGGGTTTTTATACTAAAAGATTCCAATTCGCTGGCTAACTGATAACTGATACCCGATCAACCGATAACCGAGAAACCGAAAAGAACAGGTTAGTTAGGTTATCTTTAAAAAAAATGTATAGGTATTACTCACTATCATAATTGATTTTAACGGTGTTCCCCTCGGCTACGCTCGGGGCAGGCTGTGAATGCTTCGCATCTCGCGAATCTTAACGATTTCACGAGGGGTTTTGTGCGGCATGCCTAAAGGTATGAGTAAATTTCGATACATCTAAACTAAGTAGTAAATGGTATTTTAAAATTACGTGTTTTATGGGATTGTATATTTGAAGAGATATATTGACTTTTGCATCAAATTAAAACGAAATTATTCATTATTAATTAATTTATATAATAATTAAAAACAAAAAATCATGAAAAAGAATTCAATCACAACAATGATCATTGTAACTATGCTAATTTATGGAATTAGCACAATGCTTACAGGATGTAAAGGTGACCAGGGTGACATCGGTCCTGCAGGAGCTGATGGCACTAATGGAATAGCTGGTATTAACGGAACCGATGGAACTGCGGGAGTTGACGGGAATGTTACTTGCCTTGAATGTCACAGTACAGCTGCTAAAACACAAATAGATATGGAATTCGTAAGATCTCAACACTCTTCAGGTTCAATAGCAGTTGAGTATGCAGGAGGAAGAGCATCTTGTTCATATTGTCACTCTCATGAGGGTTATGTTGAATATGTTGCTACAGGAGATGTTGATCAAGATTTTCCTGCACCTAGTGCATGGGAATGTGCAACTTGTCATAATATACACTCTGCAATGGATGCTACAGATTATGCATTTAGAATGGGAACTGCTGT
>JBDRNO010000103.1:0-12953 GCA_043811005.1 Bacteroidota bacterium | reverse complement strand
GAAAGGAAGAGGAAAAAAAAATCGACAGGGTAATATAAATTGCATTAAAACATCGAATCACCCATCTTCTTACTTTTGGTTAGTCCTGTCTCTGAATGAGGGATGATGAATTTATATATGAGCGATATTTCATGAGCACCTGCCGTATTCGAAATACTTAGTTTTGAAATAGTAACATCAAAGGTGTAAGCAATCTTTATATCATTGCAGCTGAATCCGAATAAAATAATCAAAGCATCGTGATTCAAATATCCAGCTTTGTTTCGCTTTAAAAAGGGTATACCGCGGTATGCCAATCCTGCCTCTAAATATGCCCAGGGCATTTGGGTTTCAGAAAGTGAAGGAAAAACCTCAGGCTTTTTAAATGAGGGCTTACCCCTTTTTTCTCTTTCAGTACTTTTTTTCCGCTCAGAAAAACGATATATATACGAAGCGCCCAGTTCCGCCTGATCCCATTTCAATTGTCCTTTATAAAGAAATGAGAAGGAAATAACACTTATAGGATAACCCCTTACATCCTTATTTAACAAATATTTTCCTCCCCCATGGATGGTGTATTTCACAGGCAAAACCCCAGGGTAGTCCTTAAATGAAATTTCAGGTGTATTCAAATGGTCAAGAGCTATGCCTATCCAGTAGCTCGAAGCCTTTACTGAGTCGTAATAGAAAAAAATGTTGCCCCAGGAAAAATCTACAAAATCATGCATCAGATTGTCAAATACTTCATAAGTTGGGCTGCCGTCATTCCTGATAAGCTGATCAGCAAATGTCAGTTTAGTTGGGTCCAGTCTTTGCTGTATGTAAGCGACACGCATCCCTGAATTAAGAAAAAGTTTCCTGTTGATCCGAAGGTGATAGGCATAAAGACCGCCGGCGGTAAAGGTTGAAAATCCTCCCCCTGATGATTCGTCCTGCAACACAACCAGTCCGAGACCGCTTTTCATTCGTTTCAAGTTATAATCATACGAAAAACCCAACGTATTGTATGCACCGTCAATATTAACCCATTGACTGCGTGAAACAAGTGAAATTCTATTTTGTGAAATCTGACCTGTTGACGCGGGATTCAAATAGAGAGGAAATGCATTGTATTGCGAAAATTGGATTTCCTGCGAATAACACAGATTACACAGATTAAGGGTGATTACACCGATTAAGGTAATATATAAAATGATTCCAAAACTTGTTCTGTTAGGTATATTCATCGGTATCATCATAGTAATCGGTGTAATCTATTAATAATCGGTGTAATCGGTGTTAACGTATTAACAAAACCCTCCCTACATCTTTATATTCAAGACCTGTCGTCCATATTATTTTCAGTTTCCATATATAGGTATCTTGCTGGCAGAGTTTTCCCCTGTAATACCCATCCCATCCAATAGCAAGGTCGGTTGATTCAAATATCAGCTCGCCCCAGCGATTGAATATCTGAAAAAGATATTCCTTTTCATATTTTGTTAAGGGATAAAATACATCATTATCATAAGATCCGGGATCGTAAATACCGCCCGAAGAGCCATCAGGATTAGGGGTAAATGCATTGGGAATGCTGAATTCTATATGGGGATCTATACGTATTTCCAGTATAATTTGCCCCTGACAGCCGTATTGAGTGGTTACGGTCAGAGTTACCTGGTAGGTACCCGTGTCCTGAAAAATATGGGTGGGATTGATATCACCGGTGGTATCACCATCTCCGAAGTCCCACAAATAATTTACTATTTCATCAAACATTATGGGATCAATCCAGGATATATCAGTAAAATTTATTTCCGGGTAAATTATTTCTGTCACAAAAGGATCTGCCACAAAATCTGCATGTGGCATTGCGTAAATAATAACCGGCACCGTTGATATAGCAGTCTTTGAACAGCCACCAGGTGTGATAACCGTTACTGAAGGGTAATATGTTCCTCCGCTGCTGTAAGCGTGTTGCACGGTGATGCCTGAAGCGGTGTTGCCGTCTTTAAAATCCCAAAAATGCTGAGAGCCAGGAATGCTGTTGATAGTATCAGTAAAAGTAATTTCGGAAAGCGGACAAACCGGAGATGAACTTATTTTTATACCTATATCAGGAGAGGGGTATAGGTCCAGGGTCGCACTAGCCGAAGTCTCTTTGGAGCAACCATCTGTAACAGTAACAGTAAATGTAGTAGTACTGTAGAAAACCTGCACCTGAACAGAGGATGTAGTTTGACTTGTATTCCACTGGTAGGTATAATTACTATTGTAACCCGGCAATGTCCCGTTAGCAACCGCCTCAATAGTTGTCGGTGTTCCATAACATACCGTACCCTGATAAGACAAACTAACCTCTAAATAATTAACAAATAAGGTTACAGAACCTGTATTTGCACAACCCGCTGAATCGGTAACCATAACAGCCCATGACTGCGTTGTATAGGGTACAACGGTAATAGGATTACCTGTAAAAGTATTTGTACCATCTGTCCATAAAAAAGTATAAGGTGGAGCGCTTCCAGACGGTTGGGCATCAAGAGAATGATTAACGCCATAACAAACCGTGTCGCTTCCGTCATCATCAACAGAAACATCCAAAGGCGTCAATTCAATAATGGCAACTGTGTCAGATGCCTCGCAATTGTGTGAGTCAGTAACGGTAAGTATGTAATTATCCGCCGGCAGGCTATCTATGGATGGGGCAGTTGAATTTACAGGCATCCACAAATAAGAATAAGGATACGTACCTCCGGAGGGCTGTGCAGCCAGCTCGCCATTACTTACACCATAGCACAAAACGGATCTTATTTCTAAAATATTTGCAGTCAATAGCGGTGGTTCTGAAACAGTAACCTGGGTATCCGTTGTGCAGTTATTGGAATCAGTTACCGTTACTGTCCATGTACCGGCTGTTAAGTCTATTGCTGTTTGAGTAGTTTGGGCAAGAGAATCATTCCACAGATAAGTATACGGTGGTGATCCTTCTGACGGACTGGCTGTGGCTGTTCCATCGTTACCTCCATTGCATAATACATCGCTTGCGTTCATTGACAGTAAAATTGCGGTGGGCTCAGTGATAGTAACCGTGTCCGCAACGGTACATCCATTCGTGTCTGTAACTGTTACCGTCCATGTACCTGCCGGTAAATCGTTTGCCGTTAATGTTGTTTGTGCCGAGGTGTCATTCCAACTATAGGCATAAGGCGGAGTACCTCCCGATGTATTTGCAGTTGCCGTTCCGTCATTTCCGCCATTGCATGTTACATCATTCGTAATAAAGGAAATAACAAGTGAGTCCGGTTCAGAAACAGTTATCGAATCCTCAATAGAACAATCGTTACTGTCAGTTACAGTTACTGTCCATGTCTCTGCAGTTAACCCAATGGCTGTTGCGGTTGTTTGAGTTGAAGAATCATTCCATGCATAAGTATATGACGGGATTCCTCCTGACGGGTTGGCTATCGCAGTTCCGTTATTGCCTCCGTAACATGATACATCGGTTTTGTTCATCACCAGAGTCAATGGTGGTGGGGCAGTGATTGTTTCTGATGCCGTAATCGTGCAGCCGTTACTATCGGTTACCGTTACCGTCCATGTACCTACAGGTAAGTCCGTTGCTGTTTGAGTTGACTGTGTAGAAGCGTCATTCCAGTTGTATGAATAAGGCGGGATACCTCCTGAAGGATTTGCTGTTGCGCTTCCATCATTACCTCCGTCACAGGTTACATCACTCTTTGTGATGAAAAGAGTTAACTCTGATGGTTGTGTAATGGTAAAACTTATAGAAGTATCACAGCCGTTAATGTCAACAACGGTAACGGAATAACTTAGTGCCGGCAGGTTAAGAGCCGTATCGTTATTTCCTGCAAAAGAAGGATTCCAGACATAGGTGTAGGGTGGTGTTCCTCCTGAGGAAGATACTATTGCTGAACCGCTGCTATCACCAAAGCAAGCCACGGGTATAGTATCTGAAATGATAATTATCAGAGTATCTGGCTCACTTACAGTATCGGTTAGTGTTGAGCTACATCCATTAGAATCGGTTACAGTAAGTGTGTAAACGCCTGCAATAAGATTAATGGCTAATGGTGTTGTTTGGTTAGCCGCTGCAGTATCCCACTGATAAGAATATGGAAGTGTTCCTCCTGTTGCTGAAGCGGCTATACTCCCATCAGAAAATCCAAAACAGGAAACGTCAGTTATACTATCTGTAAAAACATTCAACTCAGTGGGTTCATTGATCAGCACTGTTGCTGAGTCAGTGCAACCCATTGAATCTGTTACAGTTACAGAATGAGTTCCGGGAATAAGTCCTGTTGCAGTGGCTGTTGATTGATTTCCTGCAGAAGATCCCCACATAAATGTATATGGTGGTGTACCGCTCAGTCCGGCTGCAGTTGCTTCACCATTATTCGATCCGTAACAGTAAATAGGAATGGAGTCCGCGATAACTGCTTTCAGAACCAATGTGTCATTGAGAATCACTTTTATCGTTCTGGTAGTAGTGTCGGAACAACCCAGAGAAGAATTAGCAGTTAGAGAAATGATAAAGGTACAGGTGTCGGTGTACACATGCATTGGATTCTGGGCGGTATCAATAGTCCCGTCACCGAAATCCCACAGCCATCCTGTAATCAGGGCAGAGTCGTTAAGTGAATAAGAAGAATCGTTAAAAAAAACAGTGTCAGGAGGGCAGAAAGGAGTGTACAGAGGTAAAGGGAACAGGGAAAAATCGGCAATGACCTCATCAATAGTGAGGAAAGAAGGTATGGGTGGAGTGGCGGGCAGCTTGCATCCCATTGAGTCGGTTATATACAATTGGGGGTTTGGATAGCCGGTAAGAGTATAAGTATGCATAACCGCCAGATCAGAGAGGGTATCTACTACGCCATCACCAAAATCCCAGGTAAATTCTTCAACATTATTTACTGAAGCAGTAAACGTAACTGTTAGAGGAACACAACCGGTATCAGGTGAAAAAATGAAGCTTCCTGTAGGTCCAGCTACTGTTATCATATCGGGAATAAGGAGGGAATCAATGCATCCTGTGGTATTGGTAACTATCAATTGTATACTGAATATGTCGGGATAGGCAAAAGTATGAACGGGATTAGGAGAAGTTACAGAAGTACTATCTCCGAAATCCCATTCCCAGCTGACAATACTGTCATTGACATTTGTGGAAAGGTCGGTGAATTGAACTATTAGAGGAGGACATATTGCAAAAAAACTATCAACACTAAAATTAGCTATGGGCGGAGCTATACCTTCTATCTGACTTATTGCCGTATCTGTGCAGTTATTGGTATCGGTGGCTATTAGGGTTACTGTGTACAGCCCCGTATCGGAATAGATGTGGGAGGGATTTTCGATGGAGGTAGTGACTTCGTCACCAAAATTCCACAAATATGACAACCCCGTACCCGAAGTATTATTCATAAAGTCATATGATTGATTTAAGCATACCTTTGTAGGAAGCGAAAACTGTGCATTGGGTTTTGAAATGAAAATAAAAGATGACTTGGTCATCGTATTCGTACATCCTATTGAATCGGTTATGGAGAGCAAAACGTCAAAGTTACCTGATGTCGTATAGACATATGTTGGGTTTTGAGTTGTATTGGCAGGAGAGCCATCACCAAAATCCCAGCTCCATGAAACAATAGGAGAATATGGAATAGATTGATCGGTAAAGTTGACCGTATGTGGTTGGCATCCAACAGTAGAGCTTGCATTTAAGTCGGCAATGGTGGCACTAGTTGTAATATAATTGGGTTTTACCAGCGTGTCTTTGCAGCCACTGTTATCGGTAACTACAAGGGTTACGGTGAATGAAGCGGTATCGGAATAGGTGTGGATGGGATTTTTCTGGTTTGAAAATGTACCATCGCCAAAATCCCACCACCAACTGGTTATCGGGTAATATACGGGAATATATGTAAACGATGCATTGTTAAATGTTACTTCAAGAGGAACACACCCTACCGTTGGACTGGCCGTAAAACTGGCGGTGGGTTGAGGAATGTCAATGTATAGTAAACTTTTTGAATCCGTGCATCCGGTTGAAACATTGGACACTGTTAATGTAACGATGTGCCGTCCCGGACTGGTATAGGTATGCACCGGGATCCAGGTGGTTGTATCTACAGGACTTCCATCACCGAAATTCCATGACCAGCTATCCGCCTCCCATGAACTGTTGGTAAAGGTAACGGTAAAAGGAATTCTGCAAGAAAAAGTGGAGCTGGCAGTAAAGATAGGTTTGGGTGGAAGGATATATATCGTATCGTATATTGGAAATCCGGGACAGCCATTAAAAATAGGAGTAAACGTAATAATGAGGGTGCCCGTATCCTGAAATGAATGTGATGTTGAAGGCCATCCATAACCACTATATCCATCACCCCAGTTCCATGAACCACCATTGACATTACTATCAGGAGAAAATGCTGTAAACTGGACGGGTTCCCCATGGCAGGCAATTGATTTTGATTTGGTGATTGAATCAGCCATTGGGGGATAGCCCGTACGGACGGTTCTTATAACGGAATCCGAGCATCCCAGGTTATTTGTTATTACCAGTTTAACATAATATATGCCAACAGTATCAAAAGTATGTGAAGGATTCTGTAAAGAAGAAAAATTATTGGCACCTGAAGCGATGTCATCAAAATTCCATTGCCAGCTTATGATGGTTCCCATGTCAGAAATGCTGTTATCTGTAAAGTTCACATTCAGGGGGGCACATCCTTCATAGGGGACTCGTATAAAGTCCGCAATGAGTTCGAGTATCCAGATGGAATCACCGGAAGCTTTCAATGTTACGGATTCTGTACATCCGAATAAATCAGTTACTATTAACATTACATTAAAAGTGTCTTCATAAGTATAAGTATAAGACGGATTTTGCAAGTTAGATTCCAGGTTAAATCCGAAAACGGGATCATAAGAAAAATCCCATGCCCAGCTAAGAGGCTGTGTGCCGGTGGAAGTATCCGTAAAAAAAACAGTAAAAGGAAGCGAGCAGCCATATGTAGTATCAGGGAAAAAGCCGGCATTTACTTTTAAATAGGATAAATTTTTACTTACTGTATCAGTACAACTACCGGTATTAGTAGTAATAAGGGTAACAGTAAATTGACCTGATACAGTGTAGGAGTAAGTGACATTTTGCCCGCTTTGAGGTGGTGAGCCGTCACCAAAATCCCATGACCAGTCAGAAATATTTCCGGTTGATGTTCCCGAAAAAGAGACCTGAAGTTCGGAACAGGTTCTCACGGTAGTAAAAGTAAAATCAGCAGTATCTTTGCCAATAACAACGGCATTTGTATCCGTCAGTGTAACAGAGCATCCAATGGAATCGGTGGCAGTTAGCGATACGGTATATGAGCCATCACCGTTATAGATATGTTCCGAGCTAGACGTGGTGTCAGTAAAGCCGTCTCCAAATTCCCAATACCAGGATTTGACCGGATATGTACCCGGTGTTGAGGTATTTGTGAAAACAACAGTTAAAGGTGAGGTGCACGAAGATGAACTATCCATTGTAAAGGAAAGAGCCGGTGGGGTTGAGACGACAATATAATCAGTTTTCGCTTCACTGTCATTACAACCAAGGCTGTCGGTAATGCTGATGCTCACATCAAATATTCCCGGATACTGATATGTGTAAACGGGATTCGATGCCATGGAAGAATTACCATCGCCAAAATCCCAGAACCACGAAACTATCGGAGAAGAAGTAGGGGTGGATAGATCTGTAAATTCAACGGTTAAGGGAGCGCAGCCATACGTGATATTTGAGGTAAGGTCGGCTATGGGATAATCAAAAACAGTGATGTATTGGTTTATTACGATGGTATCACAGCCGTTGCCGTTACAGGCGATGAGTACTACCGTATAATTGTCGGGTGCCAAATAGACCGCACTGGGATTCTGAAGAACCGAAGTATTTCCATTGTCAAAATCCCAAAACCAGGATGTGGGGCTATTGGTAGAGAGGTCCAAAAAATTAACAGTGATGGGAAAGCACCCGCTTGTAATGTCAGAGGTAAAATCGGCATCTGGTGGTTGAGCAAAAGCTATAAATACAGTGACGAGGCAGGTAGCTATGGTGATGCCCGCCTTCGCTATCACTTTGGCGGGTAAACAGACATTAGTACCTAAAAAGTTAAATCTTTGCCAATTTTGACGCAAAATTTTAATAAAAATTTCATAAATCATAACTGATACTGGGTACTGGTTGCTGGCAGTAATTACTCCCCAAAAATGTTATCAAAATAAACCAGAAACCAGTACCCAGTACCCAGCAACCAGAAACTGTAACCTATGTAGTAATATTTTTTTGATAATCTTTTCCTATTTGGTTGTGGCTCGTCCACGTTATGATATTATCCTGTTATTAGTTAAATTCATCGGCAGGAATGAATAAAAGTTTCATTCTAAAAATTAAATATCCGATTAGAACATAAATAATCCTCCTTTTTATTATATATATTATTTATACTGCAAAATGGATAAAAAGGTTACATGTATTATAAAATTCTGTGCATTATGATATAGCTTAAATCACTAATAACATTGGAGCATTATATTTTTATCTAAAGAACTATAAAAAATCAATTGTGTTTTTTCCCGCAAAGCCCGCTAAGACCGCAAAGAACAGCAATGAATTTTTTATTTGAAATCGATAATAAATAGTTCATTCATACTTAGAAATCATCACAAAAAAATCCGTAACATTAAAGTAAACGGAGAAAAGGGAAAATATTGCGGACTTTCTCGCTGGTTTGACAAGGACGGTGAATTAAAAGAAAAATATATTTTTGTGATAATTAATGGGAATTAGTGTATCCCGATAGCTACGGGAGTGGCTAAACATTATCAGTCAGGGGGTGATCAGCCTTTGGTGGAAAATTCCGAACCTATAAAATACTAAAGGCGTTACAAATTTCAGCACCTTTCAAAAACCTTTCGGAAGTGGAATCCGTAAATTGCAAAAGTAAGCGCCAAAGTGAAATGTTGTGGATGCATGAATAAAGACCAGAAGAAGAGCTTCCAGTAATAAGTCCTTCCCCTCTCCCTTATACCCAGGATCAATATGGATTTAAAGATTGCTCCAAAGTCGCTGAAATGAAAATAAAATACCTTTTTTTGTAATGGATTATATTCCTCAAAAAATCTCTTAACCCGTTCGTAGTAATATTTATGGGAGTAAATTCTGTTTACAATCCCTTGATAACCATTAATAAGTGTTTCGTAAGGCATTTTAGGGATAAAGTTGATTGAAAAGTCTGTATTGTCACCCGACATATCTTTCAATAACCTACCCTCATTTTTAAGGCGCTGGTAAAGTTGAGTCCCGCGAGGAGCATTCAACAACCCCACCATGGCGGTGATAATTCCACTTTCCTGAATAAATGCAATAAGCCTTTCAAAAATTAAAGGTGTATCATTATCAAAGCCAACGATGAATCCTCCCTGCACCTGTAATCCAAACCTTTGAATTTTTCTTACACTCGCTACCAAATCCCGGTTTTTGTTGGGAAGCTTATTACATTCTGCCAGGCTCTCCACGTTTGGTGTTTCAATGCCAACAAAAACCGCATCAAATCCTGCCTTGACCATCAAACGCATAAGCTCCTCATTGTCTGCAAGATCTATAGATACCTCTGTGTTAAAAGAGAAAGGGTGTTTTTTCCTTTCCATCCATTCAATTATTGCAGGCAAAGTTTCCTTTTTTAACTTACTCCTCTTTCCTATAAGGTTATCATCTACAAAAAAAACTCCACCTCTCCAGCCCTGCTGATATATGCTTTCTAATTCGGCTAATATTTGGTTTTTACTCTTTGTTCGCACTTTACGTCCATAAAGGACTGAGATATTGCAGAAATCACAATTAAATGGACAACCCCGGGAATATTGGATATTCATAGATGAATATTTTCCCATATCAACAAGTTCCCAAAGAGGAACAGGCGTATTTTCTATATCCGGTAATTTTTTAGAAGTATAAATATGTTTAGCACATTCATTTTTCAAATCTTCTATAAAAAGCGGAAGCGTGATCTCTGCCTCATTAAGCACAAGATGTTCCACATCTTCGAACTTCTCGTGATCAGTCGTAAATAGTGGACCGCCGGCAACAATCCTGATACCCATTTTTTTGCACTTGCTAATTATTTCTTTAACCGATGCTTCCTGGATAGACATGGCGCTAATAAAAACAAGATCAGCCCATACCAGGTCTTTTTCTCTTAACGTGGTTACATTCAAGTCTGCAAATCTTTTCTCCCACTTCCCCGGAAGCATTGCTGCTACGGTCAACAATCCCAACGGAGGATGAGTTGCCTTTTTAGAAACAAATTTTAATGCATACTTAAAACTCCAGAAAGTATCCGGATATTTTGGATGAACAAGAAGTATTTTCATATTATGCTTTAGTATCGGAATTTACTCACTTTAAAATTAATTATCTTAATGAGTAATGCTTCGCAATTCAATGTTTTTTCTCTCGAAAAGGCGTAAAGCGCGGTAAGGATGCAGTAACAATTTTCTAAATATGAACAATAGAGGTCTTTGCGATCATAGCGAACTTTGCGAGAAATATTTTTAATTTTTTAATAAATAGTTCTTAAACTTAAGAACTGCAAATTTACGATAAATAATATAAATTGCCTTCTTTTTATAGACTATTATTATATTTGCATTAGAAATTCTCATGTAAATAATGAACATCATGACAAAGACTATGATGATGAAACCAAGTTCTACATGATAATTTTCAGTAATTTAACAATTTAACCAATTAAAATTTTTAAAAAATGATTAAAAAAATCTTAACAATTGCTGTAATAGCAGGATTATTTGCATCTTGTACAGGAGATGCTGAAAATAATCAAAAAGACAATGCCGATCTAACACCAGGCGAAGTTGTTGAAAGTGACATCCCTGTGATAGCGCTCGGAGAATTTAATGCGAAAGCAGGTGATTTTGTTGACAAGCAAGTACAGGTTACCGGTATAGTTGACCATCTGTGTAAGCATGGCGCCAAAAGATTATTATTAGTCTCCGATGACGCTGACGTTCATGTTGATTCTGAAGAGAGATTCGATGAAGCTCTTAGCGGTAGTGAGATCACGGTAACAGGTATTGTTCGTGAGTTCAGAGTTGATGAAGCATATTGCCTGAAAATGGAAGATGATAATATTCAAAATCATAAGAGCGGTGATGCAGATGAAGATATTATCGAAAGAAAAAGGCTACAAATTGAATGGTACCGAGATTCAATGAAAACATCAGATGTTGATCATCTTTCTTTCTATACGCTTGATTATGTTTCTCACAAATTAATAAAATAATATGATGAACGCTCTAAGAAAGTGGAGCAGAATTTTGCACCGGGATATTGGTTTCTTTTTTGTCGGTTCAACTTTGCTCTACGGATTGTCCGGTATTGCCCTTAACCATCTGCGTGATTGGAATCCGAGTTACTCCGTGCAGCTCAATAATTTTGTTACCGAAATAGAATTGGACAAATCAAGTGTTTTAAAAGAAAATATTTTAAAACTGTTAGATGATATTGATAACAGGGATAATTATAAAAAACACTATTTTCCTCAAAGTAATTATCTGAAAATATTTCTAAAAGGTGGCTCATCAGTTGAGGTTAATATTGAAACCGGAGAAGGTACTGCGGAATTCCTAAAAAAGCGTCCTGTTTTTTACCAGGTAAATTTTTTGCACTACAATCCAAACTGGTGGTGGATGTGGTTTTCCGATATCTATGCCGGGGCATTAATACTGTTCGTTATTACATCTTTGTTTATGATAAGAGGCAAGAAAGGAGCTTGGGGAAGGGGGGGTATCTATATTATTTTGGGAATTATTTTGCCGGTTTTATTTTTGATTTTGATTTAAATAACTTTTATGATTTCATCCAAAAAAAATCTTTCGGTCTATGATACTAAAACAATTCCCTCGTCACAAAAGATAAAATTCGGGATTGTAGTATCAGAGTGGAATAAAGATATTACCGATGCACTTTATAATGGTGCTTTTGAAACATTAATTACCAATGGCGCTAAAAAAGAGAACATCATAACAAAATATGTACCCGGCAGCTTTGAATTGCCGTTGGGCGCACAGTTCTTTGCAAAAAACTCAAAAGTAGATGCTATCATATGCATCGGTTGTGTAATACAGGGAGAAACAAGACATTTCGAATTTATTTCCAACGCTGTCTCAAAAGGGATCATGGATGTGAACCTAAAGTATAATTTACCTGTAATATTTTGCGTTTTAACACCAAATGATCACAGCCAGGCAAAAGAACGTGCTGGCGGAAAATATGGGAATAAAGGAGTTGAGGCAGCTATAACCGCAATAAAGATGGCAGCTTTGGGATTGGGGGATTGAGGGGATTGGAGGATTAGTATTTTGATTAACAGTATGATAGTGAATCGGTGAGTGGGTGAAACGGAGAGGGGGAGAAACGGGGAATGGGTGATTGATACTTTGGTAAATTAGTATATTAGTAAATTAAAATATTAGTAATAAACTAATCAATTAATTAATCTTTACTGTTCAGTATATCACTGGGAGATTCCTCACTTCGTTCGGAATGACAATAGTATCATAAATAATGAGGGGAAGGAAAGGGCGTGGCGCTTTGATAAGAAAAAAAAATTATTATTTCATGCCATGCGCCACGTCCTTTCCTTCCCCCGATGATAATAAGCACCATGTCATTCCGAGTGCACAACTTTTGGGGTACAAAAGTAAAAAATACGAATGACGTTGTAAGTTTGCCACGATAAATAAAAAAGCAAGGCAAACTACACAACCCGTCATACCGTTTGGTGCTTTTAAAGCCCGATTCCGAGTTTGGGACTGTTGCTCTTTGAAAAAAATATTATCGGGGCGTTCTACCCAAGGGCAGGACAACACCATGCTTGTAAGCTTGTTTTCTTCTCATCAAGCAACAGAGT
>JBDRNO010000102.1:0-21568 GCA_043811005.1 Bacteroidota bacterium | reverse complement strand
ATTGAAACCGGGGCGCCCGCTCCTGTGATTGCAATGGCAGAGGAAGCAAAGGTGGAAGAGATCAGCGGGCTGGAAGCTAAGGTTGAGACCAAAGAGGAAGAAATAACAGAATTGCAGGAACAGCTTAAAAGTGCCACCGCCCCTGAAGAAATTACCGGTATTGAATCTCAGATAGAAGCAAAAAGGGAAAAGCTGACATTTATGAAAGAGGGGATCAAAGCCATTGAAACAAAATTATTCCTCGTTAATAAAGAAGGGAAAAAATTAGAATTAGGTGAAAGAAATGTTGATGGTTATTATTCATTTGGTAATATAGTATATAATAAAGACTATATCTTTTCTATTGATGCCAAAAATGCCGAACTTATTGATGAGGTACAAGTACTTTGTAAAAATAAAGACAGGGAAGAAGTCGTGATTAAAGTCCCTAAGGACAAAGATGGATTTTTCAGGTATGAATATTTACCTCACAATTTATATATAGTTAATGAAGAAGGAAATAAAATAAAAACAGGAGTAAGAAATGAATTTGGTTGCTATTCTTTTGGTGAGCTTTCCTATAACACAAACTACATCTTTTTCCTTGACGCTAAAAATGCCGCCCTAATTGATGAAATTAGAGTACTTTGTATTAATAAAGAAGGTGAAGACGTTGTAATTACCGTCCCAAAAGACAAAGATGGATTTTTTAGGTATGAATATTTGCCATCTGAAGTGGCGCTTAAGGAAACTAATATAGAAAGACACGATTTGGATATTGAAACTGAAGAAGCAAAAGCGGAAGAGATCAACGGGATGGAAGCTAAGGTTGAGTCCAAAGAGGAAGAAATAACAGAATTGCAGGAACAGCTTAAAAGCGCCACCGCCCCTGAAGAAATTACCGGTATCGAATCTCAGATAGAAACAAAAAGGGAAGAGCTGACATTTATGAAAGAGGAGATCAAAGCCATTGAAACCGTGGCACCCTCTCCAGTTATTGCAATGACAGAGGACGCAAAGGTGGAGGAGATCAGCGAGCTGGAAGCTAAGGTTGAAACTAAAGAGGAAGAAATAACAGAATTACAGGAACAGCTCAAAAGCGCCACCGTTCCTGAAGAAATTACCAGTATCGAATCTCAGATAGAAACAAAAAAGGATGAGCTGTCATTTATGAAAGAGGAGATCAAAGCCATTGAAACAAAATTATTTCTCGTTAACAAAGAAGGTAGTAAGATAAAATTAGGTGAAAGAAATATTGACGGGTATTATTCATTTGGTGAGCTATCATATAACAAAAACTATATCTTTTCCCTTAATGCTGAAAATGCTGAACTAACTAATGAAGTACAAGTACTTTGTACTAATAAAGAAGGGAAAGAAGTAGTGATTACCGTCCCAAAAGACAAAGATGGATTTTTCAGGTATGAATATTTGCCATCTGAAGTGGTACTTAAAGAAACTGATAATGAAATATCAGGATCGGATATTGAAATCATAGCTGATGAGAAGAAAGAAGAAATTGACACAGCTTCAACAGATTATCTATTTGCCAATATGGAAGCAGAGACTGAAAAACTTGCTGCCGGCAAAAATTATGTTATTGAAAACATTTTATACGACTTTGATAAATCAACCATAAAACAGGAATCTTATCCCATACTTAATAAATTAGCAGAAATATTAAATGATCTTCCAGGCTTAAAGGCAGAAATATCAGGGCATACAGACCACATTGGTCCGGAAAGTTATAATCAGATACTATCTGAGAGAAGAGCATTGGCTGTTGTGAATTATTTAATAAAACAAGGAATAAATAAAACGCGTCTTATTTATAAAGGTTTTGGTGAAGCGCGCCCTATTGCTCCTAATGTTAGTCCTGATGGTACTGATAATCCAAAAGGAAGAATAAAGAACAGAAGGACCGAGATTAAGATCATTTAGCTGCTTTTTTAACTATTTATGACAAAACTAATTAGCAAACCACTCTTCTTTCTAATATTTTTTACATTATTTTTTTTAGAAGTTTGTTTCTCCCAAAATTCCACTCAAAGAGGAACTCCCAGTATGCCTGGACAAAGCATCTATGGAGGAGAAGCAAATATCTGGTATTTTGGAGGTGGCGCTGGCCTTGATTTCAATTCGTTGCCTCCTGTTCCATTAACCAACGGAAAATTATATACCGAGGAGGGTTGTGCTGCAATATCTGATGATCAGGGCAGACTTTTATTTTATACTGACGGCATAACGGTTTGGGACAGAACTCATAATCCTATGCCCAATGGACTTGGATTAAATGGGCATGTTTCTTCAACACAATCAGCTATTATTGTTCCTATGCCCGGTAACAATACCCTTTATTATATTTTTACAACTACTGAAAAGGCAGGTAAAAATGGTTTATCCTATTCTATTGTAAACATGACGCTTAACAGTCCAATTGGGGCTGAAAGATTTAAAAATTATAAGCATTTACTAACCCCTGACTTGAAAATCACATTAGGGAATGGAGATATTACTATAAAAAACAAACTCTTGTTCACCCCTACCTCTGAAAAGCTTACATCAATTAATCATCGCAATGGAATCGATTACTGGATAATTGCTCACCAGTGGAATTCCAATGCTTTTTATGTTTATCCCCTAACCGCTGAAGGTATTGGTAATCCCATAATTTCTAAAATTGGAGTAATTCACCGCGATGTAGGCAGCGGAAACAATGGCGAGTCAATAGGATACCTCAAAGCATCTCCAAACGGGAAAAAATTAGCATCTGCTATATGCTATATATCTAATAATGATATTGAAATCTTTGACTTTGACAATTCTACCGGTATTATTTCTAATGTGGTGAATATTCCTACTGGAGGATATGCTTACGGCTTGGAATTTTCCCCTGATAATTCAAAATTATATGTATCCTTTCTCAAGGGAACAGATGGAATTATCCAATATAACATGAATTCCATACCCTTATCGGGTGCTGGTGTGGTCATTACTTCTATTGATGAAGAAATTATCTTTGGAGCCTTACAGTTAGGGCCTGATGGAAAAATATATATAGCACGGACAGGACCTTATATAGATGTTATCCACAATCCAAATGCTTTCGGTTTAAAATGCAAATATAGTCCGGCTGCTGTGAATCTAGATGGACAAAGCAGTGTTTATGGTCTCCCTCATATTATTTTTAATTCTCCCAGATCACAGAAGTTTACCCTGGGTAATGATACTACAATTTGTTCCGGTCAACTTGACCTAACTGCTCCGCGATTCAGGAATGCAAAATATTTATGGTCTACTGGCAAAACCTCCAATAAAATCACTGTATCATCAACCGGGACCTACTGGGTTAAGGTTACTAATAGCATCAATGGGCATGCAGAAACAGATACTATTAATATTATTGTAACCACCCCCACTGTTGTAGACCTTGGGAATGATACAACACTCTTCTGTATTGAAAAGTTTACAATTGATGCAGGAAACCACCTGGGTGCAAATTATTTATGGTCCAGAGGTCAAACTTCTCAAAAAATTATTGTATCAAATTCGGGCAATTATTGGGTAACTGTATCACAAGGTTCTTGCAGCTCAACAGACAGCATTAAAGTTATATTCCGGGGGAAGCCCCCTAATTTTAGATACTTGCCGGAATTTAATCCTAAAATGACAATCAATAGAAGATTTGAGTTTACTATAAATGATGTTTATGCCTTTGAGATGACAATTTATAATGATAAGGGACAAATTGTATATCATTCCAAGGATGTAAAACAAAAATGGGAAGGAAAAAACAAGAATGGGAAATATGCACGGGAAGGTATTTATACATGGGAAATAAAGTATAAATCCCAGTGTTCCGGAGATGAAACACTTACCAAGAAAGGTTTTGTAACTTTATATCGTTGAAATGTATTGTATTAAAAAATGTTATATGGCGTTTTTTTAATAAATTTGCGAAGTTATGTCCTTTAATTTTGCATGAATAATTGTAACCAATCCGTTCATCTTCAAAAGAATTTTCTTAAACTATTTACTAAATATGAATGTACTAATTCTCGGTTCAGGGGGCAGAGAGCATACATTGGCGTGGAAAATTGCTCAAAGCCCTAAATTGAACAATTTGTTTATTGCACCCGGAAATGCAGGAACAGCAACTGTTGGAACAAATGTAAGCTTGTCTGTCACCGACTTTGATGGTATAAAACAATTTGTACTGGCAAACGCTATTGAAATGGTTGTTGTTGGTCCTGAAACACCTTTGGTGAATGGTTTTCACGATTATTTCCTGGCAAATGAATTGTTGGAAAACATCCCGGTTATTGGCCCTCAAAAAGAAGGCGCCAAGCTTGAGGGAAGTAAAGAATTTGCAAAACGGTTTATGCAAAGACATAACATCCCCACTGCTGCATACCAAAGCTTTACTAAAAACAGCTTAAACGATGGACTTGATTTCCTTGAAACATTACAATCTCCTTATGTATTGAAAGCCGATGGATTAGCCGCAGGGAAGGGGGTTGTGATACTTAATGATATCGACAGCGCAAAAAAAGAATTAACAGATATGCTTGCCCATGCTAAATTTGGAGAGGCGAGCAGTAAAGTGGTTATTGAGGAGTATTTGTCTGGCATAGAATTGTCTGTTTTTATATTAACTGACGGGATAAGTTACAAGATCTTTCCCTCTGCTAAAGATTATAAAAGAATAGGTGAAGGGGATACCGGATTGAACACCGGAGGGATGGGAGCTATCTCTCCTGTTCGTTTTGCCGATGATGAGTTTCTTGATAAAGTAGAAAAAAAAATTATTGTTCCCACTATTGAAGGTTTAAACAAAGATGGCATTACATATAAGGGATTTTTGTATTTCGGATTAATGAATGTAAGCGGCAATCCTTATGTTATTGAATATAACGTTAGAATGGGAGACCCTGAAGCACAAGCGGTGATACCAAGAATAAGATCAGACCTGTTAGAGCTCTTTCAGGGTGTTGCAACAGGAACACTTGACAACATGCAGCTTGAAACCGATCATAGAACGGTAGCTGCTATTGTGCTTGTTTCAGGTGGTTACCCCGGTAATTATGAAAAAGGCAAAGTTATAAGCCCAATAGAAAATACTGGTGACAGTATTGTTTTCCATGCTGGCACAAAAAATAAAAACGGATCAATTGTAACCAGCGGAGGCAGGGTTATTGCTGTTACATCCTTTGGAACAGATATGGAATCCGCGTTGGGAACTTCTTATAATATTGCTGAGAAAATCAATTTTGAAGGAAAATCTTACAGGAAAGACATTGGCTTTGACCTTTGAGGGATTGTCGGATTTATGGGCAAACGCAGTGAGTGAAATGCCGATAAAGCACTAAACGAATCGGGAAGAGATTAAAGGATTGATGGATTGATGGATTGGGCTGGTATGCAGAATTTTAGTTTTAATATTTGTTCATTTAGCAATTTGTTTTTTGCCAACTGCATACTGCCAATTGTCAACTTGTTTATTATTATCAATAAATTATAGCCAACATATTGTCCTTTTTTAAATCCTTATCACCTAATTTTTTACTTGTTCATGCTTATTGGCATTTTTCGATCAAATAAACCCATAGTATTAATCTACCTTCCTTTTGTTGCAGCAGCATTGTGGATCTTTTCCTTTATCAGTCCTGCTTCTTTGATTTCGCAAACAAATGATGTTCAGAGTACAATGCCGCTTTACAAATTGTTTATTTGGTTATTGGGAGAATCTAAAATAATTGCAAACATCTCTGGTATCCTGATCCTTATTATACAGTCAATCATACTTAATAATATTATAATAAAAAATCAGATATTAAGCAGGAGTAACTATCTGCCCGCCTTACTTTATCTTGTACTAATGAGCTGTTTCCCCTCATTGTTGACCTTGCATCCGGAATTATTTGCAAATTTCTTTTTAATAATCGCCCTTGGCAGGTTATTGACGATATATAGGCAGGAAAATATCTTTCAGTATGTCTTTGATGCCGGTTTCTATATTGGCATTGCATCTCTTTTTTATTTTCCGGTAATAATACTTTGCCCTTTTGTGTGGATAAGTCTTATTATTCTCCGGGCATTTGCCTGGAGGGAATGGATAATCCCATTGATAGGATTAATAGTTCCCTATCTTTTTGTAATAGTATATTATTTCTGGTTCGACATGTTGGATTCTCTATGGTATGAAAGTATTGTTCTGCCAATAGTGAACAAATCATATAAAATAGTAATAAATAAATCTTTTTATCTCCTTTTTGGAATTTTGTTTATAATCATATTCTTGTCTCTCAGGAATTTCTCTGTAAGTTTGAGGATCAATACTGTTAGAGTAAGGCAGTTGCTTACCGTATTGATCTGGTTTTTTATCTTTTCGTTGCTTTCAGTATTGATTGCACCTTCTTATTCAATTAATTCCTTTGCTTTAATAGCAATCCCGCTTTCAGTATATGTAACAAATTATCTGTTATCACTTCAGGGAAGTTGGCGCCCTGAAGCTGTTTTCCTTGTATTAATTGGGACCATTGTTTTTGTGCAGGTTGTTAATTTGTAAACGTTAATATTATTTTTTTCTTATCTTAATATCCTGCACCATCTGCTTTATCTTCTGCTCATCCTGCTTTTTACATATAAGTAAAGTATTATTTGACTCTACTACGATATAATCTTCCAATCCTTGCAGAACGACAACTTTATCATCGGGAATATTTACTATACAATTTTTGGAATCATATATAAAAACCTTTTCCCCGGAAACAGCATTACCGCTTCTGTTTTTCCTCAAGTTGTCATATAAAGAGCTCCAGGTACCAAGGTCAGTCCATCCAAAATTGGATAAAACAACATACACGTTATCCGCTTTTTCCATCACTCCATAATCAATCGAGATATTTTTGCAAACCTGGTAAGTCTTTTTTATAAATTTCGCTTCACCTCGTTTATTGTACTTGCCAATGCCTTCATGAAAAAGGGTATTCACTTCAGGCAAATATTTTTCCAATGCTTTTAATATACTTTTCAACGTCCATATAAATATTCCGGAATTCCAGTAAAAATCACCGCTTTCCAAAAATTTCTTTGCTATTTGCAGGTTCGGTTTTTCAGTGAAGGTTTTTACTTTTCTGATTTTTTTATTTTTCGCCAATAAGGAAATCTTCAGGGAAGATGACTTCCTGTTTCGAAGCGGAGTTTTGCTCCGGTCAGCTGAAACCTCAGGATCATTAAACTGAATATATCCGTAACCCGTATCAGGGCGGTCTGGTTTTATACCCAATGTAACTAAACAATCATCAGACCTTGCTTTGTTTAATGCGAGATCGATAGTTGCGGTAAAAGCTTCTTCTTTCAAGATCACATGATCTGAAGGAGCAACAATAATGATAGCATTGGGATTAATATCAGCGATCTTATAGCTGGCATAAGCTATGCAGGGCGCTGTATTCCTTCTGGATGGTTCAGATATCACTTGTTCTTTATTGATCCTTAATTGTTGAATAACCAGATTCTTATATAAATCATTGGTAACGATAAAAATGTTTTTTTCAGGGCAGATCTTTGTAAATCGCTTATATGTTTGTTGGATAAGAGTTTGCCCAGTTCCTAAAATATCCAAAAACTGTTTTGGGCGATCAATGGTGCTCATAGGCCAAAAGCGACTGCCAATTCCCCCTGCCATTATTATACAATAGTTGTTTTCCATGGGTTTTGTTAATTACATTAATTATTTCCAAAGTTATGTTCTATAATCAAGAAAGTTTCGATAGCGCATCTCTCAAATTTTTAAAGAAAATTTCAATATCTTCCATTGAAGTTGTCCCAACCGAAAGGCGGTACCAGTTTGAGTTTTTATCAGCTCCAAAGGCATAAAATGGAACTAAAGCAATTTTTGCTGAGTCTAAAATATAATTCGTAACGTCTTTTGTGGTTTCAAGTTTAAACCCATCATTCGTGATAAAACCGCATAAATCAATTTTCACAGTAAGGTATATAGCCGCTTGGGGGGCTATTGCATCAACTTTATAACCTTCAGATTTTAATGTCAAAAACCCATCGTAAAAAGCATCTAATCTTTTTTTTAGCCGGCTGTTACACTTAGCCAGGTAGGTGTTTATATTGCTTTCTTGCAGCAGGTAGTTTGCGACAGCTACTTGCTCGGCTCTTGGCGCCCACGCCCCCATATGAGTTGAAATAGCTCTCATTTTGTCAATTAACTTTTGAGGTCCAAATCCCCAGCCGACACGAACGCCTGTGGCACAAAATGCTTTTGATATACCATCCATAAAAAGAGTGTAATCTTTCATTTCAGGGCATAATGTTACAGGATCATAATGCCGTGTTTCTCCATAAGTTTGCATCCAATAAATCTGATCGTACAAGACATACAAGGGTTTTTTGTATTTATCTCTTCTCTTATTTTCCTGGATGACCAGATCGCAGATTGCTTCCAAAGCATTTTTGGAAAATACTGTTCCGGTAGGGTTCTGTGGTGAACAAAGCGCTAACAAATTTGCTTCAGATATATAAGGATGTAACTCTTCGGCTGTTGGCATGAAGTTATTTTCAGGCTTGGTCTCAACCTTTATCTGTTTTGCAGATGCTATATGACAATAATGTTTGTTATTCCAGGACGGAACGGGAAAGATCACAGTATCACCCGGGTCCAATACTATCTGATAAGTGCCATAAACTATTGGACGCCCTCCTCCTGTAATTAGAATTTGATCTCTATCGTATTCTAATCCTCCTCTTTTATATAGAAAACTTGAAACAGCCTCACGTAATTCAACGATCCCATTAGCTGTAGGATAATTGGTCTGCCTTGAATTATATGCAGCAATAATCTCGTTCTTTAATTCGTCAGGAATGGGAAATATTTTCGGGTCAAAGTCTCCCATTGTTAAATTTAGTATCTTCTCTCCTTTATTAATCCTTTCTTTTATTGCATTTGCCAGCGTAATAATTTCAACCCCGATCAGGCTCTCCGCCATTTCGGAAATTTTCAGATTTATCTTTTCTTCCATAAAGCAAATATACAAAAAATACTAGTTAACGTGAATTCGGTATAAAAAATATCTTATATCGAACTCATTTTAAATATTTACATTAAATAATTTACAAAGTTATGTTCTTACAGGCGTTACGTCAGTCAAAGGATTGAAAAGATAGATCTTCTTATTATAAAGGTCTTCGCATTTGTATCTTTTCCTCAGTTTTTCTCCTTTGCAAAAGGTTCTGCCACTCTTGATCCTGAATACCGAACCCCTCGGGATGTCCTCAATATACGTAAGGGATTTGTTATCATCATATTTCCTTAAAGTACGCATAAGTCCTATATCAGAGGCGCTTGAAGCATAGGGATTTACCATGTATGCATTAATTGCTTCTAAAATATCAGAAGGGAAAATGCTGTGAACAATAAAATTTTTCATTAAAGCTCTATACTCATTCTTCCATTCATTCCCATGGGGCTTAACCTTTTTTTTATACTTCTCCCATATTATTAAATGTGCAATTTCGTGAACCAGGGTAATTAAAAAAGCATATTTGTTAAGGTCGTTATTTATTGATATCCGATGACCCACTTTGTTTGAAGGATAGTGATAATCACCAAATTTTGTCACCCTTTTCCTGGTTATCTTCAGATTAAAATTGTATTTACTTATCCAATCCGTAATCAATGCAATTGAATTTCCGGGAAGATACTTTGAAAGAATTTGCTGGTTATGATATTTAATATCCAAATTTGCAAGTATTCAGTTAAAAATTACTAAGAGTCAATTTTAGTTTGTATAGTTGTCATACTCCACTTGGGACAATCAATACATCTGTTCTTTTTTCTGAAGATAAAACACCCCGAAAGAAAAATTGTACAAGTTAAAATGATATACAATACGACTTGTATTTTAACGTATCGGAATTTACTCACTCTACTGTTTGTTTTTAAAGGTGTTCGTGCCTGCACGCAGAAGTGCTGTTTCGGCACGCAGGCGTGAATACTTTGTATTTCAATGTCCGCCAGCTGGCGGATTTATTTCAAATTGTTTCAAGTCTGTCATATAAAATTGTGTCAAAGATAGTAAAAACATAATTTTCACAGAATTTTGTCAGTAACAGGGTATGCGTTTATTTAAAAACATAACTTTGAATAAAATCCTTCGGGGGTTTTCATATTAATTAAATGTTTTTTCAAGGCGAAGTAAAGAATTTCCATCGTGTATACTGGGTCATTTTTTAATCTTCGTCTTGAAAAAACATAGTATCTTTGAAAAAAATTTGAATTAATAATTGATGAAACTATTATATCATTTTGGCAGATATTATTTATTAATAAAGCGGGTATTTAGTAAACCGGAAAAAGTTACTATTTATTGGAAGCAAATAATAAAAGAAATTGATTCATTAGGAATTAATTCGCTTGGTATTGTAGCTATTATCTCTATTTTTCTGGGTGCAGTTATTACAATTCAAACAGCTTTTGGGATGGAGAGTTCCTGGATACCCCCATATCTAATAGGTTTTGGTACTCGGGAATCAATAATTTTAGAGCTTTCTCCTACTATAATTAGTTTAATACTTGCCGGCAAGGTAGGTTCGCATATTGCTTCTGAAATAGGTACAATGCGTGTTACCGAGCAAATTGATGCACTTGAAATTATGGGCATAAATTCTGCTGCATACCTTATAATGCCAAAAATTATTGCCGCTATACTGATATTTCCGTTTTTAGTGATCCTGAGTATGTTTTTCGGAATTTTTGGAGGATGGTTCTTTGGAATATTAACAGATGTCGTATCAACTCATGAATTTGTATATGGTATTCAATATGAATTTAAACCTTTCAATATTACTTATGCTTTGATCAAAACTGTAGTTTTTGCATTTATCATTACATCTGTTTCTTCATATCATGGGTATTATACCAGGGGTGGCGCTTTAGAAGTTGGCAGGTCAAGCACAAAAGCAGTTGTGTATAGCAGTATTGTCATATTGTTGTTCAATTTATTATTAACCCAGTTATTACTTGCATGATAGAAGTAAAAAATATATCGAAATCATTTAGTGATAATAAGGTTTTGGATGACATTTCCATTGTTTTTGAAAAAGGCAAAACCAATCTGGTAATTGGTGAAAGCGGTTCCGGAAAAACTGTGCTAATGAAATGTATGGTTGGCTTACATGAAGTGGATGGCGGTCTGATAACTTACGATGAACACATATTCTCAGACATGAAATTAAGACAGGGGTTTTCAAAAATAAAATCAAAAGAAAGAAAAACTATTAGAAAAGAAATTGGAATGATGTTCCAGGGAGGGGCATTATTTGATTCACTAACTGTAGAAGAAAATGTGATTTTCCCGTTATCTATGTTTACTGACATGGAAGATGAGGAGAAATGCGAACGTGCAAATTTCTGTTTGAACAGGGTAAACCTCATAAATGCTGATCATTTATATCCTGCTGAACTGAGTGGTGGCATGAAAAAGAGAGTAGCAATTGCCAGGGCTATTGCCATGAACCCAAAATATCTTTTTTGTGATGAGCCGAATTCAGGATTAGACCCAAAGAATGCTATTGTTATTGACAATTTAATTAAAGAGATCACTGATGAATACGAAATAACCACTGTTATCAATACCCACGATATGAATTCTGTAATTGGAATAGGTGATAAGATCATTTTCATTTACCAGGGAAAAAAATGGTGGGAAGGGAATAAGGAAGATGTGTTAAACACCGATAATAAAGAATTTAATGAATTTGTTTATGCAACAAAATATTTGAAGGAACAAAGAATATAATAATATAACTTAGTAAATCGAATTAAAAGTGAAATTGCATTAACTTTGAGCAAAAAAATATGATAAAGCACTAAGGATATATTTCAAAATAAGTTCATTTTAAACAGCAAAATTCCAAAAACTAAAACCATGAGTATCAGCCTTATAGGAAAGTCAATCAATGAATCGGTTACTCTTAAGCTTAATGAGACTGCTGCAATTCTCAAAGCCAAAGGAGAACCTGTCATTCATCTTGGCGGTGGAGAACCAAAGAGTTATGCCCCTATTGATGCAATTACAAGCGCTTCAGGACTGCTAAACTCGGGGATGGTCCGCTATACGCCAGCAGACGGGATCCCTGCACTAAAGCAGGCAATCATTCGCTATACTGAAGAATTC
The DNA here is from genome assembly GCA_043811005.1 of Bacteroidota bacterium. Lineage (GTDB taxonomy): Bacteria > Bacteroidota > Bacteroidia > NORP154 > NORP154 > JBDRNO01. Next base: position 9,398 of record JBDRNO010000102.1, on the reverse strand, counting down.
TATAACCGGAAAGTAGAACCGGAAAACATAATTGCCTCAGGAGGAGCAAAACAGGCAATTATGGTTGCCCTACAGGCAATACTTGACCCACAGGATGAAGTAATATTCCCTGCACCATATTGGGTTAGCTATCCAGAAATGGTTAAACTGTGCGGAGCTGTCCCAGTACCCGTTTTATCTGAAGACGGCACATTCTATCCGCGTTTACAGGACATTGAGCAAAACTGTTCATCTTATACCAAAGCCATTATTATCAATAGTCCTAACAATCCTACCGGAGCAATGTATTCTGAACAGTTCATTGCAGAGATAGTTGAGTTTTGTGAAAAAAAAGGTATTTACCTTATCATGGACGACATCTACCACCGGCTGATCTTTGACAACCGAAAACTCATAAACTGCTACAAATATGCTAAAGATACCACTGAAAATTCTAAAATAATTGTTATAAATGGCGTCTCCAAACAGTATGCCATGACAGGATTTCGTATCGGCTGGGCTGTTGCCAATAAAAAACTCATTAAGGTCATGACTAACATACAGGGGCACCAGACTTCCGGACCGTCAGCACTGTTACAGATGGCTGCTGTAGGAGCTATCAACGGTATCCAATCTTCAGTGGAGAGTTTACGCATGACACTTGAAAATAACTGTAAAGTAATGATAGAACAACTTAATGCCTTTGATGGTATTAAAGTAAACCCACCGGATGGCACCTTTTATGTATTTCCGGATTTCAGTATATATGAAAAGGATTCAGCAAAACTTGCATACATTCTCCTTGATAAGGTCCGGGTAATTACAGTACCTGGCGTTGAGTTCGGGATGGAAGGGTACCTCCGTCTTTCCATATGCGGTTCGATCAAAGATATTACACAAGGAATTGAACGTATAAAATGGGCGCTTGACCCTAATTCACCTAATGAATTATATATTGGCGAACGTAAATTAGTGAGGGACTGGATTTGATAGATATTTACAAATCATTACAAATCACTAAATCAAAAAACAAGTAAAAAATAAAAAGTAATAACACGATGCCAATATACTAATTAATGCTAATGATACGAATAATCCGTCAGTTGATTGAATGGTCTTAATTAGTATAATTAGTATGAATTAGTATATTAGTATCGCTCTAACAATATAAAACATGTCAAAATACCTTAAGTTTGATACCCCGGCACAAAAACAAGCTGAAGACCTGAGAAGTAATTACGGACTTGAAAATCATGGTCTGATTCACCTGGACAGGGTATACTGGAACCTTCCGGAACCGGCTTTATATGAAGAAGCTGTCTTCCGTAACGAAGGTAAAATTGTAAATGGTGGCGCATTCCAGGTATATACTGGTAAATGGACTGCCAGGGCAGCAAATGATAAATATTTTGTCCGTGAACCTTCAACAGAGGACAAGATCGACTGGGGTGAGTACAACAGACCTATGAGCCCGGAAAAATTCAACGGGCTCTTTACCCGGCTTCAGGCATTCTTCCAGGGTGAAGAACTTTTCGTACAGGATGTTTATGCAGGAGCTGATCCCGCCCACAGGATAGCTGTGCGTATAATAACCGACAAAGCATGGCAGAGTCTTTTTGCACGTAATATGTGCATAACGATCAAGGACCTTGCTGAACATAAAAGTTTTGTTCCTGATTTTACATTGATCGCAGCCCCTTCTTTTAAGGTGGATCCCCGAATTGACGGAACACTTAGCCAAACAGCCATTGTTATTGATTTCTCAAAACGCCTTGCAATAATAGCAAATTCCAGCTATGCAGGAGAGATCAAAAAATCCATTTTTACAATAATGAATTATCTCAAACCCCTGCAGGACGTAATGTCAATGCACTGCTCTGCCAATGTAGGCAAAAAAGGAGATGTTGCATTGTTCTTCGGTCTCAGCGGAACAGGTAAGACCACGCTTTCCGCAGATCCTTTGAGGAAACTCATTGGTGATGATGAGCACGGCTGGAGTGATGATGGAGTATTCAACTATGAAGCCGGATGTTATGCCAAAGTGATCCGTTTATCAGCAGAGAATGAACCGGAGATATATGAATGTACACGCAGGTTCGGAACTATACTTGAAAATGTTATTTATGACCCCGCATCCAGAATGATAGACCTTGATGATGAACAGATAACTGAAAATACAAGGTGTTCTTATCCGCTTGATTTTATACCTAATTCCGTACCTGATAAAATGGTAAAAAAGCATCCTGAAAATGTGATATTCCTTACCTGCGATGCCCAGGGTGTAATGCCTCCGATAGCCCGCTTGGATATGGACCAGGCAATTTACCATTTTATAAGTGGTTATACTTCAAAAATTGCAGGAACTGAAATGGGATTGGGTATTGAACCTGAAATAACTTTCAGCGCCTGTTTTGGCGCACCTTTTATGGTACATCATCCTTTCTTTTATGCAGATCTTCTCAAAAAAAAGATGCAAAAGTACAAAACCAATGTTTGGCTTGTAAATACCGGATGGATTGGAGGAAAATTCGGTGTTGGCAAACGTATAAGCATCCGTCATACCCGTAATATGTTAAATGCCGTACTTGACGGCAAACTGAACAAGGTAAAATACCGTAAGGATAATCTGTTCGGTTTCGAAGTTCCGCTTACATGTCCTAATGTGCCGGATGATGTGTTCGACCCTTCCAATGCATGGGGAAATAAAAAAGAATACTGGAAAAAATATGACGCTCTTGCAGCACGTTATATTGAAAATTTCAAGCTATTTACAAAGGGCTGTCCGGATGAAATAGTTGTAGCAGGACCGAAAAGGATGAAGAGCGTTGCTGTTTAATAAAAAAACCCCGTACCATCCAAAGTACGGGGTTTTTTGTCTTCGGTAAAAGAACATTTAGTATACAATCAACTTTTCAGTCCTTATACCTGCAACATTACTTATACTTAAGAAATAAACTCCACTGTTGAGTTCTGTCAGGTCAACTTTTTTCATAAAGTTACCGGAAATATTATCTGCCTTCAGGGTATAGATAAGCTGCCCGATAATATTTCTCACTTCAAACAAATAATCGTCTTTTTTTACATTACTGAACTTAATAACAAACTGACCATTATTTGGATTTGGATGTATGCTGAAAGTTACATTATTATAAGATTCAGGAATTGCATCCGGACCAGCGTCAATCGTATCAGTATAAGTTGCTATGCAGCTGTTGGCATCTGTTACTGTTACTGTATAAATATTTGGTGAAAGAGCAGTAACGTCAGAAGTGCCTTGACCACTACCAGGTGCAGGTGACCAGACATAAGCATATGCGCCTGTTCCTCCTGTTACTGATATACTCATAGTCCCATCGTTAGCTCCCATAGTAGTTTCATCAGTTAAGCCAGCAAGAGTAATAACTATTGTCGCAGGTTCTGAAATAGTAGCTGTTTCAGTATCCTGGCAACCATTATCATCTGTTACGGTTACAGTATAAGTATCAGGCGCTAAACCGCTGATGTCTTCTGTAGTAGTGGAACTGGGATCATCCCACAAATAATCATAAGGTGGTGTTGCTCCGGAAACAGTAAGAGCAATAGATCCATCTGTATCTCCATTACATAAAACACCTGTGGAAACACTTGAAAGTACGAGAGCAGTCGGCTGGGTAATAACCACACTGATGATAGCTGCACAACTTGCAGAATCAGTTACGGTTACCGTAAACGTTCCTGGTGGCAATCCTGACGCAGTAGGGCCAGCGCCACCGGCAGGGAACCATAAATAAGTATATGGTGGAGTACCGCCTGAAGGGGTAACAGTGGCTGAACCGTTACCAAAGGCAAAACAGGTAACCATCGAGGTGTCTGATATTACTAATGTAGGTGCACCGGCATCAACAAGAGTGGCGCTTTCCATATCCTGGCAATTATTGCCATCTGTTACTGAAACAGAATAAAATCCCACACCTAAACCGGTGGCTGCAGCGGTGGTTTGAACAGGTATAGTATTCCAGGAATATGTATATGGCGTTGAGCCACCGGTAACTGTTGCAGTGGCAATTCCGTCATCTACGCCACAGGAAGTAGGATCAGTTGAAGTTACCGTTACTGATATAGCTGTTGTGCTTGTAATGGTAACACTTTCTGTTTCGGTACAGCCATTTACATCAGTTACTGTTACCGAATAAGTTCCACCCATTAACCCTGTTGCAGTTGCTGTTGTTTGTGCACCCGGATCATTCCACATGTAAGAATATGGAGCAGTTCCGCCAGTAACATTAACTGTTGCAGTTCCGTTAATTTCACCGCATGCAGCAACTGTAGAATCGCTGCTCGTTACAAGATCGCAGATAATAGGCGCTTGAAGATTAAGCCGGATCCATGGTATTTTATCAGAATAATACCATGTTACACCACCATTATCAGAATCAATATAGACAGTTAAAGGCGGGGCAGTCTGACTTGCTAAGTAGCACTGGTCATTTAAAGTTTCCACTGTAACAACATATTCACCCCGAACCAAGCCGGTTTTCGGTATTGGAAGGGTTATCCATGCATCCTCGTCATTAGCCGTAATAACGTAATATTGATTGGAGGCAATTGGTGTAAAAGCATTAAAACCGGCAGCATCATAAAGATTCAAGCTGATAATATTGCCGGCAATGCCAATACTTGAGGCTGGATTGGTATAATTATAATATGAAATAGAAACAGCAGTGTCCGGGGTAAATATCTCTAACATATTGCCGACCTCGTAATTTGCACCAGGTCCATACCACCATGCCCCAGCTGCTGAAAGATTTCCGTCATCCCTTGCATAAACCGAATCAGTAACATCAAAAAAATCATTCACTTCATTATCAACGGGAAAAGCATCTGTTGAATCCGACCAAACTCCAAATGTCACATTGTGGGTTCCCTTTGCTGAAGGAGTAAAAGGAGCAGTGATCATAAGCGCATCACTTGCTGTGGGCGCCAATGAGATGGTTGAACTGCTATCGCTATATGTCCCAGCACCGGAAACATCAACAAAGAGTTTTGTGTTGGGTTGTGTAACTCCTCCATTGTTCAATGCATCACATGAAAAGTAAATGGAATCCATTATTGCCTGTTTGTATGGAATTTGATAATAATAAAGCGTACTCATGGAGTCAGGAATATTTAACGGAACTCCCAGTGTGTCATAATAAATAGTTTTAATTGCCAGGTCATTAGCAGGAGGCACGTCAATAATTACATCATCAATAGCTAAGCCGGTAGCCCATTCACCTGCATCATCATAATGAAAACGAATGCGTACATCGGGTTGATTGTCCGTTCCGGTTAATGGAATATTAATGAACTCCCAGCTCAATGTTGTTTGTGCAAGTGTAAATAAAACATTCCACCCGGCTCCGTTAATATTTAGTTCAACTGTGTTGGGATTACCGCCATAAGATCTATCATCAACGTATTCGAATGCCAGGGATAACCCTGAATACCCAGTAAAATCAAACTGCGGCATTTCCAAATAATCGGCAGATTTGTCGCAGTTACAAACATCATCATTTGTCATAGCAAATGTTGTGTGTGTGGCAACAGCCCAGTAACCACCTGCATTGGCATCAGCAGCATTACCTGTAAAAAAGCCACCATCGGTACCTAAAGAACTTGTTGTCCAACCTGCCGGAAGTGCCGGAGGAGTAACTGATTGAAAATCTTCAGTAAAGAAGGCTACTTTTTTCTGCATACTCTGATGAGTAACAATTCCACTATTATCTAAAGGTTTTACCTGTATGCTGCCAACTTGCTGAGGTGCCGCACTTTTGGGCTGATGTTGAATCTGTTGTATTTTGCCCTGGGCAAAAGCAAACGAACAAAACGTGATAAACGCCATTAAAAGAGTAATTTTTTTCATGATGATTAATTTTATGACTGTTTCTGTGCAGTCAAGGTTAATGAATAAAAATTATTGTGTTTTTTTATAATTAATAATAAGAGGTCAAATGTAATGCTTTTTTTAGAAATAAAAATATTTTTTTACTCTCTACACAACTTCCTCCGCATAATTTTCAAAAGCCGGGCAACAGCAAACGAGGTTCCTGTCCCCAAAAGCATTATCAATCCTGCTTACAGGAGACCAATATTTATTTTCTCTTGTCCATTCCAAAGGATAAACGGCTTTTTGCCGTGAATAAGAATGTTCCCATTTGTCAGAAGCTGCCACACTGGCTGTATGCGGAGCATTTTTGAGCACATTATCTCTTAAGTCAGCCCTGCTTTCTTCTATTTCCCTGATCTCATCTCTTATTGAGATCAGGGACTCACAAAACCTGTCCAATTCCTGTTTTGACTCACTTTCGGTCGGCTCTATCATCATCGTTCCAATCACAGGAAAAGAAACGGTAGGTGCATGATAACCATAGTCAATTAATCTTTTTGCAATATCTTCAACTTCAATTTGTGCAGTTCTTTTAAATTCCCTGCAATCCAGGATCATTTCATGTCCTACATAGCCATTTTTTCCCTTATAAAGAATTGAATAATGTTTCTGTAGAGATACGGAAATATAATTCGCATTACAAATTGCTGCTTTTGATACTTTCTTTAACCCTTTTCCTCCCAGCATTTTTATATAGCCATAAGATATTGGAAGAACAAACGGGCTTCCATAAGGCGCTGCTGATACAGGAGTGAGTTGTCCACCTTCGCTGAAGCTTCGGTGGATAAATGAGTTGTGAGTTGTGAGTTGTGAGCTTTGAGTTCTAAGAAGAGGATGTGAAGGTAGAAACGGAGTGAGATGAACTGCAACACCTATCGGTCCCATCCCTGGTCCACCCCCGCCATGGGGGATGCCAAAAGTCTTGTGTAAATTGAGGTGGCAAACATCAGCCCCGATAATAGCAGGATTGGTCAATCCTATCTGCGCATTCAGGTTTGCTCCATCCATATAGACCTGCCCGCCATTATTATGTATTATCTGGTTTATCTCAATTATATTTTCCTCAAATACCCCGTGTGTTGAGGGGTAAGTAACCATAAAAGCTGAAAGGTTATCCCTGTATTTTATTGCTTTCTCTTTTAAATCATCAACTTCAATATTTCCCGCATCATCGCATTTCACCATAATTGCTTCCATCCCTGCCATCACCGCGCTGGCAGGATTGGTCCCATGTGCCGATGCTGGAATAAGAGCAATATTCCTGTGTCCCTCCCCCCTGTTTTTATGATATTCCCTGATAACCATCAAGCCGGCAAATTCACCCTGGGCGCCTGAATTGGGTTGAAATGAGATCGCATCAAAACCGGTTATTTCGCATAATAGCTTTTCGAGTTCACTAATTATCAAGGTGTATCCTTTTGCCTGTTCAACAGGGACAAAAGGATGTACAGCCCCGAATTCCTGCCAGCTCAAATAGAACAGCTCCTGTGCCGCAGTTAGTTTCATCGTGCACGAACCTAACGGGATCATTGAATGAGTAAGCGAAAGATCTTTGTTCTCAAGTTTTTTTATATATCGCATCATCCCGGTCTCGGAATGATATGTATTAAAGATAGGGTGAGTTAAAAATGAGGTGTCTCTTTTGAGATTATCCGGTAAAGATGTAAGATACTGGATTATGGATGCCGGATGCTGGATGTTGGATATTTGTTGTTTTATGTTTGATGTTGGGGTCTGGGTACTGAGCTTTGCCGACTGGATGCTGGATGTTGGATATTTGTTGTTTGAATTAGAATGTGCCATGGCAAAAATGTTTAGAATATCATTAATGTCATTAATATCAGTTGTCTCATCAATACTTATTCCAATGGTTTTATCATTTATGTACCTGAAATTTATTTCTGCATTTAAAGCTGATCTTTGAATCTCATCAATAGAAACATCTTCGGGAATTTGGATCTTTAAGGTATCAAAAAAAATCCCGTTAACCTGTTTATAACCTAATTTCACTACCTCTTCATTTAGTAAGGCAGTGAGATGATTAATGCGTTTTGCAATTGATTTAAGCCCATGCGGTCCGTGGTAAACAGCATACATACCAGCCATAACGGCTAACAGAACCTGGGAAGTGCAAATATTAGACGTAGCTTTATCCCTTCTGATATGCTGCTCACGGGTTTGGAGAGCCATGCGTAACGCCCTGTTGCCTTCCGCATCTATGGAAACGCCAATGATCCTTCCTGGAATATTTCTCTTAAATTGTTCTTTTGTGGCAAAATAAGCTGCATGAGGACCTCCGTAGCCCATAGGTATCCCAAATCTCTGCGTTGAACCAACCACGACATCAGCTCCCCATTCACCCGGAGGCGTTAGTAAAGTTAAACCAAGTATATCGGCAGCTACCACGACTGAAATTTCATTATCATGAGCTTTTCTAACAAAGCCGGAATAATCATACACTGCGCCATCACTTGTGGGGTATTGTAGCAAAACCCCGAATATTTTGTCATTAATATCCATTTCCTCATGATTGCCAAAAATAATTTCAATACCCAATGGTTCTGAGCGGGTCTTTAAAACTTCTATAGTTTGAGGAAAACACTCATTTGAAACGAAAAATTTATTTATCTCTCTTTTTACCGCTTCTTTCGACCTTGTGTTATAAAGCATTGTCATTGCCTCTGCTGCTGCAGTTGCCTCATCCAATAAAGAAGCATTAGCAATTTCCATTGCTGTGAGATCCATTAACATGGTTTGAAAAACCAGAAGGGCTTCCAGCCTTCCCTGGGAAATTTCCGCCTGATATGGAGTATATGACGTATACCAACCCGGGTTTTCCATGATATTCCTCTGTATCACGCCAGGTGTGATACAATTATAATAACCTAAACCAATGTATGTTCTGAAAATTTTATTCTTAGATGCTATTTCTTTTATATGTTTGCAGTATTCATATTCGCTCAACGCTTCCGGGAGATTTAATGGATCTTCCAATCTAATTGAAGAGGGTATGGTTTCGCCAATCAGGGCATCCAAAGAGGGTGTGCCTATTTTTTTTAGCATTTGCTCTGTTTCTTCAGCATTAGGGCCGATGTGCCGTGAAGTAAAAGATTCATTCATCAGGTTAAATTATTGAAATTCAGATACGAATAAATTATTGGAAATGCAAAGTTAGTTATATTGGCGCTATTTGATAAAAGAAAATTTATTCCGCTCCAATATTAACTTTAAAAGTAATTTTGCCTCTAATTAGACCCTGTCCATAATATCATAAAAATAGTAAAAAGTCCCATCCTGAAACAAGTTCAGGATCAAATTACAAATTTCAAATTACAAAAAGGGGATAAAAAGAAGTAATAGGGTAGATAATTTATTGAGGATAGAGGCAAGGATGCGTTTGTACGAAGATACAGAATAACATCCACCGCAAACTGCAGCAATCTTTCACCAAGGTCTCTTTCATACTTCATAGTTCATTTTTTGAGATTTGAGATTTGAGATTTGGGATTTGAAA
>JBDRNO010000101.1:0-44116 GCA_043811005.1 Bacteroidota bacterium | reverse complement strand
GTAGTGAAAACACTACCTCTTTTTTGTAGGGTTTTCCCTAAAAATGGATATTTTTATTTGCGGATTGCAACGGAACAGCGACCTCTCCCCGACCCTCTCCGGGCTCACCCTGCAGTAGCCTGGCGGAGAGGGAGACCCTCCGCGCAACACATCATCCGGTCCATCCGCTTGTACTGAGTTTCACCGAAGTGCTAATAAAATTTTGATTTTAAGTTTTAGTTCCTTATTAGGGAATTTTTGATTTGTAAAAACCGTTAGTTAAAAAAAATATATTAATTAATAAATATTGCCAGCGGATGTCCCGGATGATGTGCCGAGGAGTGGGTCTCCCTCTCCCTTCGGGGAGGGTCGGGCCTACGCCCGCCAAAGCGGCTTCGGCCCGCGTAGGCGGGGAGGGGCGGTAACTCCGTTCCACGACCCCCATCCGCTGATAAAAGTTTTAATTTTAAGTTTTAGTAGTTCCATTAATTGATCAAGATCATTTAACCAACAGATCAACCACCCTGTCCAATTCCCCATCATATTTCTTAGCGGTATCATTACCAACTTTCTTCAATGCCCTGAGGTTTTCATCAGAGGCATCGTCCATGTCGGGGTTTGCCCTGCCTAAGCTGCCAGGGGTTATCCTGATGTATTGCCCGGGGCAGCCCACGGCATCGTAGATCTGTTTAAGCTGGTAATCAACCGTTTCCGATACTCCTGACATCATAATGTCTATAACCGGTTTTATCCACTCCACCATTCCCCAGTCTTTGGCTTCATTATAGGGATAGGGCTTTTTCACCTGCCCGGTGCCGAGGGACACGATCACCATGTCCTTAGCAGTAACATATTTATTACCGCCCGGCTTTTTAAAAAGGTTACGCGCTTCACTGTATGCACACAGTGCAGGGTTATTTGCAAATACTCCTCCGTCAACCAGGGGAAAGAATTTATTGGCAAATGATCTTATCCCGGCAGCTTCAAAATAGGTGGGAGCGGCAGATGTCGCCCTTGCCACATCTCTCACCAAAAAATTATAACCCTTGCTCTTTCTCGCGTCTTGCTGGGTGAAGAAATATGTGTACCGTTTACTTATCTCATAGGATGTGATCAAACAGGGTTTCAGCAGCTCGCTTAATCTCAGTTTCCCGAAATAACCCTTCAGCGCTTTTTCCAATTCCCGTGCTGAAAATTTCTCATCCTTTAATCCGCCAACAGACCTTATTTTTTGCAGCCATGAAACATCAAATATCTTACCTCCCTTTTCTAAGTAAAGGTTAACGGCTTCCTGTGCCGAAAAACGGGGCATTGAAGGTTTTTTCTCATCCGGGCACAGGTAGATGCAGGTCAGTATCCCGCCTGTGCTGGTTCCTGCGAGCAGGTCGAAATGGTCTGCGATCCTTGCACCGGGGTTTTTACTTTTTTCCTGCAGCTTTTTCTCCAAAGCTACCAGCACCTGGCCCGGGATTATGCCTCTTATCCCGCCACCGTCTATGGAAAGTATTTTTGTGAGTTTTGGCATTTTTTTTCTTTGTTAATATAATTTTCCAGCGGATGACCCGGATGATGTGCCGAGGGGCTGTAACTCCGTTCCGCTACCCCCATCCGCAGGGAATATTTATTTAATGGATGGTGTGTTATGGAAGAGGTACGACCCCACCCCGGCCCTCTCCGCCAGCTGGCGGAAGAGGGGAGCCCCTACGCTCAACACATCATCCGGATCATCCGCTTGTACTGAATATCACCGAAGTGCTGTAAAAGTTTTTTTATTCCAGTATCAGATATCATTAGTTATGTACAGGGCTTATTCTTTTTTGGTTTCTTTCAATAAGCTCATGCCTGTGTTTTCTATACTCAATAATTGGATTATCCCCTGCAATGAGGCGTTCATCCATCCGGAGTTTGGTTTTCTTAGGCAATTGCGTGATCACAACTCTTTTGTCCTGCCTTAGGATTATTATGCTTGAAATTTTACCTATGAAATTGAAAAGTGCTTTCAATATTGGGATACTGATCAAATTTTGATAGTATCTGATGTATATAACAGAGTTCTCTTCGTCAACCGGAACAAAGGCGGCAAATGCCCGTATCTTACCGGAGATACGGTTCTGCCAGATATTAGGATAATGGAATTGGAGTTGAAGAAATTTTTCATGATCAACGATCTCATCCGGTTTCAGGGGGACGGTTTTACCATCATCTTTAATATTATTGACATAAAATGTAATTAACTCATTTACTCTTTTCACAACGGGTCCGTTGACCAATGTTTTTTTGCCGCGGCCAATTGTTGTTTTATGGACAAATGGCAGATGCGCCACATCGAGTTGGTTTTCTATTGCCCTGGAATAATGAACATTCCAATGATCTTTGAACCCGGAGTATGAAAAATTTTCAAGTTCTTTGAAGAAAAATGGTTCTTGCCGGATCTTGTCATCATCTCCCCACCACAACCAAATGAATCCATAAGCTTCGAATGTCTTGTATGCCCGTACCATCATTGTTTCAGGTGGAGGTGTATTCTTGCCAATTGCAGGGATTGTGTGAACTTTTCCGGATCTATCATAAACAAACCCATGAAAAGGGCATTCTAATTTACCATTTATAATTTTACCGCATGAAAGGGATGCTCCGCGGTGACAGCATTTATCAATAATACAGCAGGCATGGCTGTTTTCATCCCGCCATAATGTAAGATCTTCATTAAAGCGTTTTACTTTAAGGGGCTTGCGCTTTTTTAATTCTTTGGATTCCAGTATTACATACCACTGATTGTAGATCATAATGTTGTTTTATAAACGATACTTTCTTTCATACTTAATTATTATGAATTTTTTTACTAAAAAAACGGTTCGTTTTTTATTTACGTTTATAACTTTAGAAACCCTGAGGGTTTAACTTCTGCTAATCCGTTACCGATTCCTTAATTTTATTCATTAGTTCATTAATTCCCTGGTACCATGTCCTCTCATATATGGATAGCTTTTTCTCTTTGGTATTGGTGCTCTTGTCTTTAAGGGTTGATTGGATCTCTGCCAGTATATCAAACATTTCCCTTGCTTCCTTTTGGGTGAATACTTTATTTTCAATGAGCTTTTTATGATAAAAGATCTCGCTAAAATCAAATTCGGGAATGTCCTGATCCGGATTTTTTTCTTTAATATTATTTAATTTCATTTTTTAGTTCCTTTCCTGTTTTGGTGTTTTAGTGGCATTTTTTTTAAAGTGTATTTAAAATTGCTTATAGAATTATGAAACCCGCATGGTTTTTTCACTTGCTGCTGTCTGCAATTTTTTCCGCCCGCAATTAACATAATCTTTTTTTAATAAAAAAGGGTATAAATACGGTATTTTTTTTACGTATAAATACGGTTTTGGCACTACCGTATAAATACGGTAGTGACCTTCATAATGCGCTCGATATCATTGAGTTAGGAGATGCTGTTTTTTTTGAAAAAGTTAACGGGAAAATGTGAAGTGTGGTAAAAGTTTGTATTTGGGAGGTTATTTTTTTTGGTGGAAATGTTAGTTTTTTGTGTTAAAAGAGGGAGAAAATCAACCTCCAAAAAACAAAGTTGTCATCCTGAACGGAGCGAAGGATCTCCCGGCTAATAGTGACGTCCCGGGCAAAAAGCTTCTGGATAGGGCTGTTCAATTCTCTCCCTTATATAATTTCTCAGCTTGCTCGTATGAGGTTATAATTCCTTTTATCATCGAAGAACTGAATCCCTGGTGCTCCATCTCATTTAATCCTGCTATTGTACAACCCCTTGGAGTTGTAACCTTATCAATTTCGGATTCGGGATATTTATTTAGTTTTAACAATATTTCTGCTGCTCCTTTTGCTGTTTGCGCTGCCATTTGAAGAGCTACTTCTGCATGAAATCCGATTTGGATCCCACCCTGTGAAGCAGCCCTGATTGCGCGCAGGAAAAAAGCAACACCACATGCACAAAGAACTGTTGCAGAAACCATAAGGTTTTCCTCGATTATCAGCGTTTTGCCAAGTGCGTCAAAGATATTTTTTACTTTATCGATTGAAGATTGTGATTCTTTTATTGTTGCCAGGCAAGTCATTGATTCACTTATAGATATTGCAAGGTTCGGCATTGCCCGGACTACCTGGATCTTTGGGTCAATCTGTTTATAGATCTGACCGATGGTAACATCGGTAACTACCGAGACTAAAATATGATTTTCAGGGTCCAGGTCTGATCTTATTTCTTCTAACAGGCCATTCAGTTGGAGGGGGCGAACAGTAATAATGATAATTTTCGCTTTTCTTACTGCATCCCGGTTATCTGATTGAACAATAAATCCCTGTGATCTCAGATTTTCCAATGAATGGACCTTTTTTTGGGTAAGTATTATCTGACCGGGTTTATATTTTCCCGTTTTTGGCAATCCTTCGGCAATGGATCTGCCAATATTCCCTGCACCAAGTATGGCTATTATCTCTTTTGTATCCTTTTTGCTTTTGTTGCTTTTCATATTTGTCCTTTTTTTAATAATAAAACCTTTTTGCCGGTAAAGGAATATCCACTGTATAAGGTTCAATATTTTTACCGGATATTATTTTCTCCCATTGTTTTTTTGAAGGCAGGATCATTTTTCCAGGTCTTTTATTGCTTGTTTTTCGAATGAAGTCGTTAAGCCCTTTTTCAGAGGCGCTGCCATTTTGAGTCTTACGGAAACAGGAAGATGCTCTATGGCATCTTTATTGATAACGGATGTGCCCACACTCATATTTAAATAACCGATTAACCAAAGATACTTTTCTATTATGTCATCATCTGCTTTTTCCGCCATTTTTCCCAGGATATCAAACCAACGCTGGTCCGGGGCATCAACCAACCTGTTGGAGATATGCGTCATAAGCAAAGCGCTCCTCTTGTCATCCTCATCCGAACCGGGATTGATACTAACAGTACATACCGATTCAATGATCTCTTTGTAGCTGTCAAATTCTTTTCCCAGGTTGAATACTAACGGTATAATTGTGAAGATAGATTCCTCATTAAGTTTATTTATATCCGGCTTATGATCAGGGTATAAAAGTCCTGTTTTTAGCATAAATTCCAGGTTGATCTTTGCAGAAGCCAGTGGTAAAATCTCATCATTAAATGTTATTCGCTCGATCTTTCCCGGCTTATTATATGCCTCAACATAGAATTGAACATCATCCTCTGTTAAATGTGATCTGACCGCCTGTTCTGATATAAATTTCACCAATGCCTGGTGGGCAGGGGTAGTATTAGTAGCATCCAGTTTATTAAGGATCAACAGGTAATGATCATTGTCCAGATCTTTAAATTTATCCTCATTAATAAAATATCCTCCCCAGCCATTATCAGTCAAAAATCCGGATTGAGCCATTATGTTCATTATGACCTTTGTATTTGCCTTTTTAAGTAAATTATTGAAGTGAGTCGGCAATTACTGCTGTTTTTGTTCCGGTGGTATCTCTTGCCTGTATAAAGGATAATATTTTCCTGGCAAGTGTGTCTTTCCTGTCAATATATTCCGAAACCGGGGTTGCCGGTTTTTTTTCATTATCGCATCCGTAAAATGATGTAATGATCAACAGGAAAAGAAGCGTTTTTTTGAATACACGATATTTATTTTGCATGATGATGATTTTTTATTTTAATCAATTTGCAAAGTTATGTTAAGAATAAATCAGACTGATTAGTTGCTTTTTATATTAGGAGGCATTCCATTTTTAGTTTCTTTATCAATAAGATCGCGGAACTTGTTTTGTGTGTAAAAATACTTGAGATTTTCACTTGCTGCATTTCTTATTTTATAATTCCAGTGCGAGATGCCTTTTATGATATTTTTCACTATCTCTTCATCAAGGAAATTTAATCGTTTCAAGGCATTCATTGAGTTGATCCTTGTTTCAAAACCATAACTTTCGCCTGTGTAACCTTTTAATTCATCAAAATATTTATCCCCGCCCTGTTGCATAACAGGGTTATCAATCGAAATTTCCAGCCATTTGATGCGTATGTTCCTTCCCCTCCATCCTTGTTCATCCTTTGTCTTTCCCAGATATTCGCTGCACCTTCCGGGAAATGAATTACATAAATTCTCCAGAGCTATTTCCACATTCAGGCAGGAGCTGTCATCCAACAGCTTTTCATAATCGCTGCGAAGTGATTCCGGGATCTTGGTGATATTTTGCAAAACGGCTAACCGCACTTTATCATCCGCATCATTGATAGCTCTGATCATCAGCTTTTCAGTATCATTATCAAGATCAATCGAAAGCTGGGAAATAATTTCATTTTTAGTCAAATGAAAAGTTTCCTTTTCAATGGCTTTCACCAGGTCATTTTTCTTCTTTTCCAAAGGAAATTCACGCAATGCCAATAATGCATCATAGCGGTCTATCATATTTTCAGCGCGCATGGCAATCGCTATCAATTCATCATACGGGCGTTGGAATTCAACCTGCTTGATCACCTCGCGGTTGGGGTCGAATAATACAAAATCTATCTCCTTGTTATCCGGGTTTGGAATGATAACCGTATTATATTGCTCTTCGATCCATTGCTTTTTACTGTCAGCCGTTCCATCTTTATAATGTACTTCAAAATTAACCGGCATTTTAAATAGCCCAATCAATTCATCGGTTTCATGGATCTGTTCAACCGTAATGTGGGTTTCTTTCAAGCCCTCATTATTTTTAAACTGCCCGTAACTCACCTCATAAAATGGCTCACCGCCACGATAGATCCATTCTTCAAAAAACCATTCCAACGACCTGCCGGTAGCTTTGCGAATTGCCTGGAGAACATCATTTGTTTCAGCAGTCTCATAAGGATGCGATTCAAGATATAATTTCATGACGGCTTTAAATTCTTTATCACCAAGCACATCACGCAGCATGTCGAGGACAAGGGAGCCCTTCGGGTACCAGCGTTCACGGCCACCCCGGCTATGGCCTACAGAATAATTATTTTGTTTTGCTGAACTGAACACATCCAACAGTTCCTCATTACGAACATACTGATATTGATCCTCACCCCATACGGATTGCTCAAACTTTTTTGCCCAGTAGGTGCCAAAACTTTCTGTTATCCAAACATCCTTGTTTTTCAGGTGAGAGATATAATTCCCAAACCATTGATGCGCAAGCTCATGCGCATTTACATTTACATAATTCCTGCCAAGAAAACCACGGTCATCCACCATCATGTAATCACCATAGATCGTAGAGGTGGTGGTTTCCATTGCACCGTACATATAATCTATCACAGGCGCCTGTCGGTATAATTCATATGGATAGTTGAAGCCAAGTTCATCCTCAAAAAACTCAAACATTTTTGCCTGGTAGATATAAGTCGGCTCGAAATGATCTTCCCAATCGGGATAATACCAGAGTTCAAGCGGAATGCCGCGTTTGGTTTTTAAGCTTTTGAATTCATAATCACCAATCACTAAGCAAGTGGAAAAGAAAGGGTGGGGATGATCCATCTTGTAATGCCAGGTTTTTGTGTTGTCTTTATTTGCAACCACCTTTTCCCGAACCCCGTTGGAGAATACCTTGTAATCATCATCAACCGTAATTGCCATATCAACAGTATGGATAGCCGGGGCATAAGGAAGCCAATGATTAGGGCGGTGAGCCCAGATCTGTTTACGCTTGATCTGTTTTGGGTCATTCCATCCCACAAAATAAAGCCCTTCGGTGGGTTTTGCATCATAATTAAACAATATCTCATTATCTGTTTGCCAGCCCATGCCGGTTGGCGGATAAATGACAACATTATTCCCTGACATTTTAAATTCAGCGTTTGCACCGTTGATCTTTATTTCTTTTATCTTCAATTCAGGAACATTAAAGACAATGGAATCAATCTTTTCTCTCAGTGTTTTAAACTTAAATGTCACCACTCCGGCCACCAGGGTGTCAAACGGCTTGATCTTCAGGTCGGCATTCATGTGGTACAACTCAATATCGCGATCCTGGAATTCATAGGAGGGATCCCAGATATAAGTTGTTGTCTTATCCTGTGAATATCCGTATTGAAGAAATGAAACGAGAAAGATGAAATTGAAAAAGGATATCCTGGAAAAGGTTAATGATGGATTCATGATTAAATGTATTGGAATTTTCCGCCTTAGGTAGATTAGCCTTTGGCTGACAATGTTTGTTGCCACTAAAGCTCAAAAGCACAAAATCCCACTAAATTATTTAACAATTGATTTATAATTGATTTATTTTTTTTTGTGGAATTTTGTGCCTGCGCACATCGCTTTCGCGCATCGCCTTCGCGTAGCCGCTTCGGCAGAGCAGGGTAGCTTCAGGCGTCTACGCTATAGCTTTGGCGACAGCGTGCAGAGCAAAGCCGAAGTGCTTCGGCACACAGGTGTGTTTTAGTGATTTAGTGGCATTCTTTTATTTATTCCAATATTATTATTTTCTTATTAATCATTCCTTCATCACTTATCAATCGCAGGGTATAGATACCTGCCGCTTGCGTGCCTACATCAATTGTTTTTTGATAAGTCCCTGAATATTTGCTTAGGTTTTCTTCATAAATTAACTGCCCTTTTATGTTAATTACATTGATAAGGATATCCTGCTTTTCAGGTATATTGAATGTAATTGTAAATTCACCTGTGTTTGGATTGGGGTGAACCTGTAATTGATAATCGTTGACTGGTAATTGTTGATTGATGCCCGAAGCTATATCTATTACTATTGTGTCTGCTGCTGCACAGCCGTTTGCATCTGTAACCTGAACAATATAAGTATCTGTTGAAACAACATTTATAGTTTGCGTGATCTCTCCTGTTGACCAAAGGTAGCATGCAAAACCTGTTCCTGCATCAAGGGTTATTGAACAACCGTAACAAATTATAGTGTCTGCACCCAAATAAACCGTGGGTGTTGGATATGCGGTAACCGAGGTTGGTACAGATACTGCACTGCAACCGTTTGGATCGGTCAGGGTTACGGAATAAGACCCGCTTGTGCTAACGGTAATGAATTGGGTTGTTTCACCTGTTGACCATAAATTTCCTGAAGTAGAATTTGTGAATAGTATCACATTTTCGCCCTGGCAAAAGCTTGTAGGAGCGGTTGGGGTAATGATGGGGGTTGCCGGCAATGGGTCTACTGAAAGCACGGTTGAGTGCACACTATCGCAGCCGTTGACTGCAGTTAAGCTGTCATAATATGTTCCTGCAACACTCCTGAAAGTGCCGTAAATGGAGATACTATCGCCATTGCAAATAGCTATTGCGTTATCTGTAATGCCGTAGGTTGAGTTTACTGTAAGCGTTGTTGAGAATATGCTGTCGCATCCATTTGAAGCGGTTAATATATCCGTGTAAACCCCGGTACTATAGTAAACACTTGTTCCTACAACTACGCTGTCATCTGCACAAATGGTTAGTGTTTGGCTGCCGGTAATTGCCGGATCAACCGTTAAGTTTGTGGTAAATGTGCTGTCGCATTCATTTGAAGCGGTGAACACATCCGTATAAATCCCCGTACTATTGTATACGTTTGTCCCAACTACTACACTGTCCTCTGCACAGATAGTGAGTGTTTGGCTGCCAACAATTACAGGATCAACCGTTAAGTTTGTGGTAAATGTGCTGTCGCATCCGTTTGAAGCGGTGAACACATCCGTGTAAATCCCGGTACTATTGTAAACACTTGTTCCAACTACTACACTGTCCTCTGCACAGGTAGTGAGCGTTTGGCTGCCAACAATTGCCGGATCAACCGTTAAGGTTGTGGTAAAAGTGCTGTCGCATCCGTTTGAAGCGGTGAACACATCAATGTAAACCCCTGTACTATCATAAATGCTTGTCCCAACTACTACACTGTCCTCTGCACAGATAGTGAGTGTTTGGCTTCCCGTTATTTCAGGATCTACGGTTAAGTTGGTAGTTACCGTACTGTCACAACCCTCCACTGTTTGTAAAACATCGATGTAAATTCCTGTTGAATCGTACGTACTGCTACCCACTGCAAGGCTATCACCTGCACACACAGTTAATGTTTGCTCACTCCTCATTATAGTAAGGTTTAACAATATAGCATAGGCGCTATCAGGTGAACTGGGAAGAGCTATATCAGGTTTTCCATCATTGTTTAGATCTGCGCTCATAATTGAATAGTGAGAACCGGGTACAACATAGGAATTGAAAGGTGCAAAACTACCTATGCCATCGCCCAATAGGACAAATATACCGCCCTCCCCAATTGCCAGATCCGCATTACCATCGCCATTAAAATCTGCACTTGTAATTGAACGGGGACTGCTTGGAAACCAAATTCCTCCAACTATATATTCAACGGAAGTCCCAAAGCCACCTGTTCCATTACCAAGCAGAACGGAAATATCCCCTGAGCCGGGATTAGGCGTTGCTAAATCTGCATTTCCATCACCGTTAAAATCTCCACTGCAAATTGAATATGGGTCAGAACCAACAGTAAAATTTGCAGCAGCAGCAAAATTGCCTGCCCCATTACCAAGCAATACAGACACATTACTTGATCCCCAATTAGCTGATGCTATATCAGCGTTACCATCATTGTTAAAATCCTTGCATACTATTGTTAAAGGATAAGATCCGATCCCGAAATTAGTTCTGGGGGCAAACCCGCCTGCTCCATTTCCTAAAAACAATGACACATTAGCATCATAATAATTAGCTACAGCAAAATCTGCATTTCCATCACTGTTAAAGTCCGCACATACTACTGAAGAAGGTTTAGTGCCTGTTGAGAATCCTGTTCCTGATCCAAAATCTCCAATACTGTCACCGAGGAATACTGATGCACTGTTTGAATTCATATTAGCAACAACCATGTCCGCAAAAGTATCTCCGTTAAAATCTGCTATGGCAACTGAATAAGGAGCGGACCCAGTCCCATAATATATGGCCGTACCAAAATTACCTGCCCCATCACCAAGTGATATAGATACTTTGTTTGAACCACTACTGGTTATAGCCATATCTAAATTCCCATCACCGTTAAAGTCGTAACTGGCGAATGAACTTATTTGATACCCTGCTTTAAAAGTAGTATCAGGAGCGAAAATTGCCGAGTCGTTGCCAAAAATTACTTTTAGGTTAGTGGTAACCGTGCTGTCGCATCCGAAAGATGAAGTTAATACATCTGAATATGTACCGGTAGTATTATAAGTGTTGCTTCCAATCGTTACACTATCTCCTAAACATATAGTTAATGTTTGATTACTGGTAACAGGATATATAATGCTAACTGAAACCATATCCATATCAGAACATCCATTTGTGTCAGTTCCCATTACCAAATAAGTTGTGTCTACATAAGGAATAAAGCTTACTCCATCTGAAACTCCCTGTGACCAGACATAAGTGGATGCACCGCTTCCGGTTAGCGTAACAGAATATCCTTCACAAACATTATTGGTAGTTGCGTTAGCGATAACAGATGGTAATGGATTTACCGTTAAGTCGGTAGTAACGATGCTGTCACAACCGAGAGATGAAGTCAATATATCTAAATATATGCCGCTTGTAGTATAAGTGCTACTACCTACTGTTACACTTTGCCCTGTACAGACTACGAGCGTTTGACTGCTTCTTTTCATTTCATTTAATAATATGGTCACATCATTGGTAGTCTGGTTTGCTACCGCCAGATCCGGGGTTCCATCTCCGTTAAGATCCGCACTGGCTACAGAACGGGGAGCCGTACCTGCTGCAAAGCTTGCGTTGTCGAGAAAGTCGCCTGTGCCATCACCAAACAATACAGTAGCAGTATTTCCGTTATAATTAGCCACTGAAATATCAGCATTCCCATCTCCGTTATAATCAGCACTGCTCACTGAAATAGGTTGCGAACCCGCAGCAAAATTTACAGCAGAATTGAAACCGCCTGATCCGTTGCCGATCAAAACTGATACATTATTTGAACCATAATTTGAAGTTGCCAGATCCACTATCCCATCTCCGTTAAAATCTGCATGAGTAACGCAATAAGGATTAGAACCTACAGTGAAGTCAGTTTTAGTTCCAAAACCACTCACACTATCACTCAGCAATACGGACACTCTGGCTGCACTATAATTAGCAACAGCAAGATCAGGGAAGCCATCATCGTTAAAATCTTCAGTGAGGATTGAAGTAGGATAAGTGCTTGCTGCATAATTGGTTTTAGTTCCAAAACCACCGGCACTATCATTTAGCAATATGGATACATTATTATTATCGCTATTTGTTACAGCAAGATCTGCGTAACCATCACTATTATAATCAGCAACAGCAATTGATGTGGGGTCAGAACCTACAGAATAGTTTGTAGCTGCACCGAAATTGCCGTTTCCGTCTCCAATTAATACATAAACAAAGGTTGAATAATAATTTGCTACCGCAATATCAGGGATAGAATCACCATTTAGATCTGCACTGATCACATAACGTGGAGCATTGGCACCTACTGTATAGTGGGTAACAGTATCAAAAACACCGGCTCCGAGTCCCAGCCTAACGGATATGGTGCTCGGAATATGATTTGCCGTTACCATGTCTGGAATACTGTCTCCGTTAAAATCGTTTATATCCACGCAACGGGGATAAGCACCTACAGAATAGTTGGAGTCTAGATCAAAACATATCTGGGCAGAGGAGTATAAACTCAACAGTCCAAAGGTTAAAGCCAGGATAGTAATAGTAATTAAAATTTGCGCATTGCATATTGTCTTTTGCGCTTTGTTTTTCAATGTTTTACTCTGAAAATAGTTCATAATTAGTTGTGTTTTAGTTACTAAAATGACATCTTTGATAGCTATTTATAATGCCTGAATTTTATTTGCGGCAAAAGTACTACTTTGTACTGAAACAAAAATTTAAATACCAATAACCTCCAAAATTTTCTGCGTAGCTCCTTTTTTGCTTTTAACATAATTCCTGCTTATTTCCGAGGCTATTTTAGGGAGATACTCGTTGGATAGAAGAAATCTTACTTTGCTTTTCAGCTCAGAGTAATTGTTAATGCTAAAAGCGCCTCCTTGTTGGATCAGGTCTTTTGCTTCCTGGAATTTGTGATAATTGGGGCCGAAGATAACCGGCATGCCAAAGGCAGCGGCTTCAAGGATATTGTGGATGTCCTTGCCGAAACCCCCACCGATATATGTAATATAGCCATATTGGTACAAGTTTGAGAGCATACCAATATTGTCTATGACCAATACCCTTGCATCTGCAATATTCTCATCATTTGCTTCAGAAAATTTTATTGTCTTGTGCTTGACCTGGGAAGTAATTCGCTGTATATTCTCCTCTTTTATCTCGTGTGGGGCGATGATAAATTTGAGATCCGGATCAAACATGTTAATGAGTTTGATAAGCAACTTTTCATCTATCTCCCATGTGCTTCCGGCAATAAGCAATTTTTCGCCCTGGCTGAATTGTTGAATTAATGGAATTTCTTCTGCTTGCTGTGCTATATCGTAAACCCTGTCAAAACGGGTATCTCCGCTAATAGAGTGATTGGTCAAGCCAATATTTCCGAGCAGTTTTTGTGATGCTTCATCCTGAACAAACATTTGCGTGAAGTTTTTTAACAATTTCCTGAATAAAGAGCCGTACCACTTAAAAAAATGTTGGTTGTTCCTGAAAATAGCTGAAATAAGATATGTGGGAACCTGTTTTTTGTGCAATGTGTCCAGGTAATGATACCAAAATTCGTATTTAATAAAAACGGCAATACATGGTTTTACAATACTGATAAATTTTTTCGCATTTTTTTTAGTATCAATAGGAAGGTAAAATATGTAGTCTGCTCCTGGGTAATTTTTCCTTATTTCATATCCCGAAGGTGAGAAAAAAGTAATTAAAACTTTAAACGTTGAACATTGAACTTTAAATTTTTCAATAACAGGACGCCCCTGTTCAAATTCGCCCAAAGATGCGCAGTGAAACCATGCGATTTGCTCACCGGGTTTTATCTCTGCCTCAAGCCGTTTAAATATATCTTTTCTTCCTTCAACCCATAGTTTGGCTTTTTTATTAAAGCGGGAATAAATATGGATCGCCAGGTTGTAAAAAAAGATAAATATGTCATATAATTGGATCATTTTTAGTTATTGATTTATTACATTGAACGATTTAACGTATGTTGCCGGTTATTGTTTTATCTCTTCCGCCAACTGGCGGACAAAGGACGCAAAGTGTAAATATTGTTATAAAATTTTTTAGCGAACTTTGTGTACTTGGCGAGCTTAGCGAGAAACAAAAAAAGTAAATTGGATTTTTAAGGATTTTTTAATAAATTTATGAAGCTATGTCCTTTAATACTCATCTTCATGAAAGAAGAAATCATCTTTGGTGGGATAATCGGGCCAGATATCTTCAATTTTATCGTAAGATTCGCCTTCATCTTCGATCTCCTGAAGATTTTCGATGACCTCTAATGGCGCACCTGAACGAATGGCAAAATCGATCAGTTCATCTTTTGTCGCAGGCCACGGGGCATCTTCTAATTTTGAAGCTAATTCTAACGTCCAATACATAATTTTTAATATTTTACATTATGAGTGTTCCTGCGATTTGCAGTTTATTAGTTATAAAAAGCCTGTAAAAATTTTTGGGCGGACAAAATTATAAATATATCTAACTATTCCAAATATTTATCTAATAAAATTACCTGTTTGTCTAAAACTGCATTATGCTATCAGGCGGGAAAATCAGGATTCCATGGAATTTCTTTTACGTTGAGAACTTGTGAGAACTTCCGGGAAAGGATAAAAAGATAATCGGATAACCTGTTTAAATATTTAATGATCAATTCCGGAACATAGTTCTCTCCGGATAATTGTGTAACCGTTCTTTCTGCCCTTCTGCAAACGCAGCGTGCGATATGACAAAAAGAAACAGTAGTATGTCCTCCCGGAATGACAAATGAACGCATTTCGGGCAGTGATTCATTCATTTTGTCTATTTCCTTTTCGAGGAAATTCACATCCTCCTCTTTTAAACCTGGGATTTTTATTCCCCTGCTTTTTTTTGGAAGGTTTGACTTGCCGGGGTCAAACGCCAAATTTGAAGCGATTGCAAGCAATCTGTCCTGGACTTTCAGTAAGATTTTTGCCGTATGTTCCCCAACTTCCTGATCGCGGATTAAACCGATATGAGAATTCAGCTCATCAACTGTTCCATAAGCTTCTATTCGAATATGATGCTTGGGAACCCTTGTTCCGCCAAGCAGTGAAGTTTGTCCCTTGTCTCCTTTTTTTGTGTATATTTTCATGTTCTTATACAAATTGATGTATTCGAATTTTAATATTTAGCCACTAATTACACTAATTTTCACGAAACCCGCATGATTTTTTAAACCATAAATAATGATAAAAAATAATAAAAGTCATTCTGACATTTTTTTTATTTTCTTTAAAAAATTATAAATAATTAGTGTTAATTCGTGAAATTAGTGGCAATATTACTTTTTAATCAATCCGATAGCTATCGGATTACAAAGTTATGTCCTTCATTCTACTTATCAGATTCTATCTCCCCATCCCTCAGGCGAATGATCCTGTGTGCATGTTGTGCAATATCTTCCTCATGCGTAACTATAATGATAGTATTACCTTTTTTGTGGATCTCATCAAACAATCC
The DNA here is from genome assembly GCA_043811005.1 of Bacteroidota bacterium. Taxonomy (GTDB): domain Bacteria; phylum Bacteroidota; class Bacteroidia; order NORP154; family NORP154; genus JBDRNO01. The sequence goes on along the minus strand of JBDRNO010000101.1, from coordinate 28,501 downwards.
CATGATCTCCATTGATGCCTTTGAATCAATATTTCCGGTTGGCTCATCAGCTAATATAATAGAGGGGTGATTGACCAATGCCCTTGCTATTGCCACCCTTTGTCTCTGCCCGCCTGAAAGCTCGTTGGGCTTATGTTTGACCCTGTCTGTCAGGCCAACCTGTTCCAACACTTCCAATGCCCTTTCTTCTCTTGATGCTACATTCAGCCCGGCATAGATCAATGGCAATGTTACATTATCAAGAGCAGTAGCCCTGGGCAGAAGATTAAAGGTCTGGAAAACAAAACCGATCTCTTTGTTCCTTATCTCAGCCAGCTCGTTGTCGGATAATTTGCTCACATCTGTTCCGTTAAGAACATATCGCCCGCTGGTAGCAGTATCAAGACAACCCAAAATATTCATCAATGTTGATTTTCCAGAACCGGAGGGTCCCATGAGGGCTACATATTCGTTTTTGTAAATATCAAGTGAAATAGAACGAAGCGCCCGAACTATAACCGTCCCTACCCTAAAGTTTTTAACAATATCCGTGAGGTTTATTATCTGGGTGTTCATTTTTTTAGTAATTAACTTAAGTTAAACTTTTTGCAAACTGTACAAATGTAATAATTACAATTATTCTCAATTAATCAAAATCTTACAACAAAGTGCTGTTTGGCGAGCTCTTTTCTAAAAAATACCAGTCCCATAAAAAACAAGTCTATAGTAACCGTTACTGACGGGTGATCCTTTATCACCTCCCAGGCATCTTCCATCTCCTCCGGATAATGTATGTCATCAAAAATAAAAAAAGAATTGTTGCCAACAAGGGGTAAGCACTGTTCGAAATATGAAATTGTCGGCTTTTTCCTGTGGTTGCCGTCAAAAAACACATAATCCAATTGCTTGACCTGCTGCAAGATGTCAGGAAGTTTTTCATCAAAATTATCAATGATCAATTCAATATTATCCATGTTCAGTTTCTTAAAATTTTCTCTTGCAATTTCAGCAGTTTGCGGACAACCTTCTACTGTAATAAATTTAGAACCTTTGCTCACAGACGCCTGGTAAAGAGCGCTTATTCCCAGTGAGGTGCCCAGTTCGAGGAGGGTTTGGGGCTGAAAATGGTTGATCAACCTGAATAAGAGCTGTGCATATTTCGGGCTTTTTGCCGAAATTTTCACAATATCCTTAACCATTCTCAAGCGTGAAGAACCTGTCCCGTAGTCCATGACTTCAATTTTTTTCCTTGAACGGAGAAGTTCGGAGCGGATTGTTTCAATATCTTTATAAATATAAAAAGGTGTGGTATCTTTGATTATATTTGTGAGCAGATCAAAAACAAAAGGGGAATGAATGTTGTCTTTGTTCCGGGTAATAAGGTAGTAATGAATGTATTTAATAAGGAACCGAAAGTTTTTCATAATTTGCGAAAATAGTATAAAAAGTAGAGAATACTAGTACATGAATTTTTACGTATCGGAATTTTAATGTTTAGCCACTAATTACACTAATTTTCACTAATTGAATTTCAATTTTTTTTGGTAACTAATCTGTCCAATTTATTATGCCACAAAGAATGATTATTTAGAACTTAGGGATTGTAACGAAATAACATGGTTATTTTAAGATTTTGAATAATGAACATTAGAACAATAGAATTTTAAATTTTGAATAGCAAAATATTTTATATTTCTTTATGCCCTTATTATAACAATATAATTTAGTAAATTGATTAAAAAAGAAATTATTTAGAATTGAGTTAAGTATAAATAAGATAATGTTGCTGGGTGCTGGCCTTCGCCTGCCAAAGCAGGCTACGGCCTGCGAAGGCTGGTTACTGGGTTCTGGGTGGTATGTAGTGGTTACGGAGTCTGAGTATACAACCAACAACCCAGAACCCAGAAGCAGACGATTAAATGCAAAAACAAAGTTGTTGAAATAAATCCGCCAGCTGGCGGACGTTGAAATACAAAGTATTCACGAACACCTTTAAAAACAAACAATATAGTGAGTAAATTCCAATACTAATTTAAATAACACTACTATGAGTGCTGCAAAACCTTTCGATGAGCTTTTAACAGCTTTTTTTATCAAGTATGATAAAAGACAATTACGTAATGTTAACAACATAGCAGAAAAGTTCAGAAACAGCCAGGATATTGTAATGGAGCATCTATGTAAGAAGTACAATGTTGACCCCCGTACAATAGAAGGATTGGATTTGTCTGCTGAAGATATTAAACGGATAAACGAAGATCAACAGGCTGTCCCACGAGGCGTGGAAAGCAAAAAGGGCGAACCGGATACCGTTCCAGGTGAAGAGAAAACCGAAAAAACAGAAACAGCTGAGCCACCAAAACCCAAATCCAAAAAGAAATTATTCATTATTATTATAGTAATTGTAATAATAGCAGTTATCGGAGCTGCTGCCTATATTTTTAAAGACAAGATAATTGGGACCTCCTCCGGGGAAAAAGAAACCACAGAAGAATCCGCTCCCGCTGAAGATGCACAACCACAGGAAAACGTTGAAGTTAAAACTGGGGAGGAAGCTGCTACAACTGAAGAGCCTGTTGCTGAAGAAGCTGAAGGAACCGGGGAAGCGACCGAAGAAGAAGGTGCTGGTGAAGAAAGCGGGAAGAAGGAGGAGGCAAAATAGACTGTCAGGATTCACTTTATTTGTAAACCAAATTTGGTTTATTTCGCATTTGGATAAATTTATCAACTTGGTTTATTCCCTAAAACAAAGAGGATAAACCAGGTTTTTTTTTGCTCACAATGTATTATTCAAAAGCTTCCCCGAACTTAGTACTTTCCGGAGTGATTTTTTCGTTAAACTGCTCTTAATAAATTCAATATAGTTCATGCTGTGGCAGTCCGTTCCCAGGAGTTCGATCATATCATCATCAATTAATCGTTCCGCAGCTTTTTTTATCTGAGGTGAATAATAACCTGCTAAGGAAGGGATATTTAATTGGAAAAGAACGTCTGCATCCTTTAATTGCCGGTAGGCATTGAAATTATTGTGCCAGTAAGCGTATCTCTCAACATGGGCTATAACCGGCTTATAACCGGAAGTATGTAGTTTAAAGATAATTCTGCCGAGGTTTTCAGGTAGATTGAGAAAAGAGAGTTCAAATAAAACATAGTTATCGCCAAAAGTGAGCAGATCGTTCTGTTCTATTTTGGCTTCAAGATCAAAATCGGCATAATATTCTGCTGCGGATTCAAGGTCAATGGGTATATCCTCTTTTTTTACTGCCTCCCTCAATTTTTGTAACCCCCACAATATTCCTTCTTTTGTGTTCTTTTGATGATCGCACATAATATGCGGAGTAGTTATCAGTTTTTTGTATCCCAGGAGATGAAGTTCTCTTATCATGTTAATGGATTCATCCATGGTCTTTGCCCCATCGTCAATCCCGGGAATGAGGTGGGAATGGACATCTGTGTGCAGTGCCGACAAGTCTGCTGGTGGTAATTTGGGCTCGCTTTTAAATAAAGTTTTGAAAATTCCCATTGTTGATGTTGGGATTTGTTTTTATTCTTTATTTTTAAAATAATTGATGTTGAAAAAACGCAGACACTTATTATCTTTTTACATATTGACCATCGTAATATTTTTGGTATTCTCCGGAAGTAACATTATTAAGCCATTTTTCATTGGCAAGGTACCAGTCTGTTGTTTTTTTCAGCCCTTGTTCAAACCGGACAGATGGTTCCCACCCCAATTCTTTCTGCAGCTTTGATGAATCAATTGCATAGCGTTTATCATGACCGGCACGGTCTTTCACAAAAGTGATGAGTTTGGCGGAATTTCCTGCTTTGCACCCTAATTTCCTGTCCATTATCTCACAGAGAAGGTGGAGCAAGTCAATATTTTTCCATTCATTATTGCCGCCTACATTGTATGTTTCACCTGTTTTCCCGCGGTGGAAGATCAGGTCAATTGCGGCAGCGTGATCCTCAACAAACAACCAGTCTCTGATGTTATCGCCTTTTCCGTAAACAGGAATGGGCTTATTGTTCTTAATATTGTTAATAACAAGGGGTATCAGCTTTTCCGGGAACTGATACGAGCCGTAATTATTAGAACAATTGGAAATAACTACCGGCAGGTTGTATGTATGAAAGTAAGCCCTTACCAAATGATCGGAACTCGCTTTTGAGGCAGAATAAGGGCTTCGGGGATCGTAAGGGGTTTGTTCAACAAAGAGCCCTTCTTCTCCAAGCGAACCGTAGACTTCATCGGTAGAAATGTGATAGAATATATGATTATTTGAAAAGGCTGGATCACGTGACCCTGCTTTTTTAGTATCATTTAACCATATTTCTCTTGCTGCATTTAATAAATTCACAGTTCCTACTATGTTCGTTTGAATAAAATCCATCGGGTTAATAATAGACCTGTCAACATGTGACTCAGCAGCAAGATGAATTATGCTATCAATCCGGTACTTTTTGAAAAGTTCCTGAACAAATTCAATATCAACAATATCTCCCTTTACAAATTTATAATTAGACATATTCTCAATATCACGCAGATTTTCAAGATTACCGGCATAAGTGAGGTTATCGAGATTTATGATCTTATAATCAGGATATTTATTAACAAACCACCTGGCAACATGAGAGCCGATAAAACCGGCTCCACCGGTGATCAGGATATGTTTCGCATAGTCCATTATTTTATATAGTTAATAGTTATATGTTATTCGTTAATCGTTTAGTGGTGTCGGTGGTTTCCGCACGACATTCTGTCAGGTGGAAACACCTGACAACAAATTCACTATCCAATATCAAATATTTAATATCCAGCAACCAGTAACCAGCAGCGTTTTCATATTTTTACTTCCTAATTTAAAGTACTTCTACTTTTCATTAATTTTCTAAGTTATGTTTTTATAAAGCCTTTTCCCATTCCCAAGCCGAAAGCACCATCTCTTCCAAAGTTCTCTCTGCCTTCCATCCCAACTCTTTGTTGGCATAGCTTGTATCAGCATACACATTTGTAATATCTCCAGGCCTTTTGTCAACTATTATATAATTGAGTTTTATACCCGATACCTTTTCAAAGGCATCAATAACTTCAAATACGGAATTGCCTTTGCCCGTCCCCAAATTAAACACCTCATAAGATGTTTTATTTTGTTTGTTGTTCAATCTTTTAATAGCAACAATATGTGCCTTTGCCACATCAACAATATGAATATAATCGCGGATACAGCTACCGTCAGGGGTGTCGTAGTCGTTTCCATAGACATTTAATGATTTTCGTTTGCCAATAGCTGTTTGGGTAATCGGGGGTATTAAATTGTCTGAAGTACCTGATGGCACTTCACCGATCAATGCCGAATGATGCGCTCCGATAGGGTTAAAATACCTCAGGGAAATGGCATTTATTAGCGAGATGTTGTCAGGCGGAAACACCTGACAGCACCTGTCCCTGATAATTTCCTCACAAATTCGCTTGGTATTACCATATGGTGATATTGCAGGTTTTAGTGGGGTCTCTTCAGTAACAGGCAATTCATCGGGCTCTCCATAAACAGTGCAAGATGATGAAAAAACAATATTCGCAATATTGTTTTTCTCCATTGCCGATAGCAGGTTTATCAATGAAAGCAGGTTGTTGCGGTAGTATTTCAGCGGAGACCGTACCGATTCACCAACGGATTTATAGGCGGCAAAGTGAATTATTGACGAGATATTATCATATTTTGTGAAGAAATCACTAAGCTTGTCATTGTCACAAAGATCAAACTTTTCAAAGCCGGGTTTGGTTCCTGTGATCTGACGGATATTATCTAAAACTTCAATTGAAGAATTTGAAAGATCATCAATGATAACCACATCAAATCCTTGCTCCTGAAGCTCAACTACAGTGTGAGAACCAATGTAACCCGTACCTCCTGTTACTAATATTCTTTGTTTCAAAATTGGTTTATTGGTTGATTAGTTTGAATGGTTGATAATTATACCCGATACTAATATGCAGATGAATACTAATGATACTAGTATCTCTTGCTACCTATTTGCAGTTATTCGTATAATTTAGGATATTAGCATGGCATTCATTGATTCACTAATTTACCCAAATACCAATTCACTAATTCCCAAATCACAAACTCCAGTATTTCAGCTCTTTTATTTTATTCCTGTAGATTCCTTTGATATCGATTAGAATCCCCTTTTCTGATAAAATGGACTTGAAATGATCTTCATTGAGGTCTAAATAATCCTTATGATTTACAGCAACGATCACTGCATCATAAGCATTTCCTGTTTTATTTACTAATTCAAAACCGTAGTGTTGTTTTAACTCACTTGAAGATGCATACGGGTCTGTTACATCAACTGTCACTGCATAGGATTTTAACTCTTTGATAATATCGGCAACTTTTGAGTTTCTGATATCGCTAACATCTTCTTTAAATGTAGCGCCCATTACAAGCACTTTTGACTCGGATATATGCTTGCCGGCTGCTATGATCATCTTTACAGTTTGTTTGGCAATGTAAAATCCCATTGAATCATTAACATACCTGCCGGAGTTAATAACCTGTGCATGATAGCCATATCCTTCTGCTTTATATGTTAAATAATAGGGATCAACACCAATGCAATGTCCACCTACCAATCCGGGACTAAACTTCAGGAAATTCCATTTGGTTGCTGCTGCATCTATCACATCATAAGTATTGATGCCCATCTTATTAAAAATGATTGAAAGTTCATTGATCAAAGCAATATTTACATCTCTTTGAGTGTTCTCGATTATTTTCGCAGCTTCTGCTACTTTTATGGATGGCGCTTTATGGGTGCCTGCCTCAAGGATTATTTCATAAACCCTGGAAATTATATCAAGCGACTCTTCATCACATCCAGAAACAACCTTAATGATTTTAGTAATTGTATGTTTTTTATCACCGGGATTAATTCTTTCGGGTGAATAGCCCACTTTGAAATCTTCCTTAAATTTAAGATTTGATTCTTTTTCGATAACAGGAATGCAATCTTCTTCAGTACAGCCGGGATATACAGTTGATTCAAACACAACGTAATCCCCTTTTTTTAAAACGCTTCCCACAGTTTGTGAAGCTTTCAGCAACGTGTTTAAATCGGGTAAATTATGCTCATCTACAGGAGTGGGAACAGCAACAATGTAAAATTTCGCTTCTCTGAGCACCTCTTTTGATGATGTGAATACAATATCGCGATTTTTAAATTCCGAGGCAGGTAGTTCTTCACTTGGGTCTTTCCCGTTTTTTATCATCTCGATTCGTTCTTCATTGGTATCAAAACCAATTACGGATAGTTTCCTGGCAAATGCCAAAGCTATTGGTAAGCCAACATAACCCAGTCCTATAACTGCCAGTTTTGATTCTTTGGTAAGTAGTTTGTTGTACATTCGGTTAATAGGATTTCGTTATTATTAATTTGTTAACGATTATTTATCATTGATTATTTCGGCTTATCAGTTGTCGGTTACCGGTTATTCAGTTAGTCGGTTCTCGGCAACATGGTCTGTCGGGTTTTTGTAATAAAACTGAAAAACAGAAAAACTGGAAACCGACAACTGAAAACCGAGAAGCTGAAATTTTCTCTAAGCGTTTTTTTTACAAGCAAAGCCTTGTAAAAATTTAGTTTCTCAATTCATATATTCTCTCAATAATATCAACAACCTTCATCCCTTCCATGGCATTGGTGGTTGCAGATGTCCCGCCTTTTAACGTATCAATCACATTCTCAATAATAAAATGGTGATTTGCGGCAGCGCCTTTATATTGACCATAATCATATTTAGGGCTTACTATTGGAAGTTCAGGCATTTCATAATCTTTTATATGACAATACTCAACCTTATCCATGTACTGTCCGCCAACCTTTACACTTCCTTTGCTTCCGATAATAGTAATGCTGCTTCCCATGTTTTTATCCCATACTGCTGTTGAGTAATTGATGCACCCCATACCACCGTTAACGAAATTAAAGTTCACAAACCCCGAGTCTTCGAAATCGGTAGTGTCCTTGTGTGTAAAATCGCGGAACCTTGCCTGGATGTCTTTAATATCGCCAAATAGCCAATACATCAGATCAATAAAATGTGAGAACTGGGTAAACAATGTTCCGCCATCCAGTTCTTTTGTTCCTTTCCAATTTGTTTGATTACCCTGACTTTGCCGGGGTGGGTAATAGCGTTCATCCCTGTTCCAATAACAATTCATTTCTACCAAAAAGATCTCACCCATCATTTTTTTCTCAATTACTTCTTTGATCCATATAGACGGGGGGGAATAGCGGTTCTGCATCACGCAAAACACCTGTTTGGAAACTTTCATCGCTTTGGAAATGATGCTTTCACAATCGGCAGTTGTAAGAGCCATGGGCTTTTCACAAACCACATGCTTACCGTGTTCCAATGCTTTTAAGGATTGTTCGGCATGTAATCCATTGGATGTGCAGATACTTACAATATCCAGTTCAAGTTCTGATGCCAGTAATTCATCTATTGAAGAGAATAAGGGGACATCTAAATCATTCAAGCCCAATTCTTCTTTTGACCTTACATCGCACATTGCGACCAGTTCTGCTTCGGGATTTCTCCTGGTCATTTCTGCATGGCGTTTACCAATATGACCACAACCAATGATTGCAAATTTGATTTTTTCGTTCTCTTGATGCATTTTTTTAATAGTTATTAATCAATATTTTCTTTAAATTTTAGTAATTTCTTTGTTTTTCAGCTTGTATTTTTCTTTACTTTCCGGGCACACCGCAATACCGTTATCATCGAATATCAACCGGTGTCCATATTCACTCATCCAGCCGATATGCCTTGCCGGATTACCAACTACCAAAGAGTAAGGAAGTACATCCTTAATTACTACAGACCCCACTCCGATAAAAGCATATTCTCCAATATTGTTCCCGCAAATAATAGTGGCATTTGCACCGATTGAAGCTCCTTTGCCCACATGGGTTTTCTGGTATTCACTTTTCCTGACTACCGCACTCCTGGGATTGATCACATTAGTAAATACCATTGAGGGGCCCAGGAAAACATCATCATCACAAGTAACTCCGGTATATATTGAAATATTGTTTTGTACTTTAACATTATTGCCGAGAACCACATCAGGTGATACTACAACATTTTGTCCAAAATTACAGTTCTCCCCAATAACACATCCAGTCATGATATGCGAGAAATGCCATATTTTAGTACCTTTTCCTATCTTGCAACCCTCATCAATAACGGCTGTTTCGTGGGCGAAGTAGTTTGTTTGTTTTGTGTTCAATGGTTGATGTTTTTTAGTTGCTTATTTTATACTTTTACGGTCGTACTAAAGGCCGTTTTTAATGGTTCTTTTACTTTTTAAATTCGGGCAAAGACTTAAAATACTCTAATGTAAATTTCAAACCCTCTGATCTTGACACTTTTGGTTCCCATTTAAGAATTTCTTTCGCCTTGCTAATATCCGGTCTTCTTTGTAAAGGGTCATCAACAGGCAGATCTTTGTATATTATTTTAGAATCCGACCTGGTTAAATTGATGATCTCTTCAGCAAATTCTTTGATTGTGATCTCATCGGGATTGCCGAGATTTATAGGCAGGGTATGATCACTTAATAACAAGCGATAAATTCCATCAATCAGATCATCCACATAGCAGAATGAGCGAGTCTGGCTGCCGTCACCGAACACAGTAATATCTTCTCCCCTCAACGCCTGCGAAACAAAAGCGGGTAATGCTCTTCCATCGTTAAGGCGCATCCGCGAACCGTAAGTATTGAAAATTCGTGCAATCCTGGTCTCCAACCCGTGATAGTTGTGATATGCCATTGTTATTGCTTCCTGGAAACGTTTTGCTTCATCATAAACACCTCTTGGTCCAACAGGATTAACATTGCCCCAGTAGTCTTCGGTTTGAGGATGAACTTCGGGGTCTCCATATATTTCGGATGTTGAAGCTACAAGGATACGCGAACCCTTGCTCTTTGCCAGTCCAAGCAAATTATGAGTACCCAAAGAACCAACCTTAAGAGTTTGGATCGGCATTTTGAGATAATCTATCGGGCTTGCAGGTGAAGCAAAATGAAGGATGTAATCCAACTCACCGGGAACATGAACAAACTTTGAAACATCACAGTGATAAAATTCAAAATACTCTTTGTTAAATAAATGTTCAATGTTTTTCAAGCTACCCGTAATAAGGTTGTCCATCCCGATGACGTGATAGCTCTCAGTAATAAATTTATCACAGAGGTGAGATCCCAAAAATCCTGCCGCGCCTGTGATTAGTATTGTCCTCATTTATTTTTTCAAAGATGGTTTTATTCCTTTAACAGCAATATCAATATCATTAAAAATAATTTCATCCCGTATCGATGAACCAAACAAAATAACAGATGTCACATTATATTTTTTTGCACAACCAATGATAATATTTTTATCGTTTTCGCTGATCATATTGATAAAATTTACAAGGTGATTATTTATTATTTAAGGTTTAACAATTTCCCTCCCTATACTATAATAGTAAAATTTAAGCTTTTTCATCTGCTCAATGTCATACAGGTTTCGCCCGTCAAATATCACTTTTTCTTTTAATAAATTTTGTATTTTATCAAAATCAGGTGTTCTGAAGACAGGCCACTCTGTTGCTATAAATAATGCATCAGCACCCTCAAGCGCTTTATACTGATTGTCAGCATAACTGATCTTATCCCCCAGCAATTGCTTTACATTGTCCATAGCTTCAGGGTCAAAAACAGAGATGTGAACACCTTCTTTAAGAAGCTCATCAATAATAAATAGTGCAGGGGCTTCACGAATGTCGTCTGTATCGGGCTTGAATGCCAGTCCCCAGACAGCTATTTTCTTTCCTTTCAAGTCATCCTTATAATGTTTTTTTATTTTTGAAACAAGAATCGTTGGTTGGCGATCATTAACTGCGATTACTGCACTTAGAATTTTAAAATCGTAATCGAAATCAGTTGACGATTTTGATAGTGCTTGAACATCTTTTGGAAAACAACTTCCCCCATATCCAATTCCTGCAAATAAAAAGCGTTTTCCTATCCTGCTATCAGATCCAATACCTATACGAATCGTGTCAACATTAGCCCCAACGCGTTCACATAAATTCGCAATTTCATTCATAAATGATATCTTGGTAGCCAGGAAAGCATTGGCTGCATATTTTGTTAATTCAGCAGAACGCTCATCCATGAATATAATGGGATTTCCCTGACGGACAAAAGGACGGTACAATTCTTCCATTATTTTTTTCGCCCTATCTGAACGGGAACCAATTACTACTCTCTCCGGTTTTAAAAAGTCATCAACAGCGAAACCCTCTCTTAAAAACTCAGGGTTTGAGACCACATCAAATTCAGTTTTGGCATGTTTCGAAATTATTTCTTTGACTTGTTCTGCCGTTCCCACCGGCACAGTGCTTTTATCAACAATCACTTTATAATCCTTGATTATTTTCCCTAAGTCATCTGCAACACTTAACACATAAGACAAGTCGGCAGAGCCGTCTTCACCTTGGGGGGTTGGCAATGCTAAAAAAATAATTTTTGCATTCTTCACCGCTTCTTCAAGTACAGTGGTAAATATTAATCTTCCCTGTTTAACATTCCGTTTAAATAAAACATCCAAATGTGGTTCATAGATCGGGACAATACCATTTTTCATTTTTTCAACCTTGTCTACATCAATATCAACACATATCACGCTGTTTCCCGTTTCTGCAAGGCAGGTACCCGTAACCAAACCAACGTACCCGGTTCCGATGACTGCTATTTTCATGAATAATTAAATTGTATTGGAATTTTAATATTTTAACTTGATATACCTGTATTTTGTCCGCCAGCTGGCGGATTTAATAATCAGTTTCTGGGCTCTGGGTTCTTGGTTCTGGCTTCGGCGTGAGCTCAGCCGAACGGGTTGTTGGTTTAATACTCAGACTACGAAATCAGTACAACCACCCAGTAACCAGCCTTCGCAGGCCGTAGCCTGCTTTGGCAGGCGAAGGCCAGCACCCAGCAACATTATCTTATTTATTCTTAACTCAATTATATATATAATTTCTTTTTTAATCAATTAATGAAATTATGTTCTTTGTTAGTTTTTAACATATTCAAGCACAGAATTTGTGATATATTCTAATTGTTCTTCATCCATCTCAGTGTGTATTGGCAGCGAGATCACACTTTTACTCAATTGTTCTGTTATGGGTAACTTTTCGCTGGAGTCAGATGTGGTCAGCCGGCTGGCGGACGCACCGGTCTGGTTGAATGCCTTTTGCAAATGCAATGGTACGGGATAATATATCATTGCAGGAATCTCTTTTGATTTCAGATAGTCCTGTAAACCATCCCTGTCAATGCCATTTGTTTTTAAAGTATATTGATGAAATACGTGGGTTGATTTTGGAGACCTGAATGGAACTGTCAAGCCATCTGTTTCTCCGAATGCTTTATCATAATATTGTGCTGCCTGGTTTCTGGCTTTTGCATAATCATCAAGGTGCTTCAATTTCACTCTCAGCACTGCCGCCTGAATGCTGTCTAACCGTGAATTAACTCCTATTATGTCGTGATAGTAACGAACTCTTTGCCCGTGATTTGCTATCATTTTTAATTTTTCGGCAAGCTGGTCATTATTGGTAAATATCGCCCCGCCATCTCCATAACACCCCAGGTTTTTTGAAGGGAAGAATGAGGTGCAACCGATGGTCCCCATCGTTCCGGATTTTTTAACGGTTCCGTCATTAAATTTATATTCTGCTCCGAGGGCTTGTGCCGTATCTTCAATAACATAAAGGTTGTGTTTTTCAGCAATAGCTAATATTGACTCCATATCCGTACATTGTCCATACAAATGAACAGGAAGTATGGCTTTGGTTTTATTGGTTATGGCTTTTTCTATTGCACTTGCATCAATATTAAAGGTGTCAGCACTGATATCTACGAACACCGGTTTTAATCCCAAAAGCGCAATGACCTCAGCGGTCGCTATGAACGTAAAACTTGTAGTGATTACCTCATCCCCATGTTCAAGATCTAATGACATCAAAGCGATTTGAAGGGCATCGGTTCCATTGCCACATGGTATCACATGCTTAACCCCAAGATATTGCTCCAATTCAGACTGGAATGCTTTTACCTCAGGACCTCTGATATATGCTGAAGACCTTAATACGTTCGTTATTGCTTTATCAATTTCTTCCCGGATCATTTCATACTGTCCAAGAAGGTCAACCATCTGTATTTTTTTCATATTATTAACAAGATTTAATGTTTAGAAATGAGTGCGAATATAGATAATTATTGCAATAAGAGACTAAGTTTTTACAAGTTATGTATTAAAAAAAATATACCCGGGGAAATATCTTGCTTAATAAATTAGGCCAATTATATAATTTACATGACAAAATTATCGTTAATCCCGTTATCCAATCCTGTTATGCAACCCTGTTATGCAACCCTGTTATGCAACAGGGCAAGGCAGGGCAAGCATGTCCACCAACGGGAAGATGAATTTCCAAGCACCTATAAATATAAAAAGACTTATCTTTGAAAGAATTTTATGTATATGAAAAAAATTATATTCATTTTTCCTCTTCCCGCATTGGTCCTTCTTTCTGCCAATGCTCAAATAAATATTGATTCTACAGCTATCGTGCCTATGATAAGTGCCACTTACGCCTATCATTTCCCGGGGGGTGATTTGGTTAATCGCTTTGGTGATAATTCAAGCGTGGGGGCAGCATTCTCGATCAAAACCAACAATAACTGGATTTTCGGCATTGATGGGAATTTTCTCTTCGGCAATAACGTTAAAGAAGGAGGAATATTGGATGGTATATCAACCGAAAAAGGAGAGATAATTGATGAAGATGGCGGTTATGCAGAAATAAATTTTCTTGAAAGAGGCTTATTAACTTCTTTCAAATTAGGGAAATTATTTTCTTTCATAGGTCCGAATCGAAATTCAGGTTTAGCTATTATTGGCAGTGCAGGATTATTACAACATAAAATTCGAATTGAGACCCATGCCCCGCAGCTCAATGACGATTATAAAAAGGGATATGACCGTCTTACCAATGGCTTTGCACTTAGTGAATTTATAGGATATTTATATATGGGTAACAAACGCATGATCAATCTTTTTATAGGATTTGAATTTACACAAGCATGGACACAAAACAGGAGAAGCTATAATTTTGAAGCAATGGAAAAGGACGAAACAAAACGATTTGATATTCTTTCGGGAATAAAAATTGGCTGGGTTATTCCTTTTTATAAGAGGGTTCCTGATGAGTATTATTATTACTAATTTTATTGTACCATCATTTTTTATTTTTTTTATTCACATTTTTATTAACAACTTTTCTGGTATATCCTGCATGCCACTTCAAATAAGCATCCCAGTAGCGGGAGAAAATTTGTTTTTCCGCCTAGGCGGATACAGCTCTGGCTGAAAAGTAATTCTTCCTGCTACATATTCTATAATGGATCATAGATACGTTTTTTTAAACTAATAACCAATAACAAATAACGAATAACAAGGACATAGCGTGTAAATAACAGATAAGTATATTGAGATAACTATTTAAGTTTTTAATATATTCCTTTTTAATAAATTTGCGTAGCTATGTCCTTTAAGTTATTTTTGTATTTATAAATATAACTGCAAATGGACGTACAAGATATCATTTCAAGTTTATTCAAGTTATTCGGAAAAAAATCCGAAAGAGACATTAAAGAGATCATGCCCGTCATTGACAAAATTCACGAAGCGTATGATTCGGTCAAGGAATTGAGTAATGACGGTTTAAGGGCAAGAACACCTGAATTAAAGAAACGGGTTTCTGAATATCTTAATGATGAAAAAAAGGAAATACAGGAATTAAAAGATAAAATTGAAGCCAATCCAGAGATTGAAGTTAATGAAAAGGAAAAGATCTACGACAAAATTGATCAATTAGAGAAGGCAATAAACACGAAAACAGAAGAGATCCTCGATGAGATACTCCCCGAAGCTTTTGCAATTGTAAAAGAAACCACCAGGCGGTTTAAAGAGAACGAAACAATAGAAGTTACCGCCTCAGATGAGGACAAAGACCTTGCTGTAACATTTGAAAATATAGAAATAAAAGGGGATAAAGCCGTATACAGCAATAGCTGGATTGCAGGAGGGAACATGATCACGTGGGATATGGTACATTACGATGTTCAATTAATTGGCGGTGTTATACTTCACAAGGGTAAGATCGCAGAGATGGCAACCGGTGAAGGAAAAACATTGGTCGCAACCCTGCCCGTTTATTTGAATGCCCTTGCCGGGAAAGGTGTGCATATTGTTACGGTTAATGATTACCTCGCTAAGCGCGATTCTGAATGGATGGGACCAATATATCAGTTCCATGGATTAAAAGTAGATTGTATTGACAAGCACGACCCCAATTCAGAAGCAAGGCGAAATGCTTACGCAGCCGATATAACTTTCGGAACAAACAACGAATTTGGCTTTGATTACCTTCGGGATAATATGGCAAGCAGTATTGAGGGTTTGGTTCAGAGAAAACATAATTATTCAATAGTTGACGAGGTTGACTCTGTCTTGATTGATGATGCAAGAACCCCGCTCATCATTTCCGGTCCAACGCCTCGTGGCGACAGGCATGAATTTCATGAGTTAAAACCAAAGGTTGAAAAATTACTTGCTGCTCAAAAAAAATATGTCACTACTGCTTTGGCAGATGCAAAAAAACTGATTGCAGACAATAATGATAAGGATGGCGGGATGGCTTTACTTAGAGCGTTCAGAGGACTGCCAAAAAATAAAGCGCTTATTAAATTTTTAAGTGAGGAAGGCGTAAAAGCACGACTGTTGAAAACGGAGAATTTTTATATGCAGGACCAATCCAAGGAAATGCATAAGGTTGATGCCGAGCTGTTCTTTGTTATTGACGAAAAAAATAACACCATTGAACTTTCTGAAAAAGGTATTGACCTGATCACTGATTCAAGCGATGATTCAGGGTTCTTTGTTTTGCCGGATGTAGGGGGTGAAATAGCAGAAATAGAAAAATCCGGGTTGTCTACCAAAGAACAGATAGCAAGGAAGGATGAACTCATGCGGGACTTTTCTGTCAAAGGAGAACGGATCCATACCATAAATCAGCTTATTAAAGCTTATACCCTGTTCGAAAATGATGTAGAATATGTGATCATGGACGGTAAGATAAAGATCGTGGATGAGCAAACAGGGCGTATCATGGAAGGCAGAAGGTATTCGGACGGTCTTCATCAAGCCATTGAAGCTAAGGAAAATGTTAAAGTGGAAGCGGCAACACAAACTTATGCAACCGTCACCCTTCAGAATTATTTCAGGATGTATCACAAGCTTGCCGGCATGACCGGAACTGCCGAGACCGAAGCTGGTGAACTTTGGGATATTTATAAATTAGATGTAGTGGTTATTCCAACAAACGATCCCGTGATAAGGGATGACAGGAATGATCTGGTTTACAAGACCGTGAGAGAAAAGTACAGTGCTGTTATTGAAGAGATTGTTGATCTCACTAAAGCGGGTAGACCGATGTTGGTGGGGACAACATCGGTTGAAGTTTCAGAGTTGTTGAGCCGTATGCTTAAAATGCGGGGTATTAAACACAACGTATTGAATGCCAAGCTCCATCAGCGTGAAGCAGATATCGTTGCAGAGGCAGGAGTTGCCAGTTCCGTAACTATTGCAACCAATATGGCTGGCAGGGGTACTGACATTAAACTCAGGGAGGGAGTTGTGAAAGCCGGAGGGTTGGCTATTATAGGTACTGAAAGACACGAATCCAGGAGGGTTGACAGGCAATTGAGAGGACGGGCAGGACGACAGGGCGACCCCGGCTCTTCACAGTTTTATGTCTCCCTCGAAGATAACCTGATGCGTTTATTCGGCTCTGACAGAATTGCCAAGCTGATGGATAGAATGGGCATTGAAGAAGGAGAGGTCATTCAGCATTCCATGATCACAAAATCAATCGAACGGGCGCAAAAAAAAGTGGAAGAAAATAACTTTGGCATTCGCAAGAGATTGCTGGAATACGATGATGTTATGAACCACCAGAGAGAGGTCGTTTACACAAAAAGAAGACATGCACTATATGGTGAACGCCTATCCGTTGATATTGCAAATATGATGTTTGACGTGTGTGAAACAATTGTTGATGATTACCAGGAACTGAGAGATTTTGAGGGATTTAAAATAGAGCTGATCAGGATATTATCTATTGAATCTCCTGTGACTGAAGAAGAATTTTTCAGGGAAAGCCAGGAAGAAATAAAAGAGAAATTATTCGAATCAGCTTCAAATAAATACAGGCAAAAGACAGAACTAATTGCCGAAAAGGCATATCCTGTTATTAAGAATGTTTATGAAACACAGTCTGCCGCTTATGAAAATATTGTCGTACCTTTTACTGATGGCAAGAAAACACTACAGGTGCTTGCTAATTTAAAGAAATCTTATGAATCACAAGGAAAAGAGCTAGTAAAGGCATTTGAGAAAAATATTACACTGGCAATAATTGACGAAGCATGGAAAGAACACCTCCGCGAGATGGATGACCTTCGACAATCGGTTCAGCAAGCAGTTTATGAGCAAAAAGACCCCTTGCTTGTATATAAGTTGGAATCGTTCGGGCTGTTCAGGCAAATGATGCAAAAATTTAACAGGGATATTGTCTCGTTTTTATTTAAAGGCAGCTTACCCGTAAAGGAAGGTGATGGGCGTGAAGTTGTTCAGCAAGCAGCAGGGCCGCGCAGGACAGATTACAGCAATGTTACTACAGGCAGGGCAGACCTGCCCGAAGTGGTGCAGGCAAGACATCCCGGCCAGCAAGAATCCCAAACGTCACCCGGACAGCAACCACAGCAAAGGGTACAACCAGTCAGGGTAGAAAAGAAAGTGGGAAGAAACGAGCCATGTCCCTGCGGCAGCGGGAAAAAGCATAAGCATTGTCATGGGAGTTAGGGTAACTAAAGTTTCACGCTTTTGAAATTTCTATATATTTATTACAAGCTCATGTTCATTTAGTATAAAATAGACAATCAAATGAGAAAAAAAATTCCGTCAATTTTAACCATTTCACTTTTAGTGATTATAACAACAGTGCATTTTGCAATCGCATTGCCACAGTCAAACCCGGTTTCAACATTGGATTCACTTGACATAACCTATCATAATTGGTATAATATGGATCCGAATTTGAATAATATTCAAGGAACAGGTATTGATCGTGCTTATAGTGAGCTATTAAACGATAAAAGACCTAAAGAAAAAATTATAGTTGCAGTGATTGATGGGGGAGTAGATATTGAACATGAAGATATCAAAGGCAAAATTTGGATTAACGGGGATGAAATTTCTGATAATGGGAAAGATGATGATAAAAATGGTTATATTGATGATATTCATGGTTGGAATTTTATTGGAAATGCCAAAGGAGAAAATATTAAACACGAAACTTTAGAGCAAGTCAGGATGTTAAGGAAACTTGAACCACTTTATCAAAGTTATTTATCTATTGATGAAGTTCCGGATGACAAAAAGGAAGAATTCAGGATTTACAATAAGTGTAAATCAGACTACCAGGAAAAATTAGCAAAGTACAAAACACTTTATAAGAATTTTGAAGACTTAGAAAAGAATGTAGATTATTATGAAAAAGTAATTTCAGACCACCTGGGAAAGACTGATTTCACTCCTGAAGAAGTATACGATATCGGAACTTCCGAAAAAAATGTTAAGCTCGCAAAAAAATACCTTACAACTAAGTATAAGCAAGGTTTTTCCCGCAAATCATTAGAAAAAAAGAAAGAGCATTGCAGAGTATACTTAGATAAACACTTCAACATAGATTTTAATCCAAGAGAAATTATCTCTGATAATCCTGAAGATATAAACGATATTAACTATGGAAACAATGATGTCAAAGGACCAACATCTGAACATGGAACATTTGTAGCAGGTATAATCGCGGCAAACAGATCAAATAATATTGGTATTGACGGGATTGCTTCGAATGTGGAAATAATGGTTCTCAGAACTGTTCCTGATGGTGATGAACGAGACAAAGATGTTGCTCTGTCTATACGATACGCAGTAGATAATGGTGCCAGGATTATTAACATGAGTTTTGGGAAAGACTTCTCGCCTCAAAAACAATTCGTAGACGATGCAATTAAATACGCAGAAGAAAACAATGTATTACTAATTCATGCTTCAGGTAATGATGGATCTGATCTTGATGTTATTACTTTTTATCCTACAAATGTATACAATGATGGTTCAAGGGCTAAGAACTGGATAAATGTTGGCGCTACTTCAACGCAAAACAATAAGAAATTTTGTGGCAATTTTTCAAATTACGGAAAACAAAATGTAGATTTATTTGCACCAGGTGTCAATATACTTTCATTATCTCCCGAAAATAAATATGTAATAGCAAATGGCACTAGTTTCTCTAGTCCTGTAGTATCAGGTGTTGCCGCTTTGGTTTTGTCCTGCTATCCTGAGTTAACAGCATTGGAATTGAAAGATATAATATTAAACTCTTGTACTTTATATCCTAAACTAAAGGTATATTATCCTGGTTCTAAATCTAAGAAAAGGAAGAAAACAAAATTTCATACTCTTTCGAGTACCGGTGGTGTAGTTAATGCTTATAAAGCATTGAAATTAGCCGAAAAAGAAATCAAAGGGAAATAGATACTCAAGAGACCGCTTCCTTTAAGCAGGCGTGTATTTGGGATCCGTTTCAATGACCTCAATTTAAAATTCTTTCTTCTTCATTATTGCCTATTGCCAACTGCCTATTGCCAACTGCCTATTGTCAACTTGTGGGCTAATGGCATTAACACCCAATGTTTATAACAAGCGTTCAATTCCCGCCTGACAGTGTAATGACGCTGCTATCCCGCCCAATTATCCCTGTCCAGACTGCGGAAATGTATGGCTTCTGCCAAATGTTCGTTTTTAATGTCTTCACTTCCCGCCAGATCGGCTATGGTACGGGAGACTTTCAATATCCTGTCATAAGCCCTTGCAGACAATCCCAGCCGGTCCATTGCGGTTTTAAGCAGCGTTTGCCCTGCTTGGTCAATCTTGCAAATTTCCCTCAGCTTCTTGCTAGACATCTGCGCATTACAATAGATCCCATCCTGTTCTTTATACCTGTTTTCCTGTATCTCTCTAGCTGCAACCACCCTTTCCCTGATCTTTTCACTTGGTTCTGCCAGTTGTTCTTCTGACAATTCGCTAAAGGACACTGGCGTTACTTCCACATGTATATCAATCCTGTCTAACAAAGGTCCCGATATCTTATTCAGGTATTTTTGCACTATGCCTGGTGCACATACACATTCTTTTTCCGGGTGGTTGTAATAGCCGCAGGGGCATGGGTTCATAGAGGCAACAAGCATAAAACTAGCAGGGTATTCTACAGTAAATTTTGCCCTTGAAATAGTAATTACCCTGTCTTCCATGGGTTGACGCATCACTTCCAGCACGGTTCTCTTAAATTCAGGTAATTCATCTAAAAACAACACTCCGTTATGTGCGAGTGATATCTCTCCCGGTTGGGGAAAACTGCCTCCTCCTACCAGGGCAACGTCACTGATAGTGTGGTGAGGTGAGCGAAAAGGCCTTGCTGCGATCAAAGAAGTATCTCTTCCTATTTTGCCAACAACTGAATGTATTTTAGTGGTTTCCAATGCTTCATGAAGATTAAGAGGGGGAAGTATGGTTGGCAATCTCTTGGCTAGCATAGTTTTTCCAGCACCCGGAGGACCTATCAGAATTACATTGTGACCACCGGCAGCAGCGATCTCAAGCGACCTCTTAATGTTCTCCTGTCCTTTTACATCCGCAAAATCAAATTCAGATTCGCTGAGCTTGGCATAAAATTCTTCCCGTGTATCTACTATCGTTTGTTCTAATGTAGCATCACCATTAAAAAAATCAATTACTTCCCTGATGTTTTCAACACCATACACTTCCAGGTCGTCAACAATTGCCGCTTCCTGGGCATTATGCTTGGGAAGGATGAATCCTTTGAATTTTTCTTTCCTGGCTTGTATGGCTATGGGCAGTACTCCCTTAATTGGTTGTAACCCTCCATCTAATGACATTTCTCCCATTATTACATAATCGCCAATATTTTCGCTCTTCATTTGTTCGGAAGCTGCTAATATGCCGGTTGCAAGAGGTAGGTCATAAGCAGCCCCTTCCTTTCGTATGTCAGCAGGAGCCATATTTATCACTATCTTTTTGCCCGGCAGCTTATAACCGACATTTTTTAGTGCAGCTTCAATCCTTTGCTGGCTTTCCTTTACCGCACTATCCGGAAGCCCGACAAGAAAAAAATTTACTCCACGGCTAACATTAACTTCTAAAGTGATGGTAGTTGCATCAATTCCTGCTACAGCACTGCCATAAGTTTTGACTAACATATTTACTGTTTGTAGATATTAAAAAAATTTGCACTTAATTATATATAGGGCTTCCATTAAATAGTGTTTGTCCAAATTGCACCCATAAGTAAAAATCCGATACCCATACCTATGAACAAACCAATAGAGGTATGCCCAAGATATTTGCCAACTCCTAATCCGATGAATAAACAACCGGTAAATACAACCCCGCCAATTTTTGCCCCGAGTTTTTTGTTTTCTGATTTCATCTCTTTATTTGATTATATAGAAATTATTAAAAATATTAATATGAACCACAGATTATACAGATTTACTCATAAGAATAATTTATTTTTAAAGGTATTCGTGAACCCGCATCTATTAACAATGAACATTAAAGGTTCAAATGTATTTTATATTATAATTACCATTTTTGAGTTTTAAAAACATGCGGGTTTCACTGATTTTTTATAATCTGTGAGATCAAAAATTTACATTTAAACAGTCTTTAATTTCTCTTTTTGCCAACTGCCTACTGCATATTGCCAACTTGTTTATTTGCATCAAAAAGCATATAAACTACTAAATAATCCGCCAGCTGGCGGACTGATTTCGTTAATTATAAAGATTTAACTCCACAAAATGAATTAAAGAATGGATAACCTTAATATGGATCTCCTGAGTTCGGTCTGAATATTTTGAATAAGGCGCCCTGATCTCAACATCACAAATGCCGGACATTTTTCCACCATCTTTTCCTGTAAGCCCGATAACCTGCATTCCTTTATCTTTAGCTGCTTTCATTGCATTGATGACGTTTGCCGAATTTCCGCTGGTACTTATCGCCAATAACACATCCCCCTTTTCCCCGAGCCCTTCCACAAATCTGGAAAAAACCTGGTCATATCCATAATCATTAGCCGTACAAGTAATATATGAAGGGTCGGAAATTGCTATTGCAGGCAGTGGGCTTCTGTCATCGCGAAACCTGCCGGAGAGTTCCTCGGCAAAGTGCATGGCATCGCACATTGAACCGCCATTGCCGCAGGAAATGACCTTGTTGCCCTCCTTAAATGCCTGAACCAGAATATTTCCTGCCAATTCCAATGCTTCCCAATTGTTGTCATCAGAGATGAATTGGTTCAGGATATCTCTAGCTTCCTCAAAGTTTTGTTTGGTTTGATTGATGTTCATATATGTTCTTGTATCGGAATTTCAATGTAATGATTTTGTGGCACTATTATTTTAATCAATTTAAGAAGTTATGTTTTTATTTTAGCCCTGCTTGTTTTATTCACTAATAATCAATCAACGGTCACCTGTTCTTTTTATAAATTCTTCTTTCCCTTTATCCAAAAATGCAATAAATTCTTCAAGACCTACACGCCCCAGAGGTTGAGTCAGCAGTTCTTCGTTATGATCAAGCAATACATAAAACGGTTGTGAATTAACCTTGAACCTTGTGATCTGGAAGTCAGCGAATTTTTTACCAATGGTCTTTTTAACTTTTCCGTCAAAAGTGGATGTTATCCAATCCTCTTCGGGGAGCTCCTTCTTGTCATCAACATACAAAGCAATAAGCACGAAATCTTCGCGCAAACGTTTCAAGACCTCCGGTTCTGACCACACATTAGCTTCCATGTCTTTACAGTTAGCGCATCCATGCCCGTTAAAATCGAGAAATACCGGCTTGTTTAACTTTTTTGCACAAGCCATGCCCTGTTCATAGTCAAAATACCCTTGTAAGCCGAGAGGAAAGTGTAAAAAGTCTGAATATTTAGGGTTGTCACATAATTTTTGTGCTTTAAGCGTGTCACGGTTCGGAATCGTGCCACGCATGCCAATGATGGCTTTTAGATCAAAGTCATGAGATGAGGCTGGTGGTAATAAACCGGAAATTGCCTTTAAAGGGGCACCGAACAAGCCGGGAATTAAATACAGCACAAATGCAAAAGTTATAATGGCTAATCCAAGCCGTGGCACGCTTATATACGGCATATCGCTGTCATGGGCAAGCTTGATCTTTCCAAGCAAATATAAGCCCATTAAGGTAAATATCACAATCCAAATAGCCAGGTATATCTCCCTGTCGAGGATTCCCCAGTGATAGGTTTGATCCGGTATGATGAGGAATTTCATTCCTAACGCGAGAATAATAAAACCCAAGACAACTTTTATTGAATTCAGCCATCCGCCCGATTTGGGTAGTTTGCTTAACCATGAAGGGAAAAAAGCCAATATTGTAAAAGGGAATGCAAATGCCAATGAAAATCCGAACATGCCGACAACAGGTTTGATCACTTCCCCTGTGGCTGCTTCCACCAGTAACCCGCCAATAAGGGGGGCTGTACATGAAAATGAAACCAACACCAATGTAAGCGCCATAAAAAATGTGCCGAGATAACCGCCTTTATCTACCTGTTTATCTGATTTGTTCACTATCCAACCCGGCAGGATAATCTCAAACATTCCAAAGAATGATGCGGCAAAAAGAGCAAATAGCAGGAAAAAGAAAATATTAGGCAGCCAGTGTGTACTTAGCCAATTTATGAAACCGGGGCCAAGGGTAGCAGCTACAATTAAGCCGATTGCCGTATATATTATAATAATTGAAATACCGTAGATTATGGCTTTAGTGACAGCTCTTGCGCGGTTTTCACTGCCTTGCATAAAAAATGTCACGGTCATTGGTATCATAGGAAATACGCAAGGTGTGAGAACGGCTGCAAATCCCGCCAGAATTGAGATAAAGAAAAATACCCACAATGACCTGTTTCCCTGGTCAATTGCAGGGGAATCGTTAACTATTGATTCTTTGCTGCTAACTTCATTCGATGCGGTTATTTGTCCGTTAAACTGAAATTCAAAATCAATATCTTCAGGGGGTAAGCAACGCTTGTCATCACAACACATAAATTCGAGATAACCGGTGATGGTAAATGGCTTGCCGGTGAGGATCTTTATTTTTTGTATAAAAATTGCTTCGTGGTTAAACCATTTCAGGTCCATCTCAAAGTTGGGATCATAAGCTTCTTCCATCTCACCTTCTTCTTTAACTTTTCCAACTAATTCATAGAAAGAAGGGTTTTTTTTCTCTTTGGATAATGAGGGCTTTTCGAGCGTTGGCTCTCCCTCTCCTTCGGAGAGGGCCGGGGAGAGGTCAAAATGGAATGATGTAGGGATCGGTCCGCCATCCCCGATAAACTGTGAATACAAATGCCATTTGTCATCAATAGCAGCTTTAAAAATTATCTCTGCCTCATTATCATTGATCTTCTTTGAATCGAAGCTCCATTTGACGGGTTGGAGAATTTGAGAAAAAGAGAATGAAAAGGTACCTGCAAGTAAAATAAATATTATTAAGTGCTTGGTTTTCATGGATTTACATTTAAGGAATTAACCTTTGTGATACTTGGTGTCTTGGTGTCTTTGTGGCAAATTAATAAAGGATATTTTGTTTGCCGCTTTAGCTGCATTAGGAATAATATAGGTTAAGTACCCATAGTTACTTGTCTTTCTATACCAACCTTATCTATCTGCTCCTTAAGCACCTGCATCAACTGTCCGCTCATCTGGCTGCCAATGATGTATCTTAGCCCTTCCTTGTCAACAAGCTCAACAGCTTCCTTTCCCCTGGTATAAAAACGGATATTACCTTTCCAGTGAAGGTTATACACTGGTCTTGTGAGAATGAACCTTTTGGCAGGAACTGCTTTTACTGAAACAATGCTGTGCAGATCGACCTTAACTCTGCGGGCTGTCCATAAGCCATCAAGGATAATGCTGCTTTCGATAACTTGTGTGTGAAGGTGCAATACGAATATCAGCAATGCCGAAATAACCATTATCACTATTCCCATAACAAATAGCAATTGTGCAGCCCCTTCCTTATTTTCCGACAAGTAATAGGCGATAAAGCAAAAAATACCCAGCACTATACGTCTCACATTGGAATATTTATTGTATCCTAAATACTGTTTCTCTTCAAATAATATTTTCTCGTTCATCTATACCACTAGTTTTAAATATATACCATTATTAAAATCGAACAATTTAGCAATATAACAATTCCATAAGATAAACCATTTCAGTTTCTTTCGTGATCTTAAACCTGTCATCAATCCTGTGCCCGGCTATCCAAACAATTTTCCCTCCTGACTCAAGCACAAAGATATTCTCTTTTTCGGTTATTGGTATTTTGTTGTCAATAAAAAAATCACTCAGTTTTTTTCTCTTGTCCATCCCCAGGGGATAAAGAACATCACCCTTTTTCCATCTTCTTAGTTTTAGCGGGAATTGTAATTTACCCTGATCCAGACAAGCGATATTTTTATCTTTAGAGATCTCAAAGTTATCATCGTTGGCAATTTCCTTTATATGTAATGTAATCGGATAGTTAATTATGGTTTGTCCTTGTTTTATCTCAATATCAACATCTTCAGCATTTTTGTTTTTTGAAATAATAAGTTCGTTTCTGTCCTTTACCAAACGATGTGTGGCTGAAAAAAATTGTTTACCCGGAATACCATCTAATGAGGCGATAATATCATCCACTACGGAAGAAGTATAACCATAGTCACGCAGAAACTCATATAAATAGCTTTTTGCAGATTCCAAGGATTTGAGCTTTTTTATTGGTATTAAAGTTTTATTATCTTGTTCTACAACTATCTCTTTTCTTTTCTCCTTAATCCTTTCCTTGTAAATTTGTTCTACTTCCCGTATCTTGTCTATATTCTGTGTTATTGTCTCTTCAAGGTTAGGATTTATCTCTTTCAGTATGGGAATTACTTGATGCCTGATCTTGTTCCTTATGTATTTCAATTCACGGTTGCTGCTGTCTTCCCTGAACGGCAATTTTACTTTTCGTGCGAATTTTTCAATCTCATCCCTGGTGGCAAATAACAAAGGACGAATTATGAAATTGTTTTTAGGATAAATGCCGTGAAATCCTGCTATTCCCGTGCCTCTTATTAAATTGATCATTAATGTTTCGGTCTCGTCATCCTTATGTTGGGCAACAGCAATATAATCGTAATCCTCTGATTTTCTGACTTTTTCAAACCATTCGTATCGTAGCTCCCGTGCAGCCATCTGTATTGAAATGCCGTTTTTTTTTGCAGAATTTTTAGTGTCAAACCTTTTCACGAAAAAGGGCTTGCCGTATTTCTCAGATAATTTATTGACAAATTTTTCATCTTCTTCAGACTCTTTTCCCCTCAATTGGAAATTGCAGTGGGCAATGCCAAAGTCGTATTCAGCCCTGTGAAAGAGTTCACACATCACAACCGAGTCAACTCCCCCGCTTACTGCAAGTAATATCCTGTCAGCGGGATGAAAAAGACCTTGTGCCTTAATGTATTGTTTAAATGAGTTAAAAATATCTCTCATTATTTTTCGACTACATAAAAATTAGCTGTATCACAATTAAAAGCAGCAAAGACACCAAGCCCGTTATCAAGGTTTGTTATGGGTTCGTTTAAGGTTCTGGAATCCTGATCAAGACTCGTATATAGATCTACATATTCCTGGTTGATCTTGTACACTTTTACCTGGTGTTTGCCAAAATGGGTAATATAATATTCCAATATCTCGTAATAGTCTTCCTGGGTTGGACGGGTAAAAAGAAAAGTAGAAACTAAACCTTGCATGACAGAATTAAGAGAGTCAGGATAGAGGGGAACCGGGTCCTGCTCGAGATTGTTAATGACAACATAATAATATTCTTCATTGTCATTATCCCAGCTCACAGTTACGGAGTCATTGCTGAAATACATATGAATATTAAAAAGAGAGATTTTTTCAAATTCCATAGTATCAGTGTTCAGGCATACTCCTGTGGGGGGGGGAGGCACAACCGTCTCACCACTCGTCAATCTGTAAAAATATTCAAATTCAATCCTGTAATTTTCGCCTTCCAGAATTTGAAGGTCACTACCCGGATAATGATAATAACCTGAATCTCCTCCTGATGGTATTAAATGATAGGAAACACCTT
Organism: Bacteroidota bacterium; assembly: GCA_043811005.1. Lineage (GTDB taxonomy): Bacteria > Bacteroidota > Bacteroidia > NORP154 > NORP154 > JBDRNO01. Next base: position 1,030 of record JBDRNO010000101.1, on the reverse strand, counting down.
TCCAGATGATTTTAATATCTGCATCATTGATGGGTTGAGGTATTGTATCCTCACCACCAAAAGGTAAAAGCTTTGTCAGGTGAATATCATCTACCGGCTCATTCGCAAAGATATACCCCTCAAGCACTGCTTTGTTCAGCAGATCATGATCATCTTCCTTTTTGCAGGATATAGAGGTAGCCAATGCTGCAATAATTAGAAAGAAACCAAGTTGATTGATATTAAATTTACTCTGAAAACAGCTCATAATTAATCGTATAGGAATCTGAATGTTAAAAAAAATTTCATTTTATAATTTATCTTTTTGCATATAATAATCAGATTCTGGGTTCTGGGCACTGGGTTCTGGGTTGTTGATTTTATACTCAGACTCTGTAACCACTACATACCACCCAGCACCCAGTAACCAGTACCCAGCAACATTATTTTATTTATAATTAACTCAATTCTATATAATTACCTTTTTTAATCAATTTATAATTTCTATCGATTAAAATTTTAGATTTAAAAAGATACTTGGAACAAAGCCAAGCAGCATGACATCGGTGGTAACCAATTCAGGTTCTATCGGCATATAAGTATCAGGGTCAAATTCCAACAGTTGAAATCTTTTGTATTTAATGTTTTTCCTGTTGTAAATATTGAAAAATGAAATTCCCGCACTGCCATTTATCTTTTTAAATTTAAAGTTGTACGTAATGGCAATATCCAATCTATGATATGCAGGCAACCTGTTTGAATTTTTATCTCCAACATGAATGAATGTTGTTTCTTTTCCATCAAGCAATGTGATGTTGTATTGTCCTATAGGAGCCGTATATGGCTTTCCGGTTGCATACACAAATGTGCCTGAAAGGTTGAATTTACCCAGGTTCAATGAATTGATCAGTTTCACTTCATGCCTTTGATCATGCAAAGCGGGAAATGGCTTCCCTTTGTCTATACCAGGGAAAGTATATTCAACTTTACTTAAGGTATATGCAATCCACCCGGTATATTTGCCAAATTTTTTCTGTAAAAGAAAATCTAA
>JBDRNO010000100.1:0-12140 GCA_043811005.1 Bacteroidota bacterium | reverse complement strand
TTTGTTATAACATATTCATACTTATCATTTTGGGCAAATATGGAGATTCCATATGCAACCATTCCCGCCTGGGTTTTAAAGCCTTTTTTATCAACATCGAAAATTCTGAAGCGGGCAATTCCATTAATCGTTCCTGCTTCTCCATCTTTTTTCCTGATCACATCCCTGGGATTTTTGTAAAAACTGTTATACCAGTCGAGGCCCCTTTTATATATCTCTGCTTTTGTACCCGTGGTCTCTATAGTACCTGTGTATGTAAAAAGCTTTGTCGTTTCATCAATAGGCATCTGGGGTACTTGTATTTCTTGCCCTTTTTTTTGGGCAAATCCGGTTTGGAAAATAAACATTAAGCCGATAAGAATTTTTCCATATTTTTTCATCTGTAGAAATTTTAGTGAATATTCAGCATGAAGAATTTTGCCACAAAAGCACAAAATTTCACTAAAAATTAACTCATTGATTTTCAGTGTTTTGTGGGATTTGGTGTTTTAGTGTTTTAGTGGCTTTTTTTGAGTGGACTCATTAATGCCTCTGCAATTAAAATATCTTCAGGAGTAGTGATTTTAATATTTCGGCTTTCTCCTTCAATTAGATGTATCTTTTCTCCTGCAGCTTCAACCACACTTGCCTCGTCAGTATATAGTTCAGAAGCGTGACACGGTTTGGAACCGTGCCACGCTTTTTTAAAAGCGTTTTTAATAACATCAGCCCTGAAACACTGTGGCGTTTGTATGATACGGTAGTCGTTCCTGTTTATAGCCGTGTTTTGAGCTCCCTTTATATTCCTTATCGACTCATTAACCGGAATCACAGGAATTGCATTGCCTAGCTTCTCTGCTGATTCAAAAACTTTATTTATCAAATTAACACTGATCAATGGTCTCACACCATCGTGCACAGCAATTAAACTATCTTCTTCTATCAATGAAAGCCCGTTTTTTACTGAATGAAACCTTGTTTTACCACCATGTATGATCGTATGATTTAAGGAAAATTTATATTTATTACAAAGTTCTTCCCATGTAGTAATTTGATTTTGAGGTAGCACCAGGATGATTTTAATATTCAAATTGCTTTGACAAAAAGCGTTTAAGGTGTGCATTAATATTGGCTTGCCAGCTAATTCAAGAAATTGTTTGGGAGTTAATATATTTCTGTCTCCTGACCAGTTTTCCGGGTAGACAGGATGGCACGACATCCTGCTTCCACTTCCTCCTGCAGCAATTATTACATATCTTTTCACTGATCTGCGAATAACGAATTTGTTACGAATATACGAATAGTGAAATTTTAAGACTATATGATCAGCATTGCATCCCCATAAGTAAAGAATCTGTACTTTTCACTAATCGCTATGCGGTAAGCTTTAAAAATAAGGTCATACCCTCCAAATGCTGCAACCATCATTAATAACGTTGATTGGGGTAAATGGAAGTTACTGACCATGCTATCGGCAATACAAAAGTCATAAGGTGGGAAAATGAACTTGTTGGTCCATCCTGAAAATGGATTTAGCATACCGGTAGAGGAAACGGATGATTCGACAGCTCTCATTGTAGTGGTTCCAACAACACAGATTTTTCTTTTTTCTTGTTTGGCTTTATTCACTATTTCGGAAGTTTCTTCGGGGATATTGATCTCTTCGGAATCCATTTTGTGCTTAGTCAAGTCTTCAACTTCAACAGACCTGAAAGTTCCCAACCCAACATGGAGTGTAACCTCTGGGATTATTATACCTTTAATTTCCAATCTTTTTAATAGCTCACGGCTAAAATGCAATCCCGCTGTAGGAGCAGCTACAGCGCCTTCATGCTTGGCATATATCGTCTGGTATCTTTCTTTATCCTCAGGACTTGGAGGTCTTTTAATGTATTTAGGTAAAGGGGTTTGTCCAAGATTCTGGATGGCTTTTTTGAATTCTTTATAAGTGCCGTCATATAAGAAACGCACAGTTCTTCCCCTGGAGGTAGTGTTATCAATAACTTCGGCTACTATTTCATTTTCACCAAAGTAGAGCTTGTTACCAATCCTGATTTTCCTCGCTGGATCTACTAAAACATCCCATAATAGTTGTTCACTATTAAGCTCTCTGAGTAAAAAAACTTCGATTTTGGCTCCTGTCTTTTCTTTATATCCATAAAGCCGTGCAGGAAAAACTTTTGTATTGTTAACAATCATAACATCCTGATCGTCCAAATATTCAATGATGTCTTTGAATATTCTGTGCTTGATTGTCCCGGTTTTTCTGTCCAGAACCATTAGTCGCGATTCATCCCTGTTTGTAACTGGAGATTCAGCTAACAGGCTTGTTGGCAAATGGAACCTGAATTGAGATAATTTCATTCTCATAACTACAAGATATTTATTTTGGGGTTTTTTCTATCAACTAAATTGGACTTATACGAAGAAGTTTGAAATTTGTTACATATTTTTTGCAATGATTTAATTATTGGTGACAATAATGCCTGCTTAGTTTATACGTTTTAATTAGTTTCCTGCCAAATTTATAAATTTCGGCAACTCATATTATATCATTTTTGCCAGTTGCCAGTAGCGAACGACTTCGTCCTTGGTAGAATACTTCGGAGAATGCACTCGCAATATTTTTAATTTCCAAAGCATGTAATATTAATTACTTTTTAATCAATTTACTAAGTTATGTTCTTAACTTTAACTCATCAATAGCAAGGGCATCGGTTAATGTAAAATTACCAATACGTATCCTGCACAAAGAGCTTAAGTATGCACCAGCGCTCAATGCCTTCCCGAAATCATGAATGAGAGAACGTATATAAGTACCTTTACTGCAGATTATTCGAAATTCGATATCCCGGATAACTACATCATTCAGGCTGACACGGGGATTTATTTTCATGATCTCAAATTTTGTGATAAGCACTTTAATTGGCTTTAAAACTACTTTTTCTCTTCTTCGTGCTTTTTTGTATACCCTTTCACCATCAATTTTCTTGGCTGAAAATATAGGGGGGATTTGGGTGATAGTTCCAATGAACTCCCCTGTAGTCTTTTTTATCAACTCTTCTGAGATATGGTCAATATCAAATGTTCTGTCAATTGGGGTTTCCTTGTCATAAGAAGGTGTTGTGGCGCCAAGTGTTAATGTGCCTGTATATTCCTTTTCCCTGGCTTGAAATTCTTCAATTCTTTTGGTGAACCTGCCTGTGCATAATATAAGCAAACCTGTAGCAAGAGGGTCTAATGTCCCTGCATGCCCAACCTTTATCGGTCCGGTTTTCAAATCATTTTTTAATATTATTCTTATTTTGTTTACAACATCAAAAGATGTCCAGTATAGGGGTTTATTGATCAGCAGGACCTGTCCTGCCTGAAAATCCGGGGATTTATTTATGTCGAATTTCATTTATTTTATGGTATCGGAATTTTAATCAGCCGGCGGATTAATTGATATGCGACATTATGTTCTCAATTTTATTATTTAACGGTAATTCACCATTAATCCAGGTGATAATAAAACCGTTTCTTTCCATTTTTCTGAACCATGTCATTTGTCTTTTGGCAAATTGGTGTATGGCGGTGTTCAGCTTTTGGAACATTTTATTATAGTTTATTTCACCCAGCACATGTTGAGTTATGAATCTGTATTCAAGTCCGTAATTTTTTAGTGTTTCAGGGGTTACTATATGTGGCGTGTCACGGTTTGGAATCGTGGCACGCTTTTTAACCGTATTATGAACCGGATTAGCCGTGCCATGAACCGGATTAACCGTGACACGGTTCTTTCCCAACAAACCTTCAACTTCTTCGATCATTCCGTGGGCTAATCTTTTTTCCAGCCGTTCAGTTATTCTTTTGCGTATAACACCTCTCTCATAATGAATGCCAAATATTTGTGTTTGGATTTTTGGAAAATCATGTTCTATCTCAGGATGTTCTTTATGATATGTTGCAATTTCAATGGCTTTGACAAGACGGTCTCTATCCAGAATATCAGTAGTATTATGCAATGAACGAAGTGATGACAGGATATTTACCAGCTCATCTTGTGTTTTATTTTTTAAATCCTTTCTTAATTTTTCATTATGGGGGACTTCAATAAGTTTATAACCTTTTAAAACAGCTTCAATATACAAACCGGTACCTCCACAAAGAACAGGAAGTTTGTCCCATTTGTTAATTTTATTATAAGCTTTCAGGAAATCCTTCTGGAATTGAAAGACGTTATATTTATAACCCGGTTCAACAATATCAATTAAATGAACGGGGATCTTTTTTTTGCCGACAATATAGTCTTCATAATCCTTTCCTGTTCCGATATTCATCTTTTTATAGACCTGTCTGGAATCAGCGCTGATAATTTCACCATTCAGCCGGGAAGCCAGATGAGCGGCAAGTATTGTTTTTCCAGTAGCGGTAGGTCCTAGGACTGTGATCATAGTGCTTAAATTATCCCATCAACTTTCAGTTTTTTAATTTCATTTTTATCAAGACCTGCTTCAATCAGTATTTTTTCATTATGTTCTCCCAGGCGAGGGGCGCATTTCAGTATATTGTTGCAGTTCTTTAAAAACTCCGTGTTCATTGGTGAAGGGAATAAATCTACTTGTCTGTTCGAGGGCAGATGGGTTTTTACCATCAATTTTTTGATAAAATCCAGATTTGCTACATTTTGGATTGAATTAACCGGTGAGACCGCCATATTATTTTCCAGGCATAGTTCAATAAATTCAGAAGTGGTATAATTTTCCAGTCCTTTTCTGATGTCGGCATACACGTTTTCCTTGTCTGTTTTCCGTCCGTTGTTAGTTTTTCTATCCGGAGTATCAAGATGCCCGAAACTTTTTATTTGCGTTAACTTTTCCCATTGAAGATCGTTCCCGATGGCGAGATAAACATAGCCGTCCTTTGTAGGGTAGCAATTGGAGGGGACAAAACTGCGATGCTCGCTGCCACTGCGGGTGAACAGCGATGATTCATCTTCGGCAAACTGTAATTGGGGTAGTGCAGTGATTAACCATGATGTAGCACATTGCGCCATGGAAATATCTATTCGTTTGCCTCCTCCTTTGTTATTCTGTTCCAACATTGCCAACAAAACCTGGGTAAAAGCTTCATCACCGGCTTTAAGGTCAATAACGGGAAGCCCGCAAAGCATGGGATCTCTATCGGGTTCGCCAGTTAAGAACATATACCCCAACATAGCTTGTAAAGCAGGATCATATCCCGCCCTGTCGGGATAGTCAGTACCCATAGCCGAAATTCCGCACCAGATCAGGTTAGGGTTGGCATTTATCAAGGTGTCATAGTCAATTCCGAATTGTTCGTATCGCTTGGGCAAGGTGTTACAAAGGAAAATATCTACTTTTAATTCCTTAATAATTCTTTTTAATAATTCCCTGGCTTCTGGTTTCTTTAAATTCAAAGTTATGGCTTCTTTGCCAATATTGGATGCGATAAAGTAGGCATGCAGATCATCAATACCAGTATCTTCACCAATATACCGGTTAGGATCACCGGCTTTTTGTTTAACATCGCCCGGTGATTCAATACGGATGACCCTCCAGCCAAGCTGAACGAAGCGCTGGGTGGCGTAGGGGAGAGTTAGGGCTTGTTCGAGAGATAATATGGTTTTATGTTTAATCATAAGACGTTTACAATTTCATCCGCTAGCTGGTGGATTTAATAATCAGTTTCTGGGCTCTGGGTCCTTGGTTCTGGCTTCGGCGTGAGCTCAGCCGAACGGGTTGTTGGTTTTATACTCAGACTCCGTAACCAGTACATGCCATCCAGCACCCAGTAGACAATTGACAATGACTAATGACCGAGAAATCAGTAGGCAGTCTTCAGTCGGCAATTTGCAATCGGCAGTTGTCAGATGACAATTCATAATGACAATAACTGATAAATGACTTTTGATCGGTAATATCAACAATTGAACAATCGAACAATTGAACAATCAAACACTAATGATTAAAAATCAGCAACCAGTACCCAGTAACATTATTTTATTTATACTTAACTTAATTATATATAATTTCTTATTTAATAAATTTACAAAGTTATATTCTTATCTAATCGGTGTAATCAGTGTTTAAAAGTAGATTGGTTCCTCATATTCGCCATATACGTCTTTCAATGACTGTGTTATTTCACCAACAGTGGCATACGCTTTTACCGCTTCGATAACCGGTGGCATAAGGTTTTTATTTTTTAATGCGTCTTTTTTGATCTTTTCAAGACATTTAACAACCAGTTGAGAATCACGTTCTTTTTTTATTTTATTCAACTTTGCAATTTGTTTTCGTGCATTTTCTTCATTATAAGAGTGAAGTTCAATAGTTCTTTCCTCTTTTCCTTTTTTAAAACAATTGACACCAACCTTAAGTGTTTTGCCTTCCTGTATCGCTTTTTCTCTTTGATATGCCTGTTTTGAGATAGTCTCTTGTATTTTACCTGTTGCAACTGCATTAATAATTCCGCCCTGTGCATCCACTTCTGCCATTTGCTTTTTAATTGCCTTTTCCATTTGGTTTGTAAGGGTTTCAATATAATATGATCCTCCCAGGGGGTCAACGGTATCGCAAATTCCCATCTCGTGAATAAGTATCTGCATGGTACGCAGCGATATCTCAGCAGCTTTTTCGGTTGGGATCGTATATGCTTCATCATAAGAACAAAGCGCCATTGTTTGCGTGCCTGATAAGGCGCTGATGAGTGCATAATAGGCGCTTCTTATGATATTATTTTCCGGTTGCTCTTTGGTCAGACCACCGCCACCTCCTCCTGCTATCATTCTTAGCCAGCAGGATTTTTCATCTTGGGCATTGTACTCTTCTTTAATGATCTTTGCCCACAGCCGCCTTGCCCCCCTGAATTTCGCTATTTGCTCAAACATATTTCCGTAAATATCAAAATTGAAGGAAAGACGTGAAGCGAAGTCATCAATAATTAAACCGCGTTTCAGAGCTTCATCAGCATAAGCTTTTGCGATACAAAAAGCGTAAGCCATCTCCTGAATGGGATTAGCGCCTGATTCACGGATATGGTATCCACATACGCTAACAGGACTGTATTTAGGAACATTATTAGCACAATATTCAATAGTATCAACAACTAATTTCACTGATGAATCAACCGGGAAGATCCAGGTGCCCCTGCCGATAAATTCTTTCAGGATATCGTTTTGTGCCGTTCCCCTCAAATTTTTAATGTCATAACCCCATTTTTCAGCCATTACAAAATACATAGCCATCAAGACGATTGCCGAGCCGTTAATAGTCAGAGAGACAGTGATCTCATTCAGGTCAATACCTTCAAATACCTCCTCAAAATCCGCCAAAGTATCAACAGACATTCCAACGCGCCCCACTTCACCCAACGCACGCGGATCGTCAGAGTCAAGCCCGGTTTGAGTTACCAGGTCAAAGGCGACATTCAGACCTGTTTGCCCGTTTTTTATCAGGTACAGAAACCGTTTATGCGTTTCTTCGGGTGTGCCAAATCCGGCATATTGACGAATAGTAAAAGGGCGTTTGCGGTACATCAATGAATGAATTCCCCTTGTAAAAGGATATTCCCCCGGCTTTCCGATATCATTAAGGTTTCCGGTTTGCTCAATATCTTTATTAGTGTAAAGAGGATTTACCTCAATACCTGATTCAAGGAAGACTTTATTGGGTTCTTTTGATTTCATTTTTTTTTAACACAGATTACACCGATTTATAATTGATTACACCGATTATGTTGATTTTAAAAGATTACACTGATTACATTGATAAACGTTTGATTTCGCAGTCTTTGTTTCCAAAATTTATTAATAATCCAGTTTTAACTTTAGATGCTTTTAGGTAAGACAGTAATTTATAATGGAATTTACTCACTATATTGTTTGTTTTCAAAGGTGTTCGTGAATTCCGCTTCGCTCCATTTCAATTTTTTTTTTGCCACCAAAGCACAAAAGCACTAAATCCCACTAATTTATTTTACAATTGGTTTAATTTTTTTGTGGGATTTTGTGTTTTGGTGTTTTTGTGGCATTTTTTTAATTAATTTACAAAGTTTTGTTCTCATCTAATCGGTGTTTTTAAAATAAGCAATCACTTCCTCAATAGATGTTCCCGTAGGGAAAGCTGCTGCTGCCCCTGTAGATATAATTGCCTGAACATCCTGGTCCGGGATATTCCCGCCAACGATCCAGGGAATGGAAAGGTTGTGTCTTTTCATCTCTTTGTTCATCTGTTCACATAAAATCAAATGCGTACCTGACAGGATAGAAAGCCCTATATAATCAACTTTTTTATCAATAGCCATCTGAACAATTTCTTCTATAGATTTTCTCAAACCCGTATAAGCGACTTCAAAACCCGCATCTATTAAAGCATGTGCCAATACTTTTACTCCAACATCATGTCCGTCAAGACCGGGCTTACTGAGGAGAATTTTTGTTTTTTCCATGTTTATATATTTTTTCCTAATCTGCAAAGTTAAAATAAAATAGTACATCCAATACTGTTCATGGTATAGGAGTTTCATTGTATAAGCAACCCACTTGGTCTTGTGTCAAAGCCCTGTTATAAATCCTGATCTCGTCAATTTGTCCCTTAAAGTAATCCCCCTGGTTGTTATGGCCGATCTGTGCAACCTGTCCGTTATCTACGTTTCCTATTAATCCTGTATGGGTGTCTTTTAAAACTCCGTTAAGATATATCATCGCCTGGCTGCCGTTGTATACTCCAACAATATGTAACCATTCGCCTTTTATGAGTGAGCTTTCAGGGATGCCAGGCCTTCTGAATCCCCAGGTTGTACTCACCTTAAAAACCAATTCATTAGTGCTTTTTTTGGTATATAAGATATATGCGTCCTGGTCAGAGTCATAGATAGGTCCACAGTCTCCGGAGGTCTCGCTGGGTAATTCATCCAGCTTTACCCAGGCAGAAATGCTTACACTATTATTATTAATATCCAGCATTGGTGTATTTGGCACATCAGCATAATCATCAATTCCGTCAAATATTAATGCACTTCCACTGTGGCCGGATGTCCATGTACCGTCATATAATAACCCGTTATTGCCGTTTCCTGTAATATCGTTTAATGTAACTCCTGCACCTTCATTCAAATTAATATAGCAAACTAAACCGGTACCGGGCTTTGAGTCTTGTAATTCTATCAAATCCTGTGGGTAATCAGTGATTATTCCATCAATACCCATGGTCATTAATTCAATCATGTCTTCTGTATCCTCAACTTTCCATTGCCAGATCTCAATATTGTTCTGATGAGCATAGTTAATGTTGTCTTGTGATGGAAAGATTATTCCCCCGCTTACAATCTCTCCCCCGATGTTAACAACATCATCAATAGAATATGAGGTAAGGAAAGCTTCCAAATTACATACGGCAATATTTGGATCTAAATTTTTTATGGTTTGAAGTTGATTCAAGTTAAAAGCAAATATTACCACCTCGTCTTTCATATTGAATTGCTGCACTAAATTCATAATCCTGTTTTCAAGATTATTATCCTTTAGTTCAATACATACTTTTATTGTATTCTTTGCTAAAGAAAGGACCTCATTAAGTGTAGGGATTTGCTCACCGGCAAATTGACTTCCGAACTTATCCGGATAACCTGCATCCAGTTGCCTCAACTGGTTATATGTCATGCTGCTTACGCTGCCGGTACCATCAGTGGTTCTGTCAACGGTTCCGTCATGTATGATCATTAGCGAGTCATCTGCTGAAAGATGGACATCACATTCAAAGAAATCAGCGCCAAAGTCAATTGCCATGCTAAAGGCGGATAATGTATTTTCAGGTGCAATAGAAGATGCGCCTCTGTGGGCTATGACGAGTGTGGAATCACAGGCGGTGGTTTGGGAGCAGGAAAGCAAGAATGTTATGAGAGAGAAATAAAAGATAAACCTGTTATTTTTTTTTTTTCCCCCCCCTTCTTTCATCATTATAAGTCAGAAATTATTTTAAGATACTCTTGACTGGTCATTCCTAAAGTCCTTAAATTGCTTCTTAAAAGCTAAATGGCAGGAACAGACATAGGGAATTGTCCTCTCTCAATAGGTTTTCCAGAGCCAAACCGCTTTTTTAGTAGATCCCTGATGTTAGGAGGTTTTTTATAGATAGGTTTAGGGCGTTTTAAAACTACCTGCCACCCTAATTTAACCAATTCCTTATATAATGTACCATGAGAAGTGGTATAATCAAGAAAGCTATTTAATGCATATTCAAATTCCTTTTTTGCATCTTTAATATCATCACCGTAGGCAGATAAATCTAATGCAGGCGAATATGCAATTATGTATTTTCCTTCCTTAAAAAATACTACTTCAAGATTTACTTTAGTAGGGCAGGTTTCTTCTTTCATTTTAGTTAAAAATAAATACTAAACAAAATTATACAGAAATTCGTTAATTCAAAATTATTTTCTCAATTATCAATCACGCCAAACAATCCCGGAATTTTAATATTTCTTTAAACTCACAATCCAACTTCCCTTGCAATGATTGTCTGCAAGATCTCAGAAGTACCTCCTCCAAATAAAAGGAACCTGGTATCTCTATAGAAACGCTGGACAGGGTACTCCATTGAATATGAGTAAGATCCTAATATCCGGGTGGCTTCGTCCGCAGCCCTGCATGCTACTTCAGAGATAAAATATTTTGTCATGGATGCCTCTTTCATACATTGTTTCCCCTGGTCTAACAGCCGGGTGGTATTATATAATAAATGTTTTGACGCCTCAATTTCAGTAGCCATTGTACCTATCTTCATTTGAATTGCCTGGAATTTTCCAATCGGTTTGCCGAATTGAACCCGTTCTTTTGCATATTGTAATGATGCATCAAAAGCAGCCCTTGCAAGTCCGAGAGATAGCGCTGCAGTCATTGTACGGATTTCTGCCAGGATAGCCATCAGATTTCCAAGCCCCCTGCCTTCGGCTCCAAGCCGGTTTTCAAGAGGTATGTGGCAATTATCAAAAGCAAGCTCTGCAATATCTGTCCCCTTTGTACCTAGTTTTTGGAACTTAGGGCTCACAGAAAAACCAGGTGTATCCTTTTCTATCAGGAAAAAGTTCAAGCCCTTAAAACCTTTGGTTTTATCAGTTTGGCAAAGCACTGTGAAGCAATCGGCATACGGTGCATTTGTGATCCATGTTTTCATGCCATTTATCACATACCCATTTTTATCCTTTTGAGCCGTGGTCCTGACACCTGCCAGGTCAGTACCTGCCTCCGGTTCTGTTAACGCAAAGGCAACTACCTTTTCTCCTTTAATAGCAGGAGCAAATAATCTCTTTTTATGATCTTCGGTACCATATCTGAAGATAAAATCCGTGCCCATAAGACATTGCATAGCAGTGAAAGCAGCCACAGCCATGCTTCCCCTTGCCATTTCTTCGCACATAATGCAAAACATTGTAGTATTTGCATTTGCCCCACCGTATTCCTTAGCATATCTTAAACCATAAGCTCCTAATGCCCCAATCTTTTTAAACATTTCCCAGGGGAACTCATCCTTTTCATCTATTTCCCTGGCAGCAGGAATGAGTTCATTGTCTACAAATTGGGATATGGTTTTTCTAAGCAGTTCTTCGGGTTTCATCTTATATGACTATTCAGTTTTATGTTAATTGTTGTGTATTTTGATGATTTTAATTCAACTATTATTTTATCATCAATAACAAAATCAGGGATATAAGTACCTACAATTTTTCCTGTTTCTGATGAATACACGTTTATTCTAACTTCTCTTTTATATGGTATTTGTTTAGATATTAAGAATTCTTCATATAAATTCTGATAAATTTTTCCTTTATGACCAGGCCCATATTCGTTTCTTATCTGTCTTAGGAATAGTAACGAAATAACATGGTTATTTTAAGATTTTGAATAATGAACATTAGAACAATCGAATTATAAATTTTGAATATTTTTTTATTATAAGAACACTATTTTTTTTCAGCTCTCTTTATGCTAGAAACGAAAATTGAAATCAACTCATTTTCCATAATTAAAATGGTAAAATTGATAAGACGCTCTTCAATATCATATTTTCTGTTTTTATTCATTATTCTATTGTTCTAATGTTCATTATTCTATATTCAAATCCTAATAAAGCTATATATTATTGATACTGATTGAT
>JBDRNO010000099.1:0-2003 GCA_043811005.1 Bacteroidota bacterium | reverse complement strand
TTTCTTCATCTGTTCCAGTAAGTTCAAAGTACCCATTACGTTTACATCATAATAGGCTTCCGGATTAACCAGTGATGGTCTGACCCCTGCTTTAGCTGCAAGGTGTATTATAATATCCGGTTTAAAATCCGAGAAACAACTCTCGATAAAATGAGCATTTCTAATATCTCCTTCATAAAAATTAAAATTCGGATATTGAAGTGCATTCTTTATATTCTGTTCCTTAATTTTCCGGTCATAGTATGGATCAAAGTTATCTATTCCCATCACCTGACATTCCGTTTTTAACAGATTATCAACCAGATTGGAGCCTATGAAGCCTGCAGCACCTGTAATAAATACCCGGTCAGTCATAAATTTCTGCGACATATAATTTCAGTCCAGTATATCATTTACCCAGTCACTTATCGAATCTTCCTTAATAATATATCGGGCCGGGTAACCGGCAACCATAGCATTATCAGGCACATCGGAATTCACAACCGAATTAGGTGCAATAAATACGTTATTTCCAATATTTATTTTACCGACCACGACGGCGCCTGGTCCGATCCAGACATTATCTCCTATAGTCGGCCGGCCTATCTGACCATTTTTATAGGCTCTCCCGATTGTTACATTATGGGAGACACAGCAATTCTTGCCAATCTTCACCGGTCCGATATAGATTGTTCCGCGATGATACAGGTAAAAACCCTCGCCTATTTCAGCATCAGGACTTATCTGAAACTCTTTATATGCGAACAACCGTTTTAGAAGCCTGTAGTACAAGCCTTTGATTGTGAATTTTTTATGCTGTATTATCTTTCTTAACAGGAATGTATATCTAAAGCCCGTTATGAACCATCCTTTTATAAATCCTCTGGTCCCTGCTAATTTTCCATATCGATATAAATCTGCTTTTATAACCCTATCCATGATCTTCCCCAAAGTCCCCTATTAAAATCATTGTAATCCTGTTAAGTCACTGCCAGTTTTTATTTTCAACATAAATAGCAGATAAATTGTTTATATTCTGTTTCTAAATACCTTTTAATTGGTTATACAATAATTTACCATTCGATTCAGGAGAGAAAAACTTTCTACATTTTTTCATTCCATTGAGGCCTTTTTGTCTCGCTGCTTCAGGATTAATAGTTATTTCGGTTAAAGCGTCGCAAATTTGCTGAGGATTATCCGGGTCAATCAGATAAGCATCGTTATCAGTCAGGTAAATCTCAACATCACTTACTTTAGTACATATAACTGGGTTACCGGTTGCGAGGTACTCTCCCAGCTTAAAGGGGAACCCGGCATTAGCAAAATCCGATTCTGTCCTGCACATGCATAGTACATCGGCATTTCTGAGTAATTGATAAAACTCATCATCCGGAACAAATCCCGTGAAAATAATGTTATCCTGGTTTCTATACTTTTCCGTGTATAGTAATTGTTGAGCACTTTTACCGGTGAGAATTAACTGTGCTTTCTTATAAAGGTTATTAAAGGAACCAAAGCCTTTAATAATATCACTTACTCCGTCCTTATCAGCAAAAGTACCTGCATAAACTACCTGGAGCGGAGAATTGAATTCTTTTTTATGCTCATTATGATTCGACTTTGCAGTTATGGGCACCAGTATTACTTTTTCTGCTTTGAGTTTTAAATACTTATTTTTCAAGTATTCCGATATAACTATTATCGCATTGGCCCAGCGGCAATTCAGGAAGTCCAGTCGTTTAATTGTCCAGAATTTGAATTTTGATATTTGTTTAATATTATCTCTGAAGAAAGTATAATCCTCCTCAATGGCAAGAAGAAGCTTGTAACCTAATATTTTGGCCCAGATGACAAACAGAATATTTTCAATACTTATGCCGCCTGAATTGTAAATGATGTTTTTGTATTCTCGTTTTCTATAATCCAGGATTGCTTTTAATCCTGACAGGTAATATATTATAATTTTATGAAGATACAATAGTTTCATATCTGTACCTGGTCCGATATTGTGGTAATGAATGGAA
>JBDRNO010000098.1:0-4332 GCA_043811005.1 Bacteroidota bacterium | reverse complement strand
TGCCCATGCAGTAGAGTTAGCTATACCTTGATATGTTGAATTAGGACATAACAAACAGAAAGTCTTTGGTATTGTACCATCAAGTCTTATCCTCCAGGAATCCCCAATGGCGGCTAATACTGCTTTATGATGATTATTGCCACTCGTAGGATTCACAAAAGTTTGAGCTAATTGCCATATGTAATACCAATATTCAGAAAGGACATTTTGGTACCCGATACCCGTAATTTTTTTTCCGGCTGCGGCAAGACCAAAAGATCGTGATAACGTTTTCCAACCACGACAAACGTCTTCTCCCTCAACCGGATTTTTTATTTTCCAGTTATCTTTTCTAACATGTTTTAAAATCAGATCTGCCATAACTCTTGCTTTTAGCTTTAATGCTACACCGTTATAAGTAACCCCGTCATCAATAAAACGATTGACTAATGCAAAACCAATCAACAATTGATAAACGTTGTCCTGGCTCATTTCAGCAATACATGGATCGCTCCCGCTCACTTCTCTAATATAATCAGATGTGATCGAATTTACTTCTGATACATCTGTTAATTCCTGGTTGAAATGCGCTAAATTTTCATTGTTATTTTTAGTAAGAAAATCAGCAGGAACATCATCCCTTATAAAAAATCCGTTTAGTGTTGGCGTTCCGGGATTGCCATTGTCATCATAATATAATGGTTCAGCATTCATGTCTATCCGCTCATAAGCATTCAAGGCATAATATAATTCCTTCTTAGTACGAAATGTGTTTTGATCATAAACATCCAGAAGGAGGTATTCCGTTGCAAGCACCCCTATATACCAGCCAAGGTACATTGTGGCATCACCCCATTTAATTTTCCCATTTATCTGTCTAACCTCAGCAGGGATGCTTTCACCCTGATCAGGCCCAACTTTCATAAAATCGTTAATTAAACGTATGCGGTAGTACCAGTATTTTTTCAGATTTTCAGAACTTGTTTGTGCAATACCGATGAATGGGACTACTAAGAATAAAATAAAGATGAGTTTTTTCATAATAATGCTCTGTTTTAGGAATGATTGTTCTTGATTTTATCAAAAGAAATTTCATATTCTTTTCCATCAGTAAAATCAGTTCTTAGTTTCATCTCTTTATTTGTTAACCTGATTATATCCCAGTGAACAGATACAGAATCATCGTTTAAGGGGCCAAAGGGATTTGTAGGATTAGGATAATAGGCAGACATATATATTTTCTCTTTATTAACTAAAATAATTTCACCTCCGAAAGCGCCATCAGAACAAGATTTTACAAGGGAAAAACTGCCCTCCTGCTTTGCGTTAATATCATAAGTACAATAAGCAGGATGGTTTTTGAGTGAATCCATAAAATCCTGCCCGTCAATATTAAATTCTATTATTTCCCACTCACCGGTCAATCTTCCTTGTACAGTCCTGAAGCTGATAGTTGGCCCTTCAGGGTATTTTTTGCAGGAAGTTAAGATCATTGATATTAATATCAAAAATGTAATGCTAGTTGAAAGTTTTTTAATCATTGTTTATTTTTTCGTTTCTATATTTTTTAAACGCAGCTCAAACAGTTTTTGTTGTTCTTTCAGCACTATGTTTTTATTTTCCAATTCCTCAATTCGTTTATCCTGCTCTATAGTGTATAAAGTAAGCTCTTCAATTTTCACCTACTGCATTAATGCCATTTCACCCAGGTCAAGCCCGTTGGTTTCGATTTCCTTTCCTGAAGGCATACCTGGAAGATGACCGTATGTATCAATATAATTTCTAACTTCTTTAGGTGTCATTAAACCATAATCCTTTTTTAGCACATAATCGCCCCAGTTGCTTATTGTAGCTTTATATGAATGGGCCACTATTTTGCCGTTTACTGCTAATTTATAATCTGTATGATCTCCTGAAGTAATTGCTCCACCAATATTAACTTTGCCATCTGGTTTTATAGTAAGCTTAGTAGTTTGTGAATTTTCTGTAAAAAACTGAATGTCACGTCCATTGGAATTATGTCCGATCTTTAATGCTGTGTCATCCATTTTGAAGGTGGTAGTATACCCTGATGTAGAAGCAGAACCATCAAATTTGAAATTTGCACTTGGTTCGGAGATTTCAAGCTTGGATGTAGGATTTGGTGTTCCGATGCCAACTCTTCCATCAGGATTAGATGAGTGATTTTGCACTATAAGATCACCGGCATCTGTCCATATATTATTTTCATCACCGGGAGTACTAGTTGGATTTCCCAAGAATAATGAACTTGTCCCTACTTTGATCCTGTTGGCAACATCTAAGTCTGTTATTTCTAAGTTATCTGCGTTTAAAGTACTTACATTAAGGTTGCCATCAATAAGCACTTCGTTTTGACCTGAAACTTCACCAAATATCATCATAGGATTACCAGGCGGACCTATAAATAAACCGCCAAATTTTGCTTCTATATCAAATATAGAATGCATTTCTGAGCCAACATCAAATGATGTAAAGTCTTCCAATCGTATACCCCAATGAGAACCAGCTTCAGGAATAGTCTGGCAGAAAGGAGGACATTCAGGGGGGATAGGGTCACCAAGATTTATTTGGTGAGTTGTTTTAATGTGTAATGCCTTTTGTGGGTCTGTAGTTCCAAATCCAACTTTTCCTGTTGTTCCGGTACCATCAGAAGGCCCGACAAATAACGTAGGAATATCACTATTAAAACCAACCATTAAGGAAAACGGAATATCATTTACTAATGAACCGTTAGGAGGAACACCAGCTCCAATTATTACAGAACGTTCAGCATCAGGACTTGTTTTTGCATGAAACCCAATTGCAGTAGAAAATAAACCCCGGGCTGTTCCAAATTCAAGCGCCAGCCCTTTATACAAGCTGTTGACACTCCCATATATCATGTTCCCTGAGTGATGCATTACCACAGAACTGTCTCCAAAATAAATTAAACTATCCGGTGATACTATCCTGCTCGTTAAAAGGCGATTTGTAGTTATTGTTCCTGTAGTAACCAAATCCTCATCATCAAAACTAATCGTTCCGCTTGCACTTGTTATACGGTTGTTTATGCCATCAAAAATTAATCTGCTGCCGGCAACCTTTATAGCACTGTCGCTTTCTATTGTTTCTGCACTAAGTGTAGCTGTTTTCAATGTCTTGGCTTCCAACACGTTTTTCGCCTTTACAGTATCTGATTCCAAGTTTATTTTTTCAGCTTCTGAGCTTATAACTATCTCGGCAGGAGACTTAATAGTATCTTTTTGTCCGGGCAATATAGCACCGTTTATAAATTTAAAAGGGCCTATGTTTAATGAATTTTGTGCGTAAAGGTTCTGTCCTCCAATTGAGCCGGTTGTGATAAGGTTCTCATCGTCAAAATTGATACTACCGCTATTAGAAGTTATCCTGCTGTTAACTCCATCAATGACCATACCTTTTACGCGTATTTCCTTTTCGGTTTCAAGTGTTTCTGTTTTCAGGGTATCGGCTTTTATAATTTCAGCTTTCATAACTCTCTTTACAAACACACTATCCGAACTTAAATTTATCTTTTCGGCATCAGATTCTATGACTATCCCTACTGTTGAACGTATTGTGTCTTTCTGTCCCGGCAATGTAGCACCGTTCCTGAACTCAAAATCGCCTATGTTAATGGCTCTCTGTACGTAAAGATCCCGGCTTGCTATTGAACCCGTGGTGATAAGGTTTTCATCATGAAAATAGATGTTTCCGCTTGTACTGGTAATTAAGTTGTTAATACCGTCAATAGAAATGCCACCCCCTGCTATCCTTATGGAAGTATCAACCCTTATTTTTCCTGCTTCTACTTCTTTTGTTACAGCTTTATCAGATGACACAAGGTTAGCGTTTAATTCCTGTGCTCTCATCAATTTTTTAGCTTCAACAGTATCGGACTCAAATTGTATCTTATTGGCAAGCGAACGCATAACTATTTCTGCAGGTGAACTGATGGTATCTTTCTGCCCCGGTATTACTGCACCATTTATGAACTTAAATGCACCTATGTTAACGGATTTTTCTACATAAAGGTTCTCCCCTGCTATGGAACCGGTAACTACGGCATTACCGTCAACATGGAGCGGGTATTGTGGATTGTTTGTATTTATCCCTACATTGCCTCCTGAAAAATATATATCACTGCCCGAGTTTATCCACTGGCTGCCGGTAAAAGGTGAGCCGTTGAGCAGGTATTGACTGGAGTTGATGCTGGCTGTATTTATTGTGTCTGTGGTGAGTTGTGAGGTAGTGATGCTATCGGTGGTGTGGAGGTATGAGGATGAAATATTCCCTGCTGAAACATTGTTAAGCTGTGAACTGCCTGTCACCAAA
>JBDRNO010000097.1:0-7630 GCA_043811005.1 Bacteroidota bacterium | reverse complement strand
AGCCCCTTTTCTTTTTAATTACAAGAGATATGAAAGTGAAGCCGGTAACAACAGTGATAGCTATTTATCTTTTTCAGAACCGGTAATAAGTAGCATGTATGATGTAGGAATTGCAGATTTTTTCAGTATGGGACTCGCTGTTAGTTATCATAAGTTTGGTCTTGATTTCTGGGAATATAAATGGGACACTTCAAGTACCGGCAATTATGTTGTTGAGGATTTTACTGAAACACGTACCCTCTTGAATATTGGAGTTAGGCCTTTGTTTCATTTTGGAGGAAATGAGAATTTAGATTTCTATGCAGGAGCCCGACTTGGTTATTCCCAGTGGACTTATAAAGAAACGACATCTAACCCTGATTATGATCCTGAGAATTCGAAAAACTCCCCAATAAGCGTTCAGGTATTATTCGGATTCAGAGCGTATTTGTCTGATGTTTTTGGAATACATATTGAAACTGCTGTCGGAACACCTTATCTTATAACATTAGGTTGGAATTTGAAATTTTAATTAAATAAATATTTAATATTAAAATAAATTTCTATTATTGCACTTGAAGAACATAACTTCGTAAATTAATTAAAAAGAAATATAGCCACTAATTACACGAATTAACACTAAATCATATTATAATTTTTAAACGAAAATTTCGATATCTATTAATTAAATTATTTATTAACCAGTCTGCCGAAAGGCAGTAAACAATCTTTAATTATGAAAAAGTTCAGTATCATAATTGCCGTTAGTGCATTGCTTATATTCTCTTTTAGTAATAAAGTTATAGCACAAAAAGAAAAAGGTCAAGTCGTGATAAGTGCTGGTGCCGGTTATTATGTTTATGGTTCTGAAATTGGTTTAGGTATTGATTACGATTCCGAAAAATATTCGGAACCGGTATTGAATGGTATGATGGATTACGGAATAACAGATTTTTTTAGCATGGGAATAGCTGTTTCTTACCAAAAAATGGGGGTTGAATGGGAAGACTATCTATATTATGATGATACAATTCATACAGAGGATGTAACAGAGGAACTTACTTGTTTGAATATAGGTGTAAGGCCATTATTCCATTTTATCAAGAATGATTATATAGGCATGTATACAGGATTTCGGTTAGGTTATTCTCTCTGGACCTACGAACATGATTCAGAAGATCCTGATTGGAAGGATCCCAATTTTGAAAGGACAAGAATGAGTATTCAGACATTACTCGGACTCAGGACATATTTTTCAAAGGTTGTTGGCATGCATATTGAAATAGCGATGGGAACCCCTTACGTGGCAGCAGTGGGACTGAGCATAAGGTTGGGACATTCTAAAGACAGCCCTTCTATGTGATTTGTTGAAATGCACCTTTTCTACACACCCGATATAACTTCAAACACCTATACTCTAACTCAGGAAGAATCTCACCATTGCATAAAGGTATTGCGTTTAAAACCCGGTGATATTATTCATTTAGTTGACGGGAAGGGCGGGCTTTACAAGGCAGAGATCACTGTAATTGATCATAAAAAATGCAGGATCAAAGTTATTGATGCTCAAAAAGAAAACTGCAAAAAAGATTTTTACCTGCATATTGCCGTTGCTCCTACAAAAAACATCAGCCGTTTTGAGTGGTTCCTTGAAAAAGCTACGGAAATAGGTATTAATGAAATAACACCCATCATCTGTACACATTCAGAAAGAAATGTTTTGAAAACAGACCGGCTAAATAAAATAATTATTGCTGCAATGAAACAATCCCTTAAGACTTATCTTCCGAAGTTGAATATTGCCGTCAGGTATAATGATTTTATAGGGTTAAATTTTACAGGACAAAAATTCATTGCAACTTGTAATGCTTTTCAAATTGATCCCCTTATTAATAGAGTAGGGGAGATGTTACACGAAAGTTATAAAAAAGGAAATAACGCTTTAATTCTTATTGGGCCTGAAGGTGATTTTTCGCAAAGTGAAATGGAAATTGCTGTCAAAAACGGGTTTCAGCCGGTAAGCTTTGGCAGGAACAGATTGAGAACGGAGACTGCTGCTTTGGTTGCATGTCATACTATAAATTTGATGAATGAGTAATTTCTTAATTAACGCAAGTTGCCACTTATTACTTTTTATTTGATAAGATATATAATTGCTAATAAAAAACAGTTGCTGGATACTGGTTACTGGTTGCTAGTAAAATCCTTATAAAACAAGCGTTATGGACATAAACAAGCAGCCAGTAACCAGCAGCCTGTAACTGTATGTAATTTATAACAGGAGATGATTGCCAAATCAGTTTCAATAGGTAACAACTTAAGTTAATTAAGATAATATACTTAATCAAATTTGATTTACGAATGAAAAAGATATTCATAACATTTTTAATAGCGATAATTACTTGTGCTTATATTTCTCCCTTTACACCGACCCTTATCCCCCGTCCCCCGTCCCTCTCCAATTCCCCGTCCCCTTTCTACCAAATCACCTTATTGCAATATAGCGGTGGTGGTGATTGGTATGCTAATCTCGAAACCTCATTACCAAATTTGATAAAGTTCTGCAATAAGAATTTAAGAACCAATATTGATCCCGAACAGGCAATTGTTGAAGCAGGCAGCCCAGACATCTTTAATTATCCTTTTGTTCACATGACAGGCCATGGAAATGTTGTTTTTTCAAATGAGGTGGCTGATAATTTACGAAGCTATTTGATTGGGGGCGGTTTCCTCCATATTGATGACAATTACGGGTTCGATAAGTTCATCCGTCCACAAATGAAAAGAGTCTTTCCCAGTCTGGATTTTGTTGAACTTCCTTTTTCGCATCCCATCTACCATCAGAAATATGATTTTAACAACGGACTGCCCAAAATTCATGAGCATGATAATAAACCACCTCAGGGGTTTGGACTGATATATGAAGGGCGGTTGGTTTGTTTTTACACTTACGAATGTGATTTAGGCGATGGCTGGGAAGATCCTGTAATACATAATGATTCTGAAGCTACCCGCCTCAAGGCACTTAAGATGGGTGCCAATATTATTCAATATGTTTTTAGCGGCTTGGGTGAATGAAATAAATTTCAGATAAAACGTCATCCCTCAATATTTCATTACCTATACTAAGTATCAAAGCCATTATTAACAACATCCCTACCTGACGGAATACCGGCACTCCGGTATGCAAATATGTTTGCGAGATTTTTTTATGTAAACAAATCGGTAGTAAGCAGTCCACAGTCTGCATCCGATAGCACCCAGCACCCAGTCAATTAATTGTCAGACTCTTCTATGTTTCCACCTCCTATGTGACCACAGCCAGTTTTCCGGCTTAGCAATGATAATTTCCTCCAAAACCCTTACGTGTTTTTCAGTGATTTCAAATTGTGATGTTTCATTTGAATTATCAAATAATTTGATAAATTCAACTTCGTAATACCCTCTTTTAACTTTCTGAACATTTAAAAAAACTACTGGAATATTCCATTCCTTTGCAATTTTTTCTGCCCCGAGAAATACAGGTGTATCCTGGTTTAAAAAATTAGTCCAGTACTCTGCTTTATGTTTCATGGGTGTTTGATCGGCTCCAAATTGATAGCATGATGGCTGTGTATCCTTTTTAGAGGATCTGAGGAGGGTTTCGTTTTTTTCAATAAGATCATAAGTCTTATACATAAGGATCATCTCTGTTTCAAACCTGCTTCTGAGATCGAGAATAACGTTATCGAAAAATTTATTTGACAAGGGTTTATAAACAACGTAGCGTTTATGCTTTCCCTGTTTCGGCCCCATCATGATTGTCCATTCCCAGTTGAAACAATGACCTTGAACGGCAATAACGCTCTTGTTTTGATGATAGAGTTCATCCAATATTTCTCTGTTGATAAAAAGAAATCTTTTTCTAATCTGCTTTTCTGAAATGGTTAAAGACTTAATGACCTCAATAATCAGATCACAAAAATTTTTATAAAATTTTTGGGCTATTAGTTCAATTTCTTTTCCGGATTTTTCAGGAAAAGCGTTTTCCAGGTTACTCATAACCACTTTTTTGCGGTACCCTATTAGATAATAAGTTAAAATATAAAGGAAGTCAGAGAAGACATAAAGCACACTGAATGGCAATAAAGAGATAAGACGGGCGATTGTTAGAAAGATGTAATAAAATTGGTTCATCATAATAATGGGTACCTGAATCTAAACAGTTAAACCATGACTATAAGTATGACAATGACGATTATAATGAGGTTATTGTTTTTCATATGATATCAGGTTTAGTTAATTTCTTGATATGGATAGTAACTGTCATAGTCAATGTCATGGTCATGGTTATTGTCATTTCAAAAGATAATTATTCTTACAATGAATGATCGCAGGAACGCATTTTTACGATGAACCATAAATTAGGATCATCTGGGATTTTGGTAGTAATCTTTAGCTTTACCTCCGTAATGATCAGGAGCTTCCAGTATGTCAATATTATTGAATGGTGTGTCGCGTTTTTGGGTTTGATATTGCCAGCTTGGATCATTTATTTCTCCAATGGCATTAGAATGAATAAGGGTGTAATCGTTTATTGCCAGGTCTGTATCTAAAAAGACGAATTTTACATTGGTCTGATCTTCGATTTTATAGTAATGCCATATTTCATAAGGATAAGAGTTAGGTTCATGATCAACCTTTGAGATGCTGTTGGGAAGCCCGTATTGCAAATATATCCTTCCCCTGTCAGTTTCATATCCTTTTTTGATCCTTGTTCCATATTGATCGTTTACCTTGTTAACTTCGTTCAGATATTTTTTCCATAGGTTTTCCGGATCTATGTTGTTCCTTTTGTTCCAAAAATGAAGGAAGAATCTCTGCATCATTTCCAGGTCTGATGTTTTAATTTGGTTATTAGTAAAAATTTTTTCCGTCTTGCTTGAAATAGGCGCTAATGATCTAATGTATTCAGCGAGGGTGTCTTTATCGGTGATATTATCTACAAAGGTATTTGTTACATCTATGGCAGAATAGTCTTCTATATTTAATTCACAGCTGGAATTGCTTCTTTGAAAAAAAATCTTTTTGTTAGTGAGCAGCTTATTTTCTCTATCCCGAACTTCAATTACCAGATTGTAATTTCCTGATGGCAGTTCTTCGATAGAAAATTCATTAAAGATAACATTAACATCTTTAGCAGTTTGTCTTATGAAGCGCTTATACCTGTTAAAAGGGATTTTGTTTTCATAAGTTTCAATATAGTAATTTATTAAATATTTTCCATCCGCACCAAGTACATCACGGCTGTTATATGCTTCTGCATAAAAGATGAGTTTGTTAATTGATTGAGGAAAAAAATTTGTGATATAAGGCAGGAGGTCATATCCGCTTTTTGTAAGAATATTTTGCTTTGTTGATTTATTATAGGATTCAACAAGCTCAATATCTGACAGTGAGATTATATTTTCAGAAAAATCCATTATTATAACTTCCCTGTGATTAAATCCCCTGCTTGAAACAGAATTATCCTGAACCGTATCTGTAGTGGATTTATTTTTGTCAGCTATTTGGATCTCAAAATCATAAACTCCATTTGGAAGCGGTATTCTTTGCTGATCAATAAAGTTTGTTTTTGAGGAGTCTTTACTAATGATCTCAGGGCTTAACAGGTTGTACTTGTCAAAATATC
Source organism: Bacteroidota bacterium (assembly GCA_043811005.1). Lineage (GTDB taxonomy): Bacteria > Bacteroidota > Bacteroidia > NORP154 > NORP154 > JBDRNO01. The sequence goes on along the minus strand of JBDRNO010000097.1, from coordinate 1,980 downwards.
TGATTGTATCTCTTTGCTTAAACATCAATGATACTTCAATGGCACCTTGAAACTTTCCGGGATCATTTTTTGTATATACAATGCTGTTACCATCTATAGCAAGATAAATTTCCAAATAAGGACCTGTTTCAGATGACAGGAATTTAGCATAAGAGAAAAATGCTTGTAGGTTTTGGGCTAATAAAGAATTATTTATTGTTATTGAAAATAGTAAAAACCAGATTATTGAAAGTTTTTTCATTTTAGTAACTTAAAATCAAGGTTTTGATATTTTAGGGCTAAAAATATTTTCTCGCAAAGACGCCAAGTGCGCAAAGAGCGCAATATCTAAATTATGAACTTTGAGTCCTTTGCGTACTTTGCGAGAGACAAAATTAGCTAAAATATTTTAATTCCTTTTTTGGTTTTGGCTTGTCCAAGCTAGGAGATACAAGAAGCGCTAAGATTTAAAAAATATAAACAAATAAATTGTATTTTTGCATTTGGAGAGTTGGCAGAGTGGTCTAATGCGGTGGTCTTGAAAACCATTGTACCTTCGGGTACCGGGGGTTCGAATCCCTCACTCTCCGCCAGATGATTTATGTATATTGTTTATTCCCCAACCCCCTTCCTCACGACCTTATCAATACATGACACAATCACCTTACATGCCCTCTTTATCTCATCATTAGTTATGATCAATGGTGGAGCTATTCTTAGGCAATTTTCAGCAAACAGGAACGAATCTGTAAAAACACCGTTTTTAATACATTCTTTAATTACTTTTTTCGTGAAATCATCTCCCCTGCCTGCGCTGAAGCTTCGGCAGGCAGGCGCCCCTAATTCAACCGCAAGAAGTAGCCCATTTCCTCTTACTTCTAAAATTGCAGGGTGAGCCAGCAATTTCTTGAATAATTTCCCTTTTGATTTTACGTTTTCAATAAGATCGCTTTCTGATAATACTTTCATCACAGCTATCGCAGCAACACAGGAGAGGGGATGTCCTCCAAATGTCGTCATGTGCCCGGGAATAAGAGTAGTTTTTAAGGAATCCATTATTTCACTTGAAGAAATAAAAGCCCCGAGAGGCATACCTCCACCCATTGCCTTGGCTAAGGTGATAATATCAGGGATGATATTGTATTGTTCGAAGGCAAATAAAGTTCCGGTTCTTCCAAAACCGGTCTGTATCTCATCTAAAATTAACAGTGTTCCTGTTTCACTGCACCTGTTTCTCAGTTTTATTAAGAAATCATTTTTCGGAACAATCACCCCGGCTTCTCCCTGTATGGTCTCGGCAATAACGCAGGCGGTTTTTGTAGTGATATTCTTTAAATCGGGGATATTGTTAAACCCGATTAGCCGGCAACCGGGTAACAAGGGTTGAAAATCAAACTTCGAGTCCTCTTTTCCCATTATGCTTAACGCACCAATTGTGCTTCCGTGATAAGCATTTTCGAAAGAAATTATCTCTTTTCTCTGTGTAAACAGCCGGGCGAGCTTTATCGCACCTTCAACTGCCTCACTGCCGGAATTAACAAAGTAACAGCAATCCAGGGTTACGGGTAAATTATTTTTCAGAATTTTTGCCAGGTGCACTTGTGGTGGTTGAATGAATTCCCCGTAAACCATAACGTGCAAATGTTTGTCTAACTGCTTTTTAATAGCATTGATAACTTTTGGATGCCTGTGTCCTAAATTATTGACTGAAATACCGGATATCAGATCAATATATTGTTTCCCGGTGGTGTCATAGAGGTAGATACCTTCCGCTTTTTCAATCTCTATTGGGCTTATGTCATCCGTGGTATGGAATAAATATTCCCGATTTCCTGGTTCTTGAGTTTTCAAGGGTTTGGAGAGTTATATCATTTCGTAACTAATTAATGTTACAATGGAAACTGTTAAAAACGGTTAACATCGGTTAATATTGGTTAATATCGGTTTCATTTAAATATACCTAATCTTCAAAAAAGAAGTATATTTTCGTAAAAGCAATGT
>JBDRNO010000096.1:0-6883 GCA_043811005.1 Bacteroidota bacterium | reverse complement strand
GGGAATACAATCATACAATATCTATAAGGAAAGCACACAAGCCGGTGTTTACTATCTGATAGGAAACATACCTGTAGATAGTATGAGTCATTTTATAGATTCATTATCAAATCCGCTTCAACAAGCATGGAGGTATAAGATTTCAGTAGTTGATTCATGTGGAAATGAGTCGGAATTAAGTGTAGCGCATAAGACAATGCACCTGACCATAAATGAAGGGCTGGGTAATATAAATCTGATTTGGGACCATTACCAGGGTTTTAATTTTTTAACATATTATATCTACAGGTATACGACATCAACCGGCTGGCAAATAATAGATTCGATAGCGAGCAACCTCACCTCACGAACTGATTTTTCACCTCCAATGGGTAGCTTGTCATACCAGGTAGTAGTAAAACATCCTGATGGTTGTGAAGCTACTGTTAAAACCAAAGATTACAATTCATCCAAGTCCAATACAACTTCAATTGCTTTATCCGGCGGTACACTGACGGCTGCTACCACAACCAACGATGCCACGCAAGGTAATTGTGATGGGGAAGCAACTGTAACACCAGGCGGAGGTGTTCCTCCATACACTTACCTGTGGGATGATCCTTTGGTTCAAACTAACTCAATTGCTACCGGTCTTTGTCCGGGAAGCTATAGCGTGATTGTTACCGATAACATAGGTGATTCGATAACCGTTTCGGTTACAGTTAGTGAATTAATTGGAATTAAAGACCCGCAAGGTTTTCAAAACCTTGCGGATCTGAAGGTGTATCCAAACCCAAGCAGGGGTGTGTTTACGCTAGAGATAGAATGTATTAAGTGTATTGAAGGAATAAAGATTTTCAACATTCTCGGTAAGGAAATATATAAATCTGCAATCGTAGATTCTAAATCTGAAATAGATATGTCTGCCTATCCCAAAGGTATTTATAACTTGCTTATAATAACAAAAGAAAGTATAGGGAATAAAAGGATAATTATAGAATAACATTATGGAAAAAACCAAGAACAAATACTGTATCAGACAATACATAATAAATAATCCCATAATGTAAAGACGCACGGCTGTGCATCTCAAAACACGGCTGTGCGTTTCAAAAACCTAACAAACATATAACCTTGAAACCGACAAGAACCTCAAGGACGAACAAACATCACATATCAAAAACATAAAATCATGAAAAAACCATTGCTTTTAATTCTATTAAAGACATTCATCTGTATTATCTGTGTAATCGGTGTAAATTTGTGTAATCGGTGTTTCTCACAAACCACGGTATGCACCGGAGACACAGTTTTATTGGCCCTAACCGGCTATACCGGCAGCATACAATGGCAGGAATCTCCTGATTCTGCTAACTGGTCGGATATTTCCGGGGCAACTTCCGATACGGCACAGGTAATTGTTGATACCACTACCTATTACCGCGCCATGGTTACCGAAGGAACCTGCATACCCTATTATGCAAATGTTGAGTTGGTAACAGCGATCTCCATTCCTGTTCAACCGGGCGCCATTTCCGGTTCCGCAACACCCTGTGACGGTACTCCTCAAACTTATTCCATATCACCGGTTTCCGGTGCCACATCTTATACATGGACAATCCCAGGTGACTGGACAATCATTTCAGGCCAGGGAACGACATCCATTAGTGTAACAGTGGGCAGCGCATCAGGCGATATATGCGTTACAGCAAGCAATAGCTGTGGAACCGGTACATCTTCGTGCATGGCAATCACTGTCTATTCCACCCCAAATACTCCCGGGGCTATTACAGGGCTTACAGCTTTTACATCAGGGCAAACAGGAGTAATTTATTCCATCACGGCAGTTCCGCAAGCAACATCATACACATGGACAGTACCTACAGGGGCTACAGTAGCAAGCGGACAGGGCACTACCAGCATCACCGTTGATTTTGGCAGCACACCCGGCAATGTGTGTATCAGGTCAAACAATAGTTGCGGTTCAAGCGCTTATTACTGCATATCAGTGACAGTATTTACTTGTGGAACCGATTCGGTTCAGGATGCTGATGGAAATTGGTATAATACAGTTCAAATAGGCACCCAATGTTGGCTTAAAGAGAATTTGCGAACAACAAAATATCCTGATAGCTCTGCTATTACAAAAGGTGCGGAATCTCATGGAGATGCGAGTTGGGGTACCGATCAGGCATGGTATTCCTGTCCGCCTAATAGTACTAATGATGGAGAAGATTGTGCATCATCATCATCACTCGGTATGTTTTATCAATGGAGTGCCGCTATGGATGGTTCAACAACAGAAGGCGCACAGGGTGTTTGCCCAACGGATTGGCATGTTCCAACAGACATAGAATGGAAGACATTAGAAGGAAATTTAGGTATGACCGTTGCAGAACAAAATAATACCGGCTACCGTGGTACAAATGAAGGCAGCAAAATGACAAATGACGTTACAGACCAAAGCTGGGATGCCGGTAATTTAAGGAATGATGCAGGTTTTGGCAGTTCAGGGCTTGACATAGGCCCTTCTGGTTATCGAAACCTAAGTGGCAATTACGGTAACCGCGCTACCAGCACGTCCGTGTGGTTGTCTAGCGAGAGTGGTTCGCTTGCGTTTAGACGGTACTTGACCTACACAACCACGCAGGTCTTCCGGAATTTCACCGATAAGGCGCTCGGCTATAACGTGCGCTGTATAAAGGACTGTCCAATACCATGTGCCCCTGATACTATTAACGGTTCAAGCAGTGTTATCCAGGGACAAACAGGCGTAAGCTATTCCATTGATACCGTTCCTGGAGCTATATCCTATATCTGGACCGTACCCACAGGGGCAACAATAGCAAGCGGACAGGGTACTACAAACATTACCGTTGATTTTGACACCACCTCCGGCGATATATGCGTTACGGCTGACAACAGTTGCGGAACCAGCTCTGCAAACTGCCTGGCAGTAACAGTTGATACTTCGTTTACTTGCGGAACTAGTTTGGTTCAGGATGCTGATGGAAATTGGTACAATACGGTATTAATTGGAACACAATGCTGGTTTAAAGAGAATATGCGAACAACAAAATATCCTGATAGTTCTGCAATAACAAAAGGTGCGGAAATTCATGGAGACGTGAGTTGGGGTACCGACCAGGCTTGGTATTCCTGCCCGCCTAATATTACAAATGATGGAGAAGATTGTGCCACGGCAGCTTCATTGGGATTGTTATATCAATGGAGCGCTGCAATGGATAGTGATACTACAGAAGGCGCTCAGGGTGTTTGCCCTACGGGCTGGCATGTTCCAACAGATGCAGAATGGTGTACTCTTGAAAATCTAATAGAGGCAGGCACAGACCCGTCTTGTAATACAACAGACTGGCGCGGAACAATTACAGGTAGCAAAATGGCGAATAATGTTGCAGACCAAAGCTGGACTGCCGGTAATTTAACTAGCGGTGCAGGTTTTGGCAGTTCAGTTCTTGATATAGGTCCTTCTGGTGATCGCAACGCGAATGGTAATTATGCCAATCGCGGTTACATCCAGAACCTGTGGACTTCTACGGAGAGTGGCTCGAATGTCTGGGTACGAGCACTGAATTACACGACCACGAAGGTTTACCGGGGCACCAACAATAAAGCTTACGGCTTCCCGGTACGCTGCATCAAGGACAATTAACAATTTGGCTATTTGACAATTTGGGGTTTTGGGCGTAGCCCCAACGAAATTTTTTTTGGAAAATGACACAATATAGAAACGTACCGGACGGGAACATAATGGTTCGGGTCGTTAGGGACGTTGGGAATGACCGGAACGTCCGGCATGTCCAAATATACCAAACGTATGAATTTTATGATTAATTAATAAAATGGTGGAACGATACAAAAACAAATATCGTATTGAATCTACCCGGTTACCGGGATGGGATTATGCAAACCCCGGATTTTATTTTGTGACAATCTGCATTAAAAACAGGGAATGTATTTTGGGAAGAATAGAAAATGACGAAATGTTATTATCCGAGGCAGGTAAAATGGCGCAATCACAATGGTTGAATACCTCTGAAATCCGTAAAAACGTACAATTAGATGAATTTCAAATCATGCCGAACCATTTGCATGGAATCATCATCATTACACATCGTATTAATGATGCGCAAAATGGTAACGACAACAACAATAATAATGCGCACAATGCGAATAACGTACGGGATACGCAGGGTGCCGATGGTACGGGTGATGGGGGTGTAGAGACACGGTGCACCGTGTCTCTACAATCCCCACCACAAAAACCATCGTTACCACGTAACGTATTATCCCCGGAACAATATTTCAGGCAATCATTCCATAACAGGAAACAAAACAAATTCGGACCGCAACGGAATAATCTTTCGTCAATCATGGGCGGAATTAAATCTGCCGCCACGGTGAATATCCGCAAAATGACACCGGATTTTCAATGGCAGCTCCTGTTTAACGATCATGTCATAAGGAATTCACGGGAATTAAACAGAATAAGACAATACATTAAAAACAATCCCGCCAATTGGGATACGGACGATAAAAACCCGAAATATATAAAACCATGAAAAAATGAAAAAAGAGATTATAGCAAAATTGTTTGAAAAAGTTGAAGATGCTTGCTACATTTATAATGGAGTTGAATGTTGGAGCGCAAGAGAACTTCAAGAAATATTAGGATACGCTCAATGGAGGAATTTTTTTAATGCTATTAAAAAAGCTAAAGAAGCTTGTGAAAATGCAGGGGAGAAAATATTTGATCATTTTGCTGATGTCAGCAAAATGATAGAATTAGCTAAAGGCGCAAAAAGAGAAATTGATGATATTGCTCTTACAAGATATGGATGCTATTTGATTGCTCAAAATGGCGATCCTGCAAAAACTGAAATCGCTTTTGCCCAAACTTATTTTGCTGTTCAAACCAGGAAACAGGAAATAATAGAAAAAAGATTGTTAGATGTTGCAAGAGTTTTTGCAAGAGAGAAATTGTCAAAATCCGAGAAGAAAGTTCTAAAAGAAGTTAAGAAAATACAAAACAAGAGCATGAAAAGGTAATTACATCAAGGACTAATTTAATTGAATATTGTATGTTGTTTATTGATTTTTTGCTCTTATTATTGTTTTATGGAAGATAGTTTTAATTGTATTTCGAATGAATTTTAAAATTAAGTGTAATGACATTAGTCCGCCAGCTGGCGGATCAAATAACAAGTATTATAACATGAAACATTTAAAACACGTTAAGCTTTCCAAAAGTTCCAGACTTTTGGAAAGGTGGTACAGGTATATGATAGTTTTTACTGTATGCCTCAATATCGCAGTTAATAATTCTTATTCTCAAACGGTAATAAGTTTTACCATAACCCAGCCGCCAACCCTTACTGTCACTAATACGGTTACTGATGTAAGCTGCAACGGAGGCATTGATGGAACAATTACTGTCACCACAATCGGGGGAACACCATCATACACCTACGAATTGTTTGATTCAACCGGAACTCTTATATTTACATTTGTTAGTTCCGACACCTCAGAAACAATAATATGGTTTCCAGCCGGAGATTATTCGATAACGGTAACAGATACCAATGGCTGTACGGCTTCTGACAGCATTACTATTAATGAACCTGCTGCTTTGGGGCTAACCACCGGATCAGCAGATGCCTCCTGCGGTAATAATGATGGCATGGCGTGGGTTGCCATTACAGGCGGAACCGTTCCTTACTCTTACCTTTGGAATGACCCGATGTCGCAAACTACTGATACTGCAATAAACCTGTATTCAGGCAGCTACTCAGTTTGGCTAACTGATGCGAACGGTTGTGCTGACTCAGCAACATCAACAATTAACGATCTAAGTGGTCCTGCAATAACTATAGATTCCGTTATTGATGTGTCATGTAACGCAGGCAGTGACGGTGCTGTTTACATTTCTGTGTCAGGAGGAACATTGCCATATACCTATTTATGGTCTGACAGCGTTACTACCGAAGACAATATGGGATTATCAGCAAATAGCTACACCATATCCGTTACCGATGCCAATGGATGTAATGCAATTGATTCAATAACTATAACCGAACCAGATACTTTATTTTATTCTTCTTCCGGGAATGATGCAAGTTGTTTTTGGGCTTGTGACGGAGATGCCACGGAAACTCCTTCTGGAGGGACACCCCCTTATACCTACCAATGGGATGATCCGGGTTCGCAAACTAATGCTATGGCTGCTGGATTATGTGCCGGGTATTTTGAGGTAACTATAACAGATGCTAATGGCTGTATAGCAGTTGATGGTATAGATATTTTACAACCTGCCGTACTTACAATTGATACAGTATCAGTATCACATGAGAGCTCCACAGGAAATAGCGATGGTTCTATTGACATAATCATAAGTGGAGGTACGACTCCGTACACCTACTTATGGAACGATCCTGCCAGTCAAACAACGGAAGACATAAGTGGATTAACTGCAGGTACTTATACAGTGACCATAACAGATAGCAATGATTGTACGGATAGTCTTTCAGTTACCATTAATGTATTATCAACACCTCCAGCCATCAGTGTTTCAGGCACAGATGCCAGTTGTAATAGTATATGTGATGGAACCGCAACAGTTACAACATCAGGAGGCACGCCTCCCTTTACTTATTTGTGGGATGATCCTTTATCTCAAACAACTCAAACAGCCACCGGTTTATGTATTGGAACCTACTCAATAACAGTAACGGATTCAAATTACTATTCTGTCACGCAATCTATTAATATTCCGACTTCAAATAACTTAATTATTAATTTTACATCCAGCTTAGGTGCTTCATGTATTGCAATATGCGATGGAGTAGCCAGCGCTGGCGCTCTAGGAGGAACTAAACCTTATACC
>JBDRNO010000095.1:0-2620 GCA_043811005.1 Bacteroidota bacterium | reverse complement strand
AACACATAAACTGTAAACACAATTCAAAAATTATTTACTTGATAGTGGATCATTCTCAGTAGCGAGAGGGGGAATTGAACCCCCGTCCGCCAGCTGGCGGATATGAATCCTGCGCTCTAACCACCTGAGCTATCTCGCCTTTTTGTTGATTATTGTTTACTGAATATTGGAATAGCATGAATTTGATCTAATTTATATTTAGTTTGTAGTTAATGCTATCTACCTTTTCTGTCTTCCTTACCAGGATTTACTCCCACAACTTATTTAATAGTATCGGAATTTACTCATATCTTTTCAGGCATACCGTACAAATCCCATAGTGAATATTTCGTATTTACTCACTATAATAAATGTTTAAAAAGGTGTTCGTGAATTCCGCGGAGTTTATCCTGAGGTACGAAGGGCTTCATTTCAATATTTTGGGTTTATTAACAATTAAAAATAAATATATCAGTTATATTAATAATATTTTATATATTGCAAGCAATATTTTACAGGTACAAAGTTATGGAAAAAACAACAAATATATGTCAGCAACAAAAAAATAAGAACATAACTTAGTAATTTGATTAAAAAAAGATGAATTCTGCAATAAATTTTTACTAAAATATAATAATTTCGATTCTATAAAATAACACACTAATGTCTGATATAAAAAAATATGAACTTGAATACATCATAAAGTCATCTCCAGGAATGTTATATAATCGTTTAAGCACACCAGATGGTCTATCCCTATGGTTTGCCGATGACATAAATGTAGAAAAAGGTATTTTCACATTTATATGGGATGGCAATGAACAGCAAGCAAGGATTGTTGACCAAAAAATGAATAAATACATCCGGTTTCAATGGATAGATAAGGAAGATGATACTTATTTTGAATTTAGAATAGAAAAAGATGATCTCACCTCAGAGGTGGCTTTAATTGTTATCGATTTTACCGATGAAGATGAACTTGAAGAAGCTACACAATTATGGGATAGCCAAATCAATAACCTCATGCGAATATTAGGCTCATGAAATTTGTTAAATGAAGAAGCTTCACATATTCATTATCAAATCTTATTTGGGGCCATTTGTACTTACCTTCTTCATTGCCCTGTTCGTTCTTTTATTACAGTTCATTTGGAAGTATATTGATGATTTGGTTGGTAAAGGGCTGGAATGGTATCTTATTACTGAATTGTTGCTTTACACTTCTGTAAGTTTAGTTCCAATGGCTCTGCCGCTGGCAATCCTGATATCTTCAATCATGACATTCGGCAATTTAGGCGAGCATTACGAACTAGCCGCCCTTAAATCAGCAGGATTATCCCTGCAAAGAATAATGTTTCCCTTAATTATTACTTCGATATGTATTTGTATAGCTGCTTTTTACTTTTCCAATTATATCCTGCCTATTGCTAATTTAAAAATGGGCGCTTTACTATGGGATATACGGCAGCAAAGGCCTGCGTTAAATATCAAAGAAAATGTTTTCTATAATGGTATTGATGGCTATAGTATTAAAGTAGGGAAAAAAAATAAGGATAACAGAAAAATTGAAGATATTATTATTTATGATCACACGAGCAAGATGGGTAACAACAAGGTTGTTATTGCGAAATCGGGCAGCATGGAAATGTCAGGGGATGAACGTTATTTGATAATAACACTTCATGACGGTTACAGTTATGATGAGATGGACGCTTACAAAAGGAAAGACAAAAACACCAGGCAGTTGAAAAGGATGAAATTCATTGAGCAATCCATTCGTTTTGACTTATCAATATTTAAGCTTGTAAGAACGAGCGAAGATCTCTTTAGAGATCATTACCAGATGCTTAATATGCGCCAACTTCAGTCAGCGGTAGATTCAATGTTTTTACAAATAGAAGGGAAAAGACATAATTATGTTGACAGATTATCCAACAATTATTTTTTCGGAAAACACAAACTGCAAAACCTAAACCAACATATCACGCCAAAGTTGGAAAAATTCGAGCGTAAAGAAAGGATTAAAATAATTGAAACTGCAATCAATCAGGCGAGAAGCGCTAAAATACAGGCATTTTCGATCAAAAATGATTTAAAATGCAGAAAAACATCAATTATAAAACATCAGGTTGAGTGGCACAGAAAACTTACATTATCATTTGCCTGCCTCTTGTTGTTCTTTATAGGGGCTCCCCTTGGAGCTATTATCAGGAAAGGCGGATTGGGAATGCCCATAGTAGTATCCGTAATATTTTTTATATTATTCCACGTTTTGTCAATTATGGGTGAAAAATTTGTAAAGGAAACGATCTTGTTGCCTTATCAAGGAATGTGGTTAGCATCAATTGTTTGCATACCAATAGGAATATTTTTAACCTATAAAGCAACAACAGACTCTGTGATATTTAATATGGAATTTTACAAATTCCCCTTCCTTTTGAGGTTTTTCAGGCGCTTGCAAAAGTTAAGTTCTCGTATTGGAATATTAATGTTTAGCCACTCCCGATAGCTATCGCATTAGCGTCAACCAAAAATTAGGAATGATAGATGTGCTATGCAATTGCTCAAGATTAATTAGGTACTTAAAAATTATTATTGATAAAATATTAACGATAATTTATCATTGATCATTCCGGTTTAT
>JBDRNO010000094.1:0-66163 GCA_043811005.1 Bacteroidota bacterium | reverse complement strand
AGAAGCATTACAGATAAAAGATTATCATAACAAGAGACCAAGATTTAAAGGAGTTGGTGTATACAATTAAAACTGTCGCTAACTATTGATATTAAATTGATTGCGGAGTTTTTTCCTAAATTTGTAATAAACTCACGCTAGCATGCAATATTAAAAAAAAATAATCTTTGCGCCCTTTGCGAGAGAGATATTTAGTTTGAATATATAAATTCCTTTTTTGGTTTTGGCTCTTGAAATGTCGTATGAAGTGTTGTCCAAGTTATGGAAAAGGAAAAGACAGAGACAACAAGGAAAGATATAAATTATTTGAGGAGTTTAAAGGGACCTAAGCTTCTCCCTTACTTTTTATTCTTCTTCAAGAAAATCCTGGTAAGGTCTTAAGTTAGCCAATACCTGCAGGAATTCATATTTCTTATGAAAATTTTCTTCATCTTTTGCGTTATTCAACTCATTTATCCTGTATTTCTCATAATTACGCAATGCCAGCCATTGTTCTTCAGTTAAGTGGAGCCCTTCTTCTTCTTTTTCGCGCAGGTCATTTATACTTATACTGCCGTCAATAGATGCCTTTGCTGACTTTTTGTAAGTCTTTTCAAATATCTCTAATATGGTTTCTCTTTTTTTCACTATCATTCAATTGTTGTTCTGTGATATTTATAAAATTACAAAATAAATTTATGGAGAATGCGGGATTCGAACCCGCGACCTCTTGCATGCCATGCAAATGCTCTAGCCAGCTGAGCTAATTCCCCGCTATTCCTGCGCACATTATGTGCAGGACAAAATTATTTAAAAAATGAAGCATCTTATCATCAGGGATAACGAGTTATTAACAATATTTATTAACAATTTAATGATTAATTATGGTATCCTCCTCAATGTCTCCAGAAGAAAGCCCCAGTACTTCTGTACCGAGCTTATCTGTACTTTCTCGTCAGGGGAGTGGGCTCCGCGAATGTTTGGGCCGAAGGAGATCATCTCCATCTCCGGATAGTTGGTTCCAAGTATTCCACATTCCAACCCGGCATGGCAGGCACTTATTTTAGCTTCTCCTTTGAACAATTCCCGATACAAGCCGCTCATTAATTTCACAATGTTTGCTCCGGGTTTTGGTATCCAACCAGGATAGGAGCCGGAAAAATCTACGGTAGCGTCTGCCAGTTCAAAAGCGCTTTTAATAGCGTACGCCAGGTCCATTTTTTCGCTGTCTACTGAGCTGCGGGTAAGACATTGCAACGAGTAATTACCATCCTTCATCAACACACGAGCCAGGTTGTTGGAGGTCTGTACGAGATTTTCAATATCAGGACACATGCGGTAAATGCCATTGGGGCAAGCGTAAATGGCGCGTAACAGTTTTTCCTGAAAGTCAATGGCAGAAATTTTTGAAGCCGGACCGGAAGATTCGAGCAACACTTCAAGATCAGGGTCTGTCGTCACATGCTCATCTTTCAGAATGTCCTCCTGCGCTTTGATAAAATTCTTAAAAGCTGCGTCTTTGTCACCGGGTACAGCCACCCAGGCAAAAGATTCTCTGGGTATGGCATTTCGTAAACCACCACCGTCAACAGAGCTTATGCGCAGGCCAAATTGTTCAGCACACTGGTATAATATGCGGTTCATTATTTTGTTGGCATTTCCTCTTCCCCTGTGTATGTCCATGCCAGAGTGTCCACCTGACAATCCCTTCACACTCAATTGATATCCATTCATATCACCGGATGGATTTTCTTTCAAGTAAGTTCCTTTGGCGGTTATATCCACACCCCCGGCACATCCTATAGTGAGTTCATCATCGTCTTCGGTATCGAGATTAAGCATTATACCGGCATTTAATAAGCCGCCTTTCAATCCCATAGCTCCGGTCATGCCCGTCTCTTCATCAATGGTGAAAAGGGCTTCAATAGGCGGATGCTCAATATCAACAGAGGCGAGGATGGTCATGGCAGAAGCTATACCAATTCCGTTGTCGGCACCAAGGGTAGTTCCATCCGCTCTTACCCAGTCTCCGTCAACGATCATTTGAATACCCTGTTTGTCAAAATCAAATTCAGTGTTTGTGTTTTTCTGATGAACCATGTCTAAGTGACCTTGTAACACAACTGTTGTTCTGTTTTCCATACCTGAACTCGCAGGTTTTTTGATGATCACATTTCCGGTTTCGTCTTGCATGGTTTCAAGTCCCAGCTTTTCACCGAAATCTTTGATGAACAGGATTACTTTTTCTTCTTTTTTTGATGGTCTCGGAATAGCATTAAGGTCAGCAAAATTATTCCATAATGCTTTGGGTTCAAGGGTTTTTACTTCTGTGCTCATAGTTGTTTGTTTTTTTAATGTATCGGATTAATTAGCTTGTAAAGCTATGTTCTTTTAATAATAGAACAAAAGTTCAAATAATATTTTTTTGCTAAGATACATTATTTAATCGTATCGGAACTTCAATATTTTGCCGCAAAAACACTAAATTTCACAAAAGAAAAATTTAGTGAGATTTTGTGCTTTTGAGCTTTAGTGGCAATATTTTTCAATAAACTTACGAAGTTATGTTCTTAATTTTAATAAAATTCCGCGATATTATTAAATTTGCAACCTTTTAAAAATAGATAATAGTGAGGAAGAAATGAAAAAATACACTGAATATAAGTCTCTCGACCTGTCTCAAATAGGGAAGGATGTTTTAAAATACTGGGAGGAGAATAAGATATTTGATAAAAGTATCTCAAACCGTGAAGGCAAACCTGCATATATTTTCCATGAAGGTCCACCTTCTGCCAATGGCTTACCTGGCATTCACCATGTAACCTCAAGAACATTAAAGGATATTTTTTGCCGCTATAAAACATTAAAAGGATTTCAGGTTAAACGAAAAGCCGGATGGGATACACACGGCTTACCGGTAGAATTGAATGTTGAGAAAACTTTAGGGATCACGAAAGAAGATATAGGCAAAAAAATATCTATAAAAGATTACAATGACGAATGCCGCAAGGCAGTGATGAGATATAAAGATGTTTGGGATGACCTGACCAAAAAGATCGGTTTCTGGCTTAACCTTGATGACCCGTATATCACTTACGAAAATGATTACATTGAATCCGTTTGGTATCTTCTAAAGCAACTATATGACAAAGGATTACTATACAAGGGTTACGCCATTCAGCCCTATTCTCCTGCTGCAGGAACGGGTTTAAGTACTCACGAACTAAATTTACCGGGCTGCTATCGTGATATTACAGATGTTTCCATAACGGCACAGTTTAAAGTTCTTAGGGATGAAAAGTCGGAAAGATTATTTGACAGCAATGAGGAGAATGTTTATTTCCTCGCCTGGACTACAACACCGTGGACACTACCCTCCAACTGCGCATTGGCTGTTGGTAAAAACATTACCTACGCAAAGGTTAAGACATTCAATCAATACACACATCAACCAATAAGCGTGATCCTGGCAAAAGACCTTTTAAATCAATTTTTTTCGGAAGAAGCAAAAACCCTTAAATTAAAAGACTATAATCCTGATGATAAAGCTATTCCTTACCAGATTACAACTGAGCATAAAGGCAGTGAATTGGAGGGAATATACTATGAACAGCTTATGCCTTACGTTCAGCCGGACGGAGATGCTTTTAGGGTTATAACCGGCGATTTTGTATCTACAGAAGAGGGAACCGGGATCGTACATACGGCTTCTGTTTTTGGAGCTGACGACTTCAGGGTATGCCAGCAGGAAGGAATACCTTCAATTTTAGTGAAAGATAATGAGGGTAATGATATGCCCCTGGTTGACAAGCAGGGGCGTTTTGTAAAAGAAGTTACAGATTTTGCCGGTAAATATGTGAGGCAGGAGTTTGAAGATCCGGAAACTCTGAAAGACCCTGGTTACAAATCAACAGATGTATTGGTAGCCATTAAACTTGCAGAAGAGAATAAAGCATTTAAGATAGGAAAGCAAAAACACAGTTATCCTCACTGCTGGCGAACTGATAAACCGATACTGTACTACCCGCTTGACTCATGGTTTATCAAGACCACTGCTGTAAAAGAAAAATTAATAAAATTAAATAACACGATCAACTGGAAACCTGCATCCACCGGAACCGGGCGATTCGGCAACTGGCTGGAAAACTTACAGGATTGGAATCTTTCACGATCGCGTTTTTGGGGAACGCCCCTGCCAGTGTGGATTAGCGAGGATGGCAATGAGGTGAAATGTATCGGATCGGTTGAGGAATTGAAACAGGAAGTTAGCAAAGCAATAGAAGCTGGCGTCATGAAAGAGCCGCTACCGGAAAATTTTGAACTGCACCGTCCCTTTGTGGATGAAATTGTCTTAGTGTCATCCTCGGGGAAGAAAATGTTCCGTGAACCCGATCTGATTGATGTATGGTTTGATTCAGGCGCTATGCCTTATGCCCAATGGCATTACCCTTTTGAGAACAAGGAAGTGTTCAGGGAAAATTTCCCGGCTGATTTTATTTCTGAAGGCGTTGACCAGACAAGGGGATGGTTCTTTACATTACATGTGATAGCAGGAATGCTATTTGATTCAGTGGCTTTTAAAAATGTTGTAGCTCACGGACTGGTGCTGGATAAGGAAGGCAATAAAATGTCGAAGCGACTGGGTAATGCAGCAGACCCTTTTGAAATCATTGAAAAATACGGAGCAGACGCCACCCGCTGGTATATGATCACCAATGCACAGCCATGGGATAACCTGAAATTTGACGAGGAAGGAATTAATGAAGTCAGAAAAAAATTTTTCGGAACATTTTATAATACTTATGCATTCTATGCATTATATGCCAATATTGACGGATTCGCTTATGAGGAAGAAGAAATTCCTTTGAAAGACCGCCCTGAAATTGACAGGTGGATAATATCTCTGCTGAACTCGCTTGTTAAAAATGTTGAAGCATATTATGACGATTATGAACCCACAAAGGCGGGAAGGGCGATCCAGCAGTTTGTTGTTGATCATTTAAGCAATTGGTATGTACGCCTGTGCAGAAGAAGATTCTGGAAAGGTGATTACTCACAGGATAAAATTGCTGCATATCAAACATTATACAATTGTTTGATAACCATTGCTCAACTATCAGCCCCCATTGCTCCTTTTTTTATGGACAGGTTGTTCTACGACCTAAACATTCCAACCAACAGGTTTGATGTAAACTCTGTTCATTTAACCGACTTTACTGAATTCGATAAATCTGTAATAGACAAAGAATTGGAAGAACGCATGCAAATTGCCCAAAATATTTCCTCAATGGTCCTTTCCTTGCGAAAAAAAGAAAGGATAAAAGTACGCCAGCCATTGAACAAAATAATGGTGCCGGTATTAGATACGCATTTTAAAGAGCAACTTGAATCTGTTAAAGACCTGATCCTTTCTGAAGTAAATGTTAAGGGAATAGAGTATCTTGCCGATGATTCCGAAATCCTTATAAAAAAGGTCAAACCTAACTTTAAGGTGTTGGGACCGAAGCATGGAAAGAAGATGGGAGCTATTACAACTGCAATAAAACAATTAAAAAAACAGGAAATTGAAACAATTGAGAGAGGAAATTCGTATGAATTAATAATTAATGGAGAAACTATTGCAATAACCCTTGATGATGTTGAGATCACATCAGAGGACATTCCGGGATGGCTTGTCTCAAGCATGGGAACACTGACAATTGCCCTGGATATTACTATCACTGATAAATTAAAAGAAGAAGGAGTTGCACGCGAATTGGTTAACAAGATCCAAAACCTGAGAAAAGAAAAAGAATTTGAGGTAACGGATAAAATTTTATTAAAAATTCAAAGTAATAAAGCAATAAATTCGGCAATTAATAATAATTTGCATTATATTTGCTCTGAAACTTTAGCATCTTCTTTGGATATAATTGAGAATATTGATGCAAAAGAAGGATCATTAATTGAGTTAGGTGATGAAATAAAAACATATATATTAGTTATAAAAATAGAGCATCGCAAAATAAATTCTATTGAAAATACTAAAATTTCGAGACAATAAAAAATTCATATAAAATGGTAAAAGAAAATACGACATCAAAAACAACAAAAAGTAAATATTCTTCTGCCGAGCTGGAAGAATTCAGGCAAATTATCCTCAAAAAATTAGAGAAGGCAAAGAAGGAATATGAACTATTCAAAAGGAATATTTCTTATAAAGATGACCACGGTACAGATGATACATCCCCAACATTCAAGGTGTTGGAAGAAGGCTCTTCAGTATTGTCAAAAGAGGAAAATGCACAGCTTGCATCAAGGCAGAAAAAGTTTATCGGGCATTTGGAGAATGCTTTGATCAGGATTAATAACGGCACCTATGGAATATGCAGAGTGACCGGCAATCTGATATCTAAAGAAAGATTAATAGCCGTCCCACATGCAACATTGAGCATTGAAGCAAAAATGCAACAATAATAAATCACTATTTTCCAATTTGAAATATTTTTTCAAGATTTAAGTATTCCCCCGGGAATCCGGGGGTTTTTTTATAGTTTCGCATTGAAAACAATATAGTGTCTAACCATACCCATAAGGGTAAATGGAGTTTATTTTGAAAAAAATAGTAATCATAATTTTTATAATTCTCGCTATTGATCAGGCGTTGAAGTTCTGGGTAAAAACCCACATGTACCTGGGACAGGAATACAATATTTTAGGGGATTGGTTCATTATTCATTTCACCGAAAATTCAGGAATGGCTTTCGGGCTGGAGTTTGGCGGAAAGTTAGGAAAATTATTTTTGAGTATTTTCCGGATTATAGCAATTTTTGTTATTGCATGGTATTTATATGATCTTATAAAAAAGAAAGCCGATGGTGGACTTGTAATATGTGTGTCGTTGGTATTTGTAGGAGCGCTTGGAAATATTATAGACAGTACATTTTATGGCATGATATTCAGTGAAAGCAGCTGCCGGTTAGCCGAATTCCTGCCTGAAGAAGGCGGTTATGCCGGCTTACTGCATGGAAAAGTAGTGGATATGTTTTACTTCCCGGTAATTGAAGGACACTTCCCCCCATGGTTCCCGTTTTGGGCAACCGAGCAATTTATTTTTTTTAGACCGGTATTTAACATTGCCGATTCTGCGATTACTGTCGGGGTAATTACAATAATTATTTTTCAAAAGAGGTTTTTTGGGGTAAAAGAAACAGAGAAGAGAGGGGAAAATATAGTTACATAAATTCAAACAAGCTTATTCTCTACCAAATACTCCGCAATCTGTACCGCATTGGTTGCGGCTCCTTTTCTGAGATTATCGGCAACGATCCATAAATTCAAGGTATTGGGTTTTGATTCATCCCGCCTCAGGCGACCCACGAACACCTCATCTTTTCCTTCTGCAAATATTGGCATTGGGTATTGATTATTTAAAATATCATCCTGAACAACCACACCTTTTGTTGCTGATAAAATGCTTCTTGCTTCTTTAATGTTGTAATCATTCCCAAACTCAACGTTCACCGCTTCCGAATGTCCCCTAATAACCGGAACCCTTACTGCCGTGGCTGTTATGCCAATTGAATGATCATTTAGTATTTTTTGGGTTTCATTTATCAGTTTGATCTCTTCTTTTGTGTATCCGCTTTCTGTAAAGCCATCGCAGTGTGGCAGGCAGTTTTTGTCAATTGGGTAAGGATAAGCCATTTCCGGATTGCGGATTTCGAGATTTCCTTTTCGTTCATTCTCTAACTGCTTAACGGCTTTCATCCCCGTTCCTGTAACCGATTGATAAGTGGAAACAACAATCCTTCTTATCTTATATTTTTCATGAAGTGGCGCCATCACCATAACCATCTGGATGGTTGAACAATTAGGATTTGCAATGATCTTATCTTTGGAGGAAAGGAGGGTTGCATTAATTTCGGGAACGATCAGCTTAATACCGGGATCCATCCTCCATGCAGATGAATTATCAATAACAGTTGTTCCTGCTTCTGCAAATTTCGGTGCCCATTCTAATGAAACAGCACTGCCTGCTGAGAATAAAGCAATATCAGGGCATTGTGCAACTGCTTCTTCCAAGCCAATAACCTTATACCCTATACCCCTATACCTTATTTCCTTCCCTTCAGATCTCCCTGAAGCTACAGGAACCAACTCATGTACAGGAAAATCCCTTTCATCTAAAACCTTTATCATAGTCCTGCCTACAAGACCTGTTGCGCCTATTATTGCTATTTTCATGATTTGATTTTTTGCTGCTTTATAGACAAACCCTAATTAATGTTTGTCCATAAAGTCGAGTAAAATTAACGTCATAAAGGTATAAAAATTTGCAGTTTTAATTTATAAATGAAATATATTACACCTAAATTTGTGATTTAATTCCTACTTGACATGAAAAAATTATTAATAATATTTTTTATTTATCTCTTTCCCATTTGTGTTTCAGCACAACTCACCGATGATTTTTCTGATGGGGATTTTACCAATAATCCTGCCTGGAGCGGGGATAACTCTAAATTTGAGGTTGACCTGTCATACCAGTTACATCTTAATGCTCCGGCTGTTGATGATGTGGCGTATTTGAGCACACCAAGTACTTCGATAGACAGTACTGAATGGGCCTTTTATGTAATGTTGGATTTCAACCCTTCAAGCGCTAATTATGCCAATATATTTTTGGTTTCTGATACGGCAAATCTGAATGGTCCTCTGAATGGATATTTTGTAAAGATCGGAAATACTACCGATGAGATATCTCTTTATGAAAAAACTGGAGCGACAGAAACTGAAATTATTGATGGCGTTGATGACAGGGTAGATTATTCTCCTGTTACCGTTAGGGTAAAAGTTATCCGTGATACTGCCGGTAACTGGCAGCTTTTTTCCGATATACTGGGAGGAACAAATTATTTTTCCGAAGGCACGGTGTTTGACAACACCCATACACTATCAAATTTTTCCGGTGTCTTTTGTGACTATACTTCAACCCGGTCAGACAAGTTTTATTTTGATGATTTTTATGTAGGCACTATCATTCCCGACACAATTCCTCCTTCAATTGATACTGTCCTGGTATTATCCGACACAACACTTGATGTGCAGTTTTCTGAGGTAGTGAAAAAAACAACAGCAGAAACGCTTACCAACTATTCAGTTAATAATGGCATTGGGAATCCTTATTCTGCCGTGAGAGATGGTACGGACTCCAGCTTAGTTCACTTAACTTTTACGATCAGTTTCACGGATGGACTTCAAAACACCCTAACTGTCAATAATGTGGAAGACCGTAGCGGGAATACCATTATCACAGCAACTGAAGATTTTACCTTTTATATTGTACCTCCCACAATTTTATCTATATCAGTACTTTCTGATACAACAATAGATATCCAATTTTCTGAAGTGGTAGAACAAACAACAGCAGAAACCACCACCAATTACTCTGTAGACAATGGTATTGGCAATTCTTCGAATGCAGTCAGGGATGGTACGGATTCCAGTTTCGTTCATTTAACTTTTTCGATAGCATTTCAAAGTGGTGTTACAAATACCTTATCCATTTCAAATGTTGAAAATCTTTCCGGGGATTCCATTATATCACCTACAAATGTTCAGTTTATGTATTTTGTGCCCGATACCGCCTTGTATAAAGATGTGGTGATCAATGAGATCTTTGCCGATCCAAGCCCTCAGGTCGGGCTGCCAGAGATTGAGTATATTGAGCTTTTTAACACAGGCAATAAGGCATTTGATTTAAATGGCTGGGAATTTTCAGATGGTAGTTCCACAGGCATTTTATCAACCTTCTTTTTACTCTCCGGTGATTATGTAATCCTTTGTCCGGTTGCAGATACTGCAAGCTTTAGTCCTTATGGGGCTGTTATCGGACTTTCAACATGGCCGACACTTAATAATTCAGGTGATAATATGTCTTTAAAAAATGATGTGGCTACCATGGTGGATCGCGTCAATTACACGGATCAATGGTATAATGACCCGGACAAGGATGAAGGCGGATGGTCTCTTGAATTAATTAATCCTTTAGCGATCTGTAGCGGTTCAAACAACTGGACGGCTTCGATCAATCCGGGTGGCGGAACTCCCGGATTTAAAAATTCGGTTCATGACACTACACCTGATACACAATCTCCAGATCTCTTGAGCGCCTATGCCATTGACTCATCGCAAGTGATCCTTAACTTCTCCGAACTTATGGACAGTTCAGGATTGATAACAGGTTCTTACTTTGTGAATAACGGATTAAACGTTGTTTCGGTTATCGTTGATCCAAGCGATTTTACTTCATGCATCCTGGTATTGAGCCCCACAATTGATGCCGGGACAGTTTACACTATTACGGCAGACAGCATCACTGATTGTGCAGGTAACCTGGTAAGTTCGAATAATACAGCCCGGTTTGTAATTTCATTACCGGCAGATAAATATGATGTGGTGATCAGCGAGATATTTCCTGACCCTTCGCCTGTTGTAGGTTTGCCGGAATATGAATTTGTGGAATTATACAATAACAGTAACAAAGCATTTGACCTTAGGGAATGGCAATTTGCCGATGAGGGCTCTCCAAATTCATTGGATCCACACATTTTACTGTCCGGTGATTATATTATTTTATGCGATGAGGATGCCGCCTCTGAATTTGAACAGTTTGGAGCGGTCCTGCCGCTGGCTTCTTTCCCCTCTTTAACCAATGATGGAGAGCTGCTAAGCATATATGACAACCAGGGAAATGTGATACATTCGGTTAATTATTCTATTAGCTGGTATGGAGATAACAACAAAGAAGATGGGGGCTGGTCACTGGAAATGATAGACCCCGGCAATCCATGCGGGGAAGGAAGCAACTGGCGGGCATCAGTTGATGCAAAGGGAGGAACACCCGGGCAGCAAAATTCTGTTGATGCCCCCAACCCTGATAATCTAAATCCCGTTCTTCTAAGGGCAGATGCAGCCGATCCTGTTCAGGTCATACTTACTTTTGACGAAATTATTGACAGTTCAAGCGTTTTATCAGCATCCTTTACGATTACAAAAGGAATTGGCATTGATTCCATTATTTGCCAGGATAACAAAACTGTTCTGCTGCTCCTTTCCACTCCCATTGTAGAAGGCATCGTTTATACGGTTACAGTTACCGGCATTAATGATTGCGTTGGCAACCTGATTGGAACCGGTAATTCTGCCGATTTTGCTTTGCCCGAACAAGGGCTGCCACAGGATATTATTATAAATGAAGTATTATTTAATCCCAGAACAGGCGGCTCTGACTTTGTTGAGGTTTACAATAATTCAGGCAGATACATTGACATTAGTAACTGGAAATTAGCAAATATTGAAGCCAACACTATTGCCAACATTAAACCGATTATCCAAACTCCCTATGTTCTCTTTCCGGAAGAATATGCCGTACTCACACAAGACGGAGCAAATATTAAAGATGAATACCCTTTGGGCAATGAAGAAACCTTTGTTGAAATTGACGCCTTGCCAAGCTACAATGATGGTGACGGAACCGTGATATTATTAAATAATTTACTTGAAGTTTCCGACAGTTTTACTTATGATGAGGATATGCATTTTGCATTATTAAACGATAAAGGTGGTGTCTCCTTAGAGAGACTGGGTTTTAACAGACTCACCAATGATGCTACCAACTGGCATTCAGCGGCTGAAGTTATTGGTTTTGCAACTCCCGGTTACAAAAATTCCCAGTTTAACACTTCCGGGGTTACAGATGAACCAATAACCATTGACCCTGAGATCTTCTCACCCGATAATGATGGCTTCAATGATGTTGTTAATATCAGCTATAAATTTGATTCCCCGGGATTTGTAGCAAATATTACCATATATGATTCAAAGGGAAGGCCTGCAAAATATCTTGTGCAAAATGAATTATTAGGCACTGATGAGGGAACTTTCTCGTGGGATGGGATAAATGAAAATAACGAAAAAGCCAGGATGGGGATATATATTATCTTCTTCGAGGTTTTTGATTTGGATGGAAATATTGAGAAATACAAGGAGACTTGTGTGCTTGGTGGGCGGTTGTAGAGTTGTTTAAATTGGAAGTTTATCTTACCAAAGTTTACCCTGCAGCTTTCGCAACCGCTAAAGCTTTATGCGAACGCGGTCAGCGTACCAGTGTAATATTCCCCTTTTTCATTCTATCCCCATCATTTACCTCAAGATAATATACAAACACAGCAGGGTCCAGGGGTTTGTGGAAGGAAGAGCCGCCCCACCCCGATCCTCCCCGAAGGGAGAGGGAGACCCAGCACGCAACACATCATCTGTGGTTTCCGCTGGAAAATGGTTCTTTGAAGGGTAGGTATTATAACATCTTTTCGTATATTTACGGTCCAATTTTAGATAAATATTATGCCCCAAGACATTACTTCACTAATAGCACTGGAAGCATGAATGAACAAAAATTAATTTTTTCAGCATTAAGAGAAATAATGAAACCTTAAGAAACAAAAATTCGTTAAATTTGCAGTTCTATGCCAACAGTGCTATCTATAAAAGGATTTAGATTTTTCTTTTTTTCATCTGATAGAAACGAACCGCCTCATGTTCACGTAAAAAAAGGAAAAGGTGATGCAAAAATTTGGTTGCTGCCAGAACCCAAACCAGAGTATTACTTCGACTTTAAATCACAAGAGGAAGCACAAATAATGAAAATAATAAAAGAAAACCATGAATTTTTAATATCTAAATGGAATGAGTACTTTGAAAAATAATAGGTGGAACCTGGATGAAATCGATAAAATGATTCTGGAGGATGGTTTGAGGATTAAAGCAGCATATTTTTATAAGGATATGGATTTGATGATCATTTTGCTTAATAATAAAAAGGTAATAAAAAGGAACCTGTCAGAGTTCAAACGGTTGAATAATACCTCTGAAGAATTATTAAATAACTATGAAATTAGCAGAACAGGTATTCATTGGTCTAAGCTTGATGAAGATTTGAGCTTACGAGGATTTATTAAGCATGAAATGCTAAAATCTATTCAGGAAGAATCTACAGTGGCATAAGTTACCCCGCTGGGATGCCCCCGCACAAATTCCGATGAGCTGCACTCAGCAGTAGTGGAGATTCCACCACGAGTACTGGGAGTAGCTTCAGCGTATCAGGGTAATATTCCCCTTTTTAATTATCGCCCCATCATTTACCTCAAGATAATATACAAAAACAGCAGGGTCCAGTGGTTTGTTATCGAAAGTGCCGTTCCATCCCGCGATGACCTCACCATCCTGTCCGTTTGTAACTTCCTTTGCCTCATAAACTTTCTCTCCCCACCTGTCATACACAACAAATAATATGTTTTCTATCGCTTTACCATAAACATATAAAACATCATTTTCTCCATCCCCGTTGGGTGAAAAAATATCAGGTATGAATATATCCAATTCATCAGGAACCGGGATAATTACGGAATCCATGACCGTGATAATTACCGAATCCGTATCTGAACATTCATTTGTATCTGTAACAGTAAGGTAGTAAATAGTTGTTTCTGTTGGGGATGCTAAAGGGTTGGAAATATTGGGATCGCTCAAACCTGCTGATGGGCTCCATGAATATACTATGCCCCCAGAGCCGGACAATTGAACACTGCTTCCTGAAATAATAGCAGTGTCATTACCGGCATCTGCATCAGGCAAAGGATCTACGGTTATCGTTTTTATAGCCGATGTATCCGCTCCGCAATCGTTTATTGCTGCTACCTGGTAATCCCCGGCTGATGATGCAATAATAGTCTGTGTTGTTCCAGGTATTATGGGCAAGCCATTAAATAGCCATACATAAGAGGCAGCGATACCGGATATCAGTTCCACACTGTCTCCTGAACAGATCGATGCAGGTCCTGTAATGTTTGCTATGGGGGGTAAAGTAACCCCTGTGCTAGAATAATCATAATTGTCAATAAAATTGGGCAAGCCATACGAACATATTTTGCCGTTTAAATAAACCGCACTGTCCTCAAAATTGCATGCTGCACCATAAAAATTGGGATTATTGATTACTGCTATAAAATTCTTATCCCCTCGAGCAACATATATTTTTCCATCGGGACCGATTTGCAGGCTATGCGCAGCACCTACACCACCTGTAGACATAAATGAAATTAAGTTCTCAGAATTTATTATTGAATCAGGATGTCCTCCTCCTGCGGAAAGATCATACTGATAAATGATTCTGGTCTCAGAAAGGTGTGTTTTATATAGCTTCGTGTTATCAGGTGAAAAAGTAAGACCATACCATCCTTCATCATTTGTATTTAAATCAATAATGTTGGAAACAATTCCTGTTGATTTGTCAAAATCAAACAATTCTGAAATATTCGTGCAAGTATTGGTATTGACTAATGCCAGTTTCGTTCCATCAGGAGAAGCTTTAATTTGTCCTATTGCAGCTCTTGTTAAGTTAGGACTAGGAGGAATACAATTTTCCTCATGTACAGACCCAATATACGTAATAACTGTATCTTCAATCCCATTGCTTGTCAATAAAAAAGCATAAAAGGCATCAGAAAAATATTTATGAGTAATAACCCAATAATCAATATTGTTAGCATGTTTTATAGCTGAAATTTTTTCTGCAACAGTATCCAATAAGAGTATATTTTTGGTTCCAGGAACAATGTCACCCTGCCCATTATCCAAACACATATTGATTATCGAATATCTAAAACCGTTCTTTAAATCATTTTGATAATAAGAATCTGAAGTAAAAAGATAGAACAATATCTCACTCCCGGGTTTCGGTACAATAAAGGCAGCGTGTGTTGAAGAAAGATGTCCCAACAAACCGTTTCCATTTGGCATAACCTGGTGATACCGGTTCCACACTTTTTCCCCGTTGCTGTAAAACAACAGGGAGCCGGAACTGTCTGATATTACGGCAGTACCTTCATTATGGAAATCTGCAAAGTAGGTTTGTCCATCAGTTAATGCAACAGGAACCCCGCTGTTAAAATCCAATCCTGCACCATCTCCGAAATACCAGATATTACCTTGTTTTTGGGCATAACTTATTGGCACAAAGATGTTCATGCCAAATAAAAGTAGCAATAGGACTAAATATCTTAGCATTTTATGATCTGTTGAGCTTCAAAGATTTATACGTAAATTGACTTTGAAAGTTAGGAATTACCGGTAAACTGTGTCAAATATATACAAAAAGCCCCGGAAATTCGGGGCTTTTGCGTTGAAAATGCGTATTCATATTTTATCTGATTTTTATTTTGTAAGGATCATTCTTTTTGTAGTAATTTCCTCACCATCAACTATCATGGCGTATATGAATATGCCCGGGTATAGCTCTCCACCATTTACCGTTACGCTTCCCTCTCCCCTTTCCAGAGAGCTGAACTGCTTTATTTGCCTGCCCTGCAAGTCGTAAATAATAACAGAAGCAGTTGTTGCCTCTTTCGGTATGAAATACCTGATAGTTGTGTTTTGATCGAAAGGATTGGGTTGGGTTTGATGCAAGACAGCATTTTTCTTACTATTTATAATAGCATTCCTATAATTTCCTTCTTCTTCATTATTAGATAACCGATTATTCGATTTGAAATATGACGAATCACAACATGCCGGTAAAGCGGTTTCGATATCCGTTATTCTGCTTTCAAAACTAGACACAACTAATAATAATGAATCATTGGCAATGGTAACACTATCAAATTTACAATCTAATTCTTTAATTGCATTAATTATGATGTACTTTAAAGCATGAGCATTATAGCTAAGAATGTCCACTGTTTGATTGTTGGCAGTATCTGTCACTATAGTTGTAGTATCGATCATATATGGGGCGTAATTTCGGACTTCTTGAGCAATCACACCTACAAAATATTAGTCAGTAGGTAAGTATCCAAGTCCATTATATCTGAATCGTATTGGGCGAAATTGCTTTAATAAGCTCAACCCATCAGTAAACAAGGATGTGTCTTGTTTTAAAGTTATATCTGATGCTATTGTCCACAAATCTGAACCAGGTTTTGCTGCACTATTCTGGCTTAATTGCAACTGATAGGAAGGGCTAGCCGTCCCAATCCCAACATCACCGCTTTCAGTTATTCTCATCTTTTCAGAAAATGTGCCACCTCCAAAAGTCGTAGCAGTTGCAAACCTAAACGATCCTCTTCTCCACGCTATAAATGGAAGTTGATTAGAGTTTCTTCCACCAAAAATTGAAACAAAATCAGCAGCACTGGGTGTAGAAATTGCAAAAATTGGGGCAACATCAGCACCGCCAGAATTAACTTCTAATTGTGTCCCGGGATCTTCTGTTCCAATCCCAACATACCCGGAACCATCAATAGTCATCCGGGGAGTCGTTGAAATTGCAGAAGTCCCTATTTTAAATTTATCATCATCTGAATCATCTACACCCATTGTAAATTTTGTATTTCCTGAAAGTTGAAATTTTATTCTCGGGTCTCCTCCTTCTCCTTCTGAGATATTTATATCAATTCCATCGGTTCCGGAACTTTCAATATCTAATTTTGCATAAGGATCATTTGTGCCAATACCAATGTTTGTTCCATCACCATAAATTATACTACTCGTAATGTAATGATTTGCTTTATTTTTCCAATTTGTTGAGAAAGACAGGTGCGAAAAATATAGTTGGCTTAGTAATGTATGCTTTAGTAAATAATATTGTGAATTTTGATTTAAAGAAGAAAAATATTTGGTAGATCATCGCCTCTTAAAGAGATATATTCGCTAAATTAAACCCCTTTATTGGCAAGTGTTCCCGGCGAGTTTTACTCCAAAACTGAACTAAATAGCACTATTTCGGGGTAATGTTTTCTTAGTGGTGTTCTTTTCGCCAGATTAATATAAAAAATTGTATTTCATTACCGGTAGATTCCTCACTCCTCCGCCAGCTGGCGGATCGGAATGACAGTGATTTTTTTTGTAAAGAGGGAGAGCGGGTGCGGGAACAGGAATGTATAGACGTTGTATGCAGCGGCTCTATGTTCCCGCAACCGCTCTCCCTCCACGTTTCTCTCAAAAACGCTGTCATTCCGAATTTAGTGGAGCGCAGCGGAACGAAATGAGGAATTTGCCTTTTGAATTAAGCGAATTTTCCTAAAGAACAGATGATGAATACAGGTATATATCGCCAACCTTTAAAATCGTTTATTAAGAATGAATCTTCAACGAACATAATATCGCTTCCACCTGCCGCAGGTAATTTCTCTTATCGAATTTCGGGGCATAAACATATCCTTCAACTGTTACTACCCTGTTTCTCTGCTCGTCAAGTATGGTGTAGTTTAAAAAAGGCCCTCCCATAAAATCGCCATGTACGTTCCACAATCCTCTCGTCTCAATAGCATACATGCCTTTAAAATCCATCTTTTTTATGGCTGCAGGATAATCACGCATTGTAGACATATAAGAACCTGTTGTAGGTCCTGGTATATATCGCTTCGTGATTGAATCCCTGGCAGACAGAATATATGCCCTTGTAAAAGTATTAGAGTCTACATAGTCATAATAATATATCAAAATTCCATGGCTCGTCTCATTTGTTTCTCTTCTTATCCAGATAAATTTTTCATGCTCTTTGGCAATTTCATAAGTCTTTGGCACTGTCAGCGATAACTGATGATCTTTTATGAGTTTTTTTGTAATGCTCTTTTCTTCAATTTTAGCGTATTTCGACATTAACCGCTTTTTTTCAATATTAATGTAATAATTGACTAATGATCCTTTGTTTTTATTTATCAAATCAACAAGCTCATCTTTATTTGAAGCAGTTATTTTAACTACCAATTGCGGGGTTGACCATACATCTTTTTTAACAATAACAGATGGCTTTTCGTTCCGGGAAATATTAATTATCAATATGTTACGGTGGGATTTTAAAAGCCCTGTAAAGGACTTGTTTGGAATATTAACTAAGGTAAAAACCGGTTCGGGCTGGGGTAAAGCTATGTGTTGTTGAGCCAGGCAAGCTTTTATTTGTTTGCCAACGTTAGAGTCCCAATTTTTTTTTTCAATAACTACAATTATCTCTCCCGCCTTACCGGTAATGGCAGGCAATACGGGGTTGTTATTGGTGCTGCAGGAAGTAAAGAAAAAAGCAAAAAAAATAAGCCCTAACAAATGACGGGGTAAAAAGTATAATTTATTGTAACGGGGTCTCAATATTTTGTATTGTAAAAATAAAATTATTTCATTTTTTGACTAACCCCGACTTTTAAGTCGGGGATTAAAATCCTGATACCCAATTGGGCTTTAGCCCATAACAAACAAGGAAATTGGGGGTTAAAACCCCAGTGTGTTTAATTGTATTCTTTACCCCGACCTGAAGGTCGGGGTTAGTCAAATTCACTATTTTGGAGTTGTGCAACAACCACATCAGCTCGCAACAGCAATCTTAATCTTCATCCCCGGCTTTAACTTTTTAACATTGGAGATATTATTTATTTTTTTCAGGTGTCTTACGGTCACTCCTTCATAAAGCTGGGCAATATCCCAAAGTGTATCACCGGGTTGAACTATGTGATGGATATATTTTGTTGAGCTGCCGGAATTTACGGTTTCTTTATCCGGAACTTTGTTTGCTGTCAAAGTTTTTTGCTCTTTTTTAAACGCTGAGGGATCTGCATTTGTATAAATCACCAGCTTTTTCCCTGCATAGATATTCGTTCCACTGATATAATTCCAGTCCTTTATATCTTTTATGCTGCATTTATAACGCTCTGCAATCAATCCCAGCACTTCTCCTTCTTTAACAGCATGTGTTATCATGTTTTCTTTTATTATCTTTTCCTGTTGGATGGCAATCCGGCTTGATTCTGCCTCTGCACTGTCCCTTTTCTCTTCCGGGGATTTGTAATTATATATTGCCTGTTCATTATTAATAAAATCGCCTATTTTATAAGCAGGCAGATATAAGGTATATAATTCGCCGGAGATACCAGGGATAATACCTTTTTTATAAACCGGATTCAAAAATTCAACATCATCAATCGGAATGTCTAACACTGCTGAAATTTGCTTAAATGAAACCTGCCGGTTCACCTTTACCGTATCTGTTTCATAATGCAGGTATTTCGGGGCAATTGGATAAAGATTATGTTCTGTAGCATATTCCATGATGTAGTTGACAGCAATAAAAGCAGGCAGATAACCTCTTGTTTCACGGGGAAGATAAGGCCACAATTCCCAGTAGTTTGTTTTTCCTCCTGAACGCCTTATAGCCCTGTTCACCCTTCCTGGACCGCTATTGTATGCAGCTAAAGCCAGGTTCCAATCATCATAGATACTGTAAAGGAAACGGAGATATTCACATGCAGCATAAGTTGACTTGTACGGGTCGAGTCTTTCATCAACATAGGATGTTATTTTTAAATCGTATAATTTACCTGTCTTGTACATAAATTGCCATAAGCCCATTGCCCCGGCGCGTGACCGGGCATTGGCATTTAAAGCCGACTCAATAACAGCTAAATATTTCAACTCTAATGGCAGACCATACAGGTCTAATGCCTCCTCGAAAATTGGGAAATACAATTCAGCCAGCCCCATCATCCTTGAGACCTGTTCACGTCTTTTTACGGCATAAAGCTCGATAAAGCGCTTGATCACTTCATTGTAAATAAGAGAAAAAGGTGTTTGCTCGTTCAAATATGCCAGCCGGCTTTCATAAACAGAACTGTCGTAAACAGGAACCGAATCAGGAGCAAAATTATAAACATTGAGAACGGAGGTGTCTGTTATAAAACAGGAGTTTTCAAAATATTTCAGGGTTAAAAGACTCTCTAATTTTGCAACAAAAGGATCATCCTCAACTAGTTGAATTACAAGTAGCAGATTTAGAGAGTCTGCTGAAACACGCAATTCAATGGAATCAGGTAATGTGTAATTTAAGGAAGTATCACTTCCCGTCTTTGTTGAACCGGATTGACCGTTTACCTGCTGTGCCTGTATACCTTGCTGCAACAAGATTGGGATTATAAATAAGGCGTAAATAAGGATAACAGTAAATTTGGGCTTTTTAAAAAGCTTTAATAATGTATATTTATGAAGTAATAGCATATATATATATACGTTAGAATTAGATAATTTGTTTCAATTTATAGTTATCAAAATAACAAATATTGCAAAAAAATTATAAAGATTAGATGTTTTCTGAGGAAATTTATTAACTTAGCAATGTTCATTATTAATCGAACGACAATAATTAAAGTTAAATTAGTATTTTTACCCAATAAAAAAATTAACAAAACTTAATTAATTATGCATATTCTATTATGGGTGCCTGGCATTCCGGAAATTATCATCATCCTGGTAGTTATTATCTTGCTTTTTGGGGGCAGGAAGATACCCGGACTAATGAAAGGAATTGGAAAAGGAATAAAGGAATTTAAAAAAGCCAGGTCCGGGGAACCGGATTCCGACAGCGAAAACCTTGATAAGAAAGATTAGAAAAATATATTTTGTCTCATTGTTAGTTTAAATTTAACCAAGGCAATCACATGAAAAATTTAATATAATTATTCAGTAAACTTAACTGTTTACATAATTCTTTAAACTAAAATTATCATATATTTGCGTAATTATTTTAACCATCAACCTATCCTTATATGGATGGGGAAAATTCATAACTCATGAAATCCTCATTAATTACAATTTCAGTCGCTTGCTTAATTACATTAAATCCCATCACGCAAATGATTTCCTCATGTGCAGGACAGGATTTTCAAGAAACCATTGGCGGAACATCTGACGATCACGGCAGATCAATCCAGCAAACTGCTGATGGCGGTTATATTTTTACAGGATATACGAACAGCTTTGGAGCAGGTGGCAATGATGTTTTTTTGATCAAGACCGATGCTAACGGTGATACTGTATGGACAAAAGCTTATGGAGGGTCTGGTGACGATTTTGGTAAGTCAGTCGGGCTAACCTCTGATAATGGATTCATTGTCAGCGGATATACGAACAGTTTCGGAGCCGGAAACTATGATATTTATTTGATCAAAACCGATTCTATTGGTGATACTCTATGGACAAAAACCTGTGGTGGAGATAGTCTAGATTATAGCAATGCAGTTCATCAAACCTTTGATGGCGGGTATATTATCATTGGATATACCAACAGTTTCGGAGCCGGAAGCGATGATGTTTATTTAATCAAAACCGATTCTGTTGGTGATACTTTATGGACAAAAACCTTTGGTGGAATAAACAGTGATATTGGCAGCTCCATTCAGCAAACTGCTGATGGGGGGTATATTATCGCAGGTCAGACAAACAGTTTTGGAGCCGGTGCGGTTGATGTATATTTGATCAGAACCGATTCTATTGGTGATACTCTATGGGCAAAAACCTTTGGAGGAACAGGTGATGATCTCGGCTATTCAGTCAGGCAACCTGATAATGGGGAGTTTATTATTAGTGGTTCCACAAATAGCTTTGGATCAGGGATTGATGATATCTATCTAATCAAAACCGATTCCATTGGAAATCTTCTTTGTTCAAAAGTATTTGGTGGAGATAGTATAGATTATGGATTCTCAGTCCAGCATGTTGCTGATGGCGGATGTATTTTCGCAGGGAATACAAGTAGTTTTGGAGCAGGGGGTATTGATGTTTATTTGATCAAAACCGATGCTTATGCCGATACTGTATGGACAAGAACCTTTGGCGGACCGGATGACGATATTGGTTATTCTTTACAGCAAACTGCTGACGGTGGCTTTATTATTTTAGGTGAAACACAGAGTTATGGTTCCTGGGGCTATGATATCTTTGTTATCAAAACCGATTCTGTTGGATATGACGGAGGATGTTATCAAACCGCTGCCGGCACTATTGGAATTCTTCCCCTTACCCTGGTTAATTCAACAGGAACAAATATAGGATCAGGAGCTACAGTTATGAATACAACAACTATTGTTAATAATACAGCCACAGACGTTGATAAGCTTAATTTTTCCGTCAGTATCACGGATTCAACCAACGTGCTGTGTTATGGAGGTTCTTCCGGTACAGCTACGGTCACCCCCTCTGGCGGAACTTCTCCTTTTACATATTCATGGGACGATTCCTCTTTACAAACCGGGTCAATTGCTACCGGCTTACCTCCGGGTACTTATCAGGTTATTGTTTATGATGCTATTGGATGTTTTAATTCCGCAACTGTAACTTTAACACAACCACCCGTTTTATCTTTAAGCACCACCGATTCCGTACCCGTCTTGTGCAATGCAGACTCTTCCGCTTTTGCAACTGTTACCCCTGCTGGTGGAACACCTCCCTATTCATATCTATGGAATGACCCGGATTCACAGACCGATTCAACTGCTGTCAACCTTCATTCCGGTACTGTTCAGGTTATTGTTAATGATGCTAACGGATGTTTTGATTCGGCTATTATCTCTATATCATTTTATACCAACATCACAAGTAGTACAAATCCCGTCTGTGGTGGGATATGTGATGGAAGCGCCACTGCAACCTCCATTCAAGGTACTCCTCCTTACACTTATTCGTGGAACGACTCGTTTACTCAAACCAATTCAACCGCAAATACTCTTTGTGAAGGAGTATATACGGTGAACGTTACTGATGGTAACGGATGTGAAGGAATGGATAATGTAACCATTATTGAACCACCACCTATGAATATAACTATTACAAGTAAAAACGCGGATTGCAATGGTGGTAATGATGGATATATTACAGCAGCTGTAAATGGTGGAGCTACTCCTTATACTTTTTACTGGTCAACCGGGGTAACAGTATCTGGTGTACCATCATCATCAATATACAGTCTTGCAGCTGGAGTATATGGAGTAATTGTTACCGATGCAAACGGCTGTTCAAAATCCCAAAGTATAAATATTACCGAACCAACACAAGTAACTATTAATTCGGAAGCATCAACAGATATCACTTGCAATGGACTGACTGACGGAAAAATTACATTAACCGCAAGCGGAGGTACCGGGACTAAAAGCTACTCGATTAATAACGGAATTACTTACCCCAATACTACCGGCATCTTTACCGGCTTGAGCGCAAGCAGCTATACTGTAAAGGTAAGGGATGCTAAATTATGCGTTCAAACCGGAAGTACATTAATTATTAATGAACCCTTAACTTTGATCTTAGCAACAATTGCTTCTCCTGATATTTCAGGGAACAGTGGTTCTGCCGGGGTAACTGCATACGGAGGCAATCAGCCATATTCATATCAATGGGATGACCCTGCTTTACAGACAACCGATTTGGCAACCGGCTTAGCTGCGGGAGTTTATAACATAGTAGTAACTGATAATAACGGGTGTGTTAATAATGCCGGTGTTGCAGTTAGTGATAATAATGTCTGGGTTTTCCAAAAAACCTTTGGGGGAACAAATGATGGTTTTAGCAGGTCTCTTCAGCAAACCACAGATGGCGGTTATATTATTGCAGGATATACCAAAAGTTTTGGTGCAGGAGATGCTGATGTTTGTTTGATACGTACTGATGACAATGCTAATATCTTATGGGCAAAGGTTTATGGCGGCTCCGGTGACGATCGTGGATATTCCGTTCAGCAAACTAACGATGGCGGTTATATAATTGCTGGCTACACCAATAGCTTTGGAGCCGGGGATTATGATATATATTTGATCCTCACGGATGCCGATGGAGATATATTGTGGACAAAAACCTATGGTGGAACCGGAGACGATAGAGGGTTTTCCGTTTTGCAATCCAATGATGGCGGGTACACTTTCACAGGTGGAACCAACAGCTTTGGAGCAGGATTGAGTGATTTTTATTGGGTACATACAGATGATAACGGTGGCTTGTTGTGGACGAAAACCATCGGTGGAACAGGTTTCGATTGCGGTTATTCGATTCAGCAAACATCTGACGAAGGATATATCATAACAGGTTATACATACAGCTTTGGTGCGGGAGATGCTGATGTTTATTTGATCAAGACCGATGTAAATGGAGATACGGAGTGGACTAAAACCATTGGTGGGACAGATGAAGATGAAGGATGGTCGGTCCGGCAGACTACTGATGGAGGATATATTATAGCCGGATATACTAACAGCTTTGGCGCAGGCAGCTATGATGTTTATTTGATCCGAACCAATGCTGCCGGTGACATTTCCTGGTCAAAAACTTATGGGGAAAGCGGTGGTGATTACGGTTATTCAGTTCAGCAAACTTCAGATAGTGGATATATCTTCACAGGGGTAACAAGCAGTACCGCAGCCAATGGAGAGGATGTTTATTTGATCCGTGCCGATGCCAATGGAGATCTGTTATGGACTAAAACCTTTGGCGGAGAATTTTCCGAAAGCGGTTATTCGGTTCAGCAAACATCTGATGGTGGATTCATTGTCGCAGGATTTTCCAGCAGTTTTGGAGGAGGGGTTGAAGAAGGGGATATGGAGATGTATTTGATCAGAACCGATGACAACGGGATAAGCGGATGCAACCATTCAGCAGGCGACACAATTGTAAGTAATCCCACTTGGAATGTTACCAACGGAGGTACCCTGGGTTCAGGAGGAGCGGGCTATAATACCGCAACCATAATCAACAGTATTTCACTTGATGACTACATATTATGTTTCAATACTTCTATTACAGGCATTGATCAACTCCACATCACAGAAGGGGATCAAGTAATAGTTTACCCCAATCCCAACAGGGGGTTGTTTAATTTGATCCTCAATCTCACCCCTGCTTTGTCCCCGGCAGGTTCGGGACAAGATATAACGATCAGGATATTCAACATGCAGGGACAGCTAATTTGCTCCGAACATACAAGTATGCTCCATAAGCAGATTGACCTGGGCAAATACCACAAGGGCATGTACTACGTGCAAGTTGTAACTGATAGCGCTGTGATTACCAGGAAAGTGATTTGTCAATAGAATTATTTTTCAAAATAGTTTGATTAGTCGCAGACTACGATGAACTGAATACGAATTTTTAAGGTCACATTTTGTGACCTTAAAGAGATAATGAAGAATATGTGTTCCACCCATTCCCGCAAAGTCACACCACAGTAACCAAACAGTAATTCTTCTTCCCCTTTTGCACTAAAATATATCTATTATTCAGCAGGTCGGATGTTGTTATCATCCTGCTTTCATCGTTGACCTTCGTTTTATTAATGCTTATTCCTCCACCTTTTATCATTCGGTGGGCTTCGTTTTTGGATGGTAAAACAGTGGTCTTTTCAGCTAAAAAGTCAATAATGCCAATACCATTATCCAAATCTTTTAATGAGATTTGGGATTGAGGTACACCTTCAAAGATTGATAGAAGGTTCTTTTCAGGGAGATTTCTTAAAGCTTCTTCGGTTCCCTTTCCAAACAAGATATCTGAGGCATCAACGGCAAAAGCGTACTCCTCTTCTGAGTGCACCCTGATGGTAATATCTTTTGCCAATGCTTTTTGCAAAGGTCGCAGGTGAGGGTTTTCTTCATGTTCTTTTTCTAAAGACGCTATCTCTTTTTTTGGGAGTGTGGTAAAAATGCGAATGAATTTTGCAGCATCTTCATCAGAACAATTCAGCCAGAACTGGTAGAATTTATAGGGAGATGTTAACTGAGGATCTAACCAGATATTGCCTTCTTCGGTCTTTCCAAATTTAGTGCCGTCTGCCTTGGTTAGTAATGGACATGTAAGTGCAATAGCTTTTCCCCCTTCTTTTTTTCTTATTAGTTCTGCACCCGAAGTAATATTACCCCATTGGTCCGAACCACCCATCTGGAAAATGCAGTTCTTGTTATTAAATAACCAAAGAAAATCGTATGCCTGGAAAAGTTGATAAGAAAATTCAGCAAATGACATCCCGTCTTCCAGCCGGTTCTTAACCGAATCTTTAGCAGTCATATAATTCACGGTTAAATGCTTGCCAATATCTCTGAAAAATTCAAACAGATCGATTTGCTTATAGAACTGCTTGTTATTGATAATGATTGCAGAATTTTCACCACAGTCAAAATCAAGGAACTTGTTCAACTGTTTTTCTATCCGTTCCTGATAATGAAGCAATTTTTCCTCTGGCAATAATTTTCTCTCTTCCGATTTTCCTGACGGATCACCAATCAAGCCGGTAGCTCCTCCAACAAGAGCAATAGGTTTATGTCCCGCATGCTGAAAATGAACAAGCAGCATAACAGGTACCAAATTACCTACGGTTAGTGAAGGCGCTGTAGGGTCGAACCCAATGTAACCGGATGTCATCCTTTTTTTAAGTTGTTCTTCAGTGTCAGGCATGATGTCATGGATCATACCTCTCCATTTTAGTTCTTCAATGAAGTTCATGTTTGAGTAATTTTTGGTCAAAGATAAAGGAAAATAATAATTATCGATCCGCCAGTTAGCGGATGAATTTTTAAATGTCTAAATGTTATATCTTTGTTCCCGGATATTTTAATCATGAATTTTTAATCTAATATGGTGGGAAATATATATTCTATAATTACTAAGAATAAAAATGGAAACAAGAAGCAGTTTGCTATTTTAATTGACCCCGACACTGTTATGCCACCACTCCCGGTGGGACACCACCCGAGTAGGGAATATCCGGACAGATCGCCTGAAATAGCCGAAATTGCAGAGGCAGCTCAAGCTGCAGGAGTAGATTACTTTTTTATTGGCGGAAGCATATTGACAAACGGGAATATCGAAAACTGTATTAAAACGATAAAAGAAAAATGCTCCATTCCCACCATACTGTTTCCCGGCAGCACATTGCAAATAGACAATTCAGCGGATGCAATCCTGCTTTTATCGCTTATTTCCGGAAGAAATCCAGAGTTGTTAATAGGCAAGCATGTTATAGCAGCCCCAATATTAAGATCAAGTTCATTAGAGATATTACCAACTGGCTATATGTTGATAGATTGCGGAAATTCAACCGCTGTGTCTTATATGAGCAATACTACTCCTATTCCGGGCGACAAAAGCGATATTGCCCTTTGTACTGCAATAGCAGGTGAACTTCTTGGTCTTAAATTGATATATATGGATGGTGGCAGCGGGGCATCTCATCCAATCAGTGAGTCAATGATCAAGAAAGTGAGTCAAAACATTTCTATTCCTTTAATCATCGGAGGGGGCATAAAAACGCCAGAGGAAGCAATTAAAAGCTGCAAAGCAGGGGCGGATGTAATAGTTGTTGGAAATGCAATTGAGAATGATACTTCACTGATCAAAAGTATTGCTGAAGCAATTCAGTCGGTTTAATTTTATACTATTACCAAGCAAAATTTTGTTTTTCCAGCAAAATTTTTTTCAAATGAGATTCGGATAAAAACTTATATATTTGTAACAAGGTTATAAATTGAATCTGGTCCAAAATATAACTAAAAAAGGTGAATTTTTTAGAACAACTACATAAACGGATTGATGAAAGCAACTGGGACATTAAACAGAATGATCTGATTAATAAAGCATTTCAGGAAGTCAATGGCAAGTTGGAAACAGCACGGGAAAAAGGATTATTACGAAACTCCGAAATGGAACGACAGGTATTTGCTTTTAGCAAATCTCCTGAAAAAGGGCTTTCGCATAAAATTGCAGGAACAAAAGAATTGGAGGATGGTTCGGAAATCCCCTTTGAATGGCCAAATATTGAAGAATGGGAAAATGGCGATTTCAAACATATCCGAAAACGCTTTGACATTTGCAAGAATTTATTTGCAAGAACAGAATATGGATTGGTGCTCTATTATTCCAATAACCTAAAAAATAACAAAGATGTCGCAAAGCTTCTTAAAGATCTTTTGGATTTATCGCATAGATATTATAAAAAATCAGTGCCAAAAAATGATAAAGAGCATTATATTCTTTATTTCAACTCAGTATTAACAAATGCTTTTCATATTGCCAATAATAGAAAGAGGGATAAAGAAATACAGAATTTATTTCAAGAGTTAATTCTCTTTACATCTGATGTACACAACAATTGGGATATTTCACATAAAAGTACTTTGCGTTCAATCATTGACCTTACAGATTTTGCAATTAAATATAAAAGCACTTTTCTTAAATACAAAACTCCATTAAAAAAATATCTGGACCAAAATTATCGTGCTGCAAAAGAAATTTCCAAGTCATATAATTGGGGTGCTATCTACATTTGTGACACATCAAAAAGATTAGCAGATGCAATAGGAGATAAAAAGTATAATTGGCTTGACTTCAAAGCAAAACAATTTGAAGCAATGGTAATACCCGCCATTGAAACAGGTAATCTAGCAGCAGTCACTTTCGTTGAAAGTGCATTAGAGATTTATAAGAAATTAAAGAATAAAGCAAAAGTTGAAAAACTCTCCAAAAAATATGATGAGGTCAGGAGGATGTTTAGGTTGGGTGAGATAAGACAAAATCTACCTGATGAAGAAAATAATAGAATTACAGCATTAATTAAAAAAGAAATTGAAGAAAAAAATAGCAGGGAACTCGTTGAAATACTTTGTTTAGCACCAATGTTTTCATCTTTGGAGCATATAAATAAAATGGCTGAGGAATTTTATAAAGCGAGTGCAATTGCTCGTTTATTCCCGACTAGTATCATTGATAAATATGGAAATACGGTTGATGTATTTACTGAAGATGAAGAAAAAAAACAGTTTAATTTTTGGCAGGCGTATGGATTTAACTTTCAAATAGGAACACAAAATCTTGTTTATTTTTTTATCGAGGCTTTTAAAACTGGAAAAATTAGTTATGAAGAAATAATAAATTTTTTAAAAGAAAGTTGGTTAGCAAAAACATACACCATTTTGTATAATGGACATCCTTTTGAAATCTGTCCTTTAGAAGTGATTACACCAGGCATAAAATCATTCTTTGATGAATTAGGAGAATGGAAACAAGAAAAGAATCCAAACTTCATATGTGCGACTGATTCCTTAACAACCAAGATAGAACACCTACTCAGATTTATGTGTTCTGTGATTGAAATTCCAACATTTAAAGACAGGAAGAAAATAAATATACTTTCAGACGGCACAAAAGTTTCTCATCAAATTAAACAGGAAAAAAACATTGATGAACTGCTAAGGGATTTAGAACACAGAGAAGGAAATTTTACCGGCTTTTCTGAAGAGCATCGAAAATTTATTAAATTTGTTTTAACACACAAAGCAGGAAGAAATATACGACACAGAGTTGCTCATGGTTTGATGGATGCAAATGAATACGGCATTGACAATGTTATAATTTTACTTTCAATCATTCTTAAAATATCATCGTATAAATTTA
Source organism: Bacteroidota bacterium (assembly GCA_043811005.1). Classification (GTDB taxonomy): domain Bacteria; phylum Bacteroidota; class Bacteroidia; order NORP154; family NORP154; genus JBDRNO01. Next base: position 36,901 of record JBDRNO010000094.1, on the reverse strand, counting down.
AATCTAAAGAACTATGAGTAGTTGGACAGTAAATGAACCTAGTGTTGCCTATGGAGATAATAAGAAAGCTTTAAGAGCTATTAATAATAGAATGCCAATTGATAAAAAAGTGATTACTATTTTACCCTACAGTTTAAATGCGATAGGAATAAACAAATACACTACGCTGTACTATAAATTAAGTAAAATTGGCAAACTCACTGCAAATTGGGACAATGAAAATGCAATGGCAACTTCGCAAAAATCGATTGATACCGGGCGTATTTTAATAAATGTATTTGAAGAAATGAATTTGATTGAAAAAAATATTGCTATTCACATATTTCCTGCTTTTAAAGGCGGAATACAGTTTGAAATAGATGGTGAAATAATTAAAGCAGATATTGAGGCTTCAGCTGTTGGTTCTGTTTTTTTGACAAAATATAGCGGTAAAGAAAATAAAGCTTCAGAATATAATTACGACAAGAATAATATCCAAGAATTAAAAAACGATTTGCTTTCCTAAATGCATTCTACTGCCTATAAGATTCTTCCTTACGACAAATTACTTAGGAGAGTAAAACTACCTCCCTATGCTGATGATGCAATGGAATTTATAAAAACACTACCAAACGGGAAAAAAGTAGTAGCACGTTTTGCATTCAGACCCCATCCTGTTAAAGATAAAGATGGTCTTTCTGTAAATATAATGGAATTAGTAAAATCTTTGAATTTTTTGTTTAATGCTGTTACACATCTGGCCATCTTTGTAACTTCAAAGCAGTGTACGAATTTAGGACTTACAACCGAACATAACCCACTTAGTAACGATCCTGATGACCCATTATTTTCACACGCACTCATAAAAGGGCTTGACGGCAGAAAAGATTTACAAGCTTCACTATCTGAGAAATGTACGATAATTGAATAATTAACTTAAGTTGCTACCTATAAAAACTGATGTGGAAGTCATCTCCTTATTAAAATTATATACAGCTACTGGCTGCTGGTAACTGGCTGCTGGTTTATGTCGACAACCCTTGTTTTATAAGGATTTTACCAGCAACAGTTTCTTATTTGCAATTATATATCTTACCAAATGAAAAGTGATAGGTAGCAACTTGCGTTAATTATTATTCGACAGGTGCAAGGCCATTCAGTTGAATTTTGGTTATGTTTGGGAAAGAAATTTATCTGATACTTTAAAATTAAATAAGGGACGTGGGGTGAGGGTCGTTTTTCATTTATCCCCCTTCCCAATTTAAGAGGACCCTTTTTGGTTTTGGCTACGCCAGCTTATGAATTATCGGCATTAATATTTAGCCATACTTTGATCAATCTCCTCAGCCCATGCATGAACACCTCCTGTCAAATTCAACAGGTTGTCAAAACCGGTTTTTTCAGTTAATATCTTAATGGCTTTAGCGCTTCTGTTTCCGTGATGACATACAACTATCACGGGCTTATCTTTTAATATCCTGTCAAAATCATTCAAAATATTGCCAAGGGGTATTAGTTCGCCTCCAAGGTTGCATATATTATATTCAAATTCTTTCCTTACATCAATGATCTGTAAATCCTCATTGTTATCTAATCTTTTTTTTAGTTCCGAAACGGTGATCCCTTTTACCCCTCTCTTTTCCTTCTCATCAGAATGAGATATATCGTCAACCCCACAAAAATATTCATAGTCAATTAATTCTTTAATATTACAATTTCCCTCAATACGTGAAAATTCTATAATGTTTGTATTAAGGGATAAGGCATCAATAACCAGCAATTTCCCGGAAAGAGGTTTGCCAATACCTGTGATGATCTTGATAACCTCGTTTGCCTGAAAACAGCCGGTTATACCGGGCAAAACGCCTAAAACACCTATCTCCGAGCAACTTGGAGCATCCTGTGATTTTGGTGGTTGTGGAAACAGGCAGCGGTAGGTAGGGCCTCCTTTGTAATTAAATACCGACACCTGTCCCTCAAATTTATAGATAGAGCCAAAAACAAGCGGCTTACCCAATATCATACAGGCATCATTTATCAAATACCTGGTTGGGAAATTATCAGAGCCGTCAACAACAATATGATAATCCTTAATGATGTCAAGGGCATTGTTTTTGGTCAGCTTTGAATTAATGACATCAAATTTCATATAGGGGTTTTGAGCTATTAGCTTTTGTTTTGCTACTTCAACTTTGGATTTTCCTATATCATTTGTATCAAATAATATCTGCCTGTGCAGGTTACTTTCATCAACAACATCAAAATCAACAATTCCAATATTTCCGACCCCCGCAGCTGTCAGGTATTGTAACACAGGACAACCCAACCCACCTGCACCTATCACCAGTACCTTTGCCTGTTTCAATTTCTCCTGGCCTTTCAATCCGATCTCAGGGATAATGATGTGGCGGGAATATCGTTTTAATTCTTCTTTGGAAAGCATGTTATAATCTTTAAAATGAACTTATTTCCAACAAATTTGTTGGGATCAATAATTTCAGACATCCTGACCTTTCGTAAAGTAGAGACGCCCAAATTGGGCGTCTCTGTTACCAATGTTTTTAGTTTATTGGTTTAGAGTTATGGTTATCTTGTTACTTGTTTTAGTTTTTTAGTTATTGGTTTTGTTCCATTGCCTGATTACTTGTTTTAGTAAAACATTCTCGCGAGGTTGCTTAAATGTGCGGGAAACGAAATAACTTTCAAACCAAAACTAAAAACCATTCAACTATAACTAACAAACCAAAAACTAAAAACTGCTTTATGCAGGTTAGGTTTTCATTATTATTAACCTTACTCATTAATGTAATGTGATGAATCTTTCATCCCATCACCGCATCCCAATCTTTCCATACAGCTTCATATCCACGTGATTTGATCATCTCAACAATTTCGTGTGGAGTTCTTTGATCAGAAATTTCAAATTGCTCCAACGTTTGCCGTCCTTTTGTATAACCACCCGGGTATGTCTTTGAGCCGGCACTGACGGATGTAATACCTAACTTGATAACATTGTCTCTGAAATTCACCGATTCACGTGTTGACAATGTCAGCTCGACTTCTTCATTAAGGATCCGGTAAGCACAAATTAACTGGACAAGCTCTTTATCACTAATTACAATCCTTGGTTGCATCGCGCCTTCTGCCGGTCTTAATCTTGGAAAAGAGATAGAATACTTTGTCTTCCAGTATTTCTTTTCGAGATAATTGAGGTGTAACGTAGTGAAAAATGCGTCTGTTCTCCAATCTTCCAATCCTATCAGGCAACCCAAACCGATCTTATATATACCTGCACTGCCCAACCGGTCAGGTGTTTCCAGACGGGAATAAAAATTTGATTTTCTGCCTTTGAGATGATAGGTTTTATACCCGGATTTATTATATGTTTCCTGGTAAATATATACAGTATTTAATCCAAGAGATATCAACTGTTCATAATCTTCCTTGTCCAATGGTTGAATTTCCATGGATAGATGAGAAAAATAGTGTCTTACAAGTTTCAGGACATTTTTAAAATACTCAATTCCAACGATTTTATATGCTTCTCCTGTAACCAGCAAGATGTGGTCAAAGCCATGCGATTTAATGGCTTGCACTTCTTCTAAAATTTGTTCATCAGTAAGTGTTATCCGTTTAATATTGTTGTTGAAACTATAACCGCAGTAGGTGCATATATTTTGACATTCATTGGATAGGTACAGGGGAATGTACATTTGCACTGTCTTGCCAAATCGTTTTTGTGTCATTTGCAGGCTTAATTCTGCCATTTCTTCAAGAAAAGGAGCTGCTGCAGGGGATATCAATGCCTTAAAGTCTTCGAGGCAAAAAGCAGGTTTACGAGATCCCGCTTTTGCCCTGCATAAAGCAATCTCAACATCAGAAGAAGTTTTGGAATAGATGCTTTGCCCAACTTCATCCCAGGAATAAGTATCATATAATTTTTTGAATGTCATTATTCAACAAAGTGTAATTGATTTAGATATGAAAAATCTGGTTTTTGGTTTGAAATGAAACAATATTTATTAACAGGCAAATTGTGTTTAATCCACTGTTTTTTAATGTATATCCTTCTTTGAGAATCTCTGTGTTGCATATAATAATCTTTCTAACTAAGGTCACATACAATTATTTTTTTATTAATCCAAAAATGCAGTCAACGGGCTTGTTGCTACTGCTTTAACAGAGGTTCTCCCCAATTTCGCTTCATAAGCCATTCTACCGGCTTCAACAGCCATTTTAAATGCTATAGCCATTTTCGCCGGGTTGGAAGAAACAGCGATAGCTGTATTAACAAGAACGGCATCCGCCCCCATTTCCATTGCCTTTGCCGCATCCGAAGGACTGCCTATGCCTGCATCCACTATTACCGGTACATTACTTTGCTCAATTATTATTTCCAGCATATCTTTCATCTGTAATCCTTTATTGCTGCCAATCGGAGACCCTAATGGCATAACCGCAGCCGTACCAGCTTCTTCCAGCCGTTTACATAGAACAGGATCGGCATGAGTGTATGGTAGAACAACGAAGCCCAGCTTTACCAATTCTTCTGCCGCTTTTAATGTTTCAATAGGGTCGGGCAGTAAATATTTCGGGTCTGGATGAATTTCCAGTTTCAACCAATTGGTTTCCAATGCCTCACGAGCCATTTGAGCGGCAAAAACAGCTTCTTTGGCGGTTCTAACACCAGAAGTATTAGGAAGCAAATTAAACCGGGGATGGTCTAAATGCTGTAAAATATCATCATGCAAACCCTCAGGGTTTTTGAAGCCCTGAGGGTTTAATTTAGGAAGGTTAAGATTTACACGTTTTAAAGCAACGGTTACCAACTCTGTTCCGGATGCAAGCAATGCTTCTTCCATCAATTCGTTGGAACTGAATTTTCCTGTTCCGGTTAATAAACGGGAGTTGAATGTTTTGTCTGCTATTATTAATTGTTCCATAAAAAAAGTTAATTGTTAAACATTAATAGTTAATCGTTTGTTACTAATCAGCGTCTCATTGAAATTAGTAATTATTCAGTCAGACACTTATTTATTCATTGTTCAATTGCTCAATGGCTCGATTGTTAAAACAAACCATTCAACAGTCGAACAATCGAACAGTTTAGCAACATAACAATTTTGTAGTATAACGATCCATACAACCATCTCTCAATAAACTGATTAGTTACAATCGTTTTAATAACAATTCTGTTACTTTTGTTTTATCTTCAGCTAAGTTAATTGCTGAAGAAACAGCAACACCGTAAATCCCGGTTTTTAATAAATCAGTGATATCTTCAGTATTAATCCCCCCAATCGCGATAACAGGTATCGTAATACCTGACGCCCGGCAATTGTTCAATATTTGTCTGAATCCCTCAATACCAATGATTTTGTTTATATTTTTTTTGGTTACTGTATGTCTGAAAGGTCCTAATCCAATGTAATCAATTTTTAAAACCGTAAGATTTTGAATATCCTCAAAAGTGTTGGCTGTTGCGCCAATAATATAACTATCTCCTAAAATCTCCCTTGCTTTTGCCGGATGCATATCCTCTTTTCCCAGATGAACACCATCTGCTTGAATTTCTCCGGCTAATTCAACATTATCATTAATAATAAATGTGGCATTATAAGATTTACATATTTTCCGGGTTTCAATTGTAATTTTTTTCCAATCATCATAATTTTTATCCTTAACCCTTAACTGCACCCAGTCCGCACCTCCCCTGCATGCCAGCTCTGCTAATTCAGCATGGGTTAATCCTGTAACATCTTGTGTAATATAGTGGAATTTTGATATGTTATTGTTTCGGAATTTACTCACTATATTTTTTCTACATTTCACACTCACATTCACGTTCAAGTAGTTATTATGTAACATGGTCATAATAGTGAAATCCTAATTTCCCCTTATCGCTTGCCCGGAATTTGCTCACGTATGATTTTGCATTTTGGCATGATTTCAAAAGTGACTTCCCTTGTGCCAGGTTAGCGAGAACAGCGGAGGAGAAAATGCATCCGGTTCCGTGCTTATCTGTATTAATCATTTTGCCAAATAAATGAACCTTTTCTTTACCATTATATAATATATCTATGACTTCACGGTTTTCGGTTTTCCAGCTTTTTAAAAAGACGCTGCAGAACCGGCTTAAATATTCTCCCGCCTTTTGTTCTTCCATTTCTGGAAACATGGTTTTTATTTCCCGGGAATTGGGTGTGATCAAGTACAACTTTTTACAAATGTTCAATAGTTTCTTCCTGTCCGGTTGATCATGAAAAATAAAGCCGGCACTTGCTTTTAATATTGGGTCCCAGATTATTTTCACTTTAGGGTTACGGGATTTTAAATAATTGATGATTTCTTCCAGAACCTCTAAGTTCTCGATCAATCCGATCTTTATCCAATCAATCGTAAACCTTTCATAAAGAACATCTGTTTGCCTGATAATATCCTTAACATCTATCCATTTAATATCGTAAAAATCAACATCATTTTGAAAGGTTAAGCCGGTGCATACCACAAATCCATAAAGACGGTGTGTTTCAAAGGTTTTGACATCAGCAAGAATTCCCGCCCCTGCAGACGGGTCTAATCCCGCTATGCTTAGTAAATGGTTATGTGAAAATTTTGAGTCTGTCAAAATTTTATCAAATTAGAAAGAGTTATTAAAGCGATTGTTATTATTGCTTCAATGTGTCCTGCCTTTAACGAATAACAACTATATATCTTACCAGACAAAAAGTAATAAGTGGCAACTTACGTTAATTAATGTATTGCAATAAATCCTCAATTTATTGCTTTAGATACAGATTCTAATTGTTGACAAGCTTCTTTAATATTAAGAAAAACCTCCAGGGGTTTGTCATTTCCCCAAACAGCACCGTGTAATGCCATTCCGAAAAAGTTCATTTTTTTGATCTTATCCACTTTGTCTACATCCACGCCACCCAATGCAATGACATTATGTTTCGTTTTGCTTAACACCACTTCGAGATTATGCCCGCTAAATTTAGACGTGTAGTCACCTTTGGAAATACTATCGAAAACAGGGCTTAAAAACACATAGTCGTAGTCTCTTTCGTCATCAAATAAGCTATTAAGCGAATGAAAGGATGTGGTTATCTTAATATCCGGTTTCTTTAATCTTAAAAGTTTTAACCTCATGCGCGTCCTGTATTTACTTTTCCTATATTTTCTAGTCAGGTGAATGCCGTTTAAATTATACTTGACAGCAAGTTTGTGATGTGAGTGGATCATGATCCTGTCCAAATATTTTTTTGGTATCAGGTCTAAATATTCTTCCATCTCTTTTTGTGAAAACGTTGGTTTTCTCAAATGAAATATTTCCAAACCATTCCTGAAAAGCTGTGTAATCACATTGGGTTCAGAAGATGATCCCCTGGGGCTGGATAATACAATTATTTTCATATTTTATAATAGCGGAATTTGGATGTTTATAATAAATTTTATTTTATCATTTATCTTTTTGCCACCTTAACTGGTGCCCACCCGTTAGGTGTGGCATTTAATAATCAGCTACTGGCTACTGGTTTCTGGCTTCTGTTTTTTTTCCATAATAATATAGTTTAGTAATCACTACCAGCAACCAGGAACCAGTAACTATATCATATTTTTACCAGCTTATTATAAAAAAACTACGGTTTTACATAAATCTCACCCCCGGTCTCGGCAAATTCTTTTGCCTTATGTTCCAATCCCGCCTTTAATGCTTGTTCTTCGCTCAATTCATTTTCTTCAGCGTAATCTCTTACATCCTGTGTGATTTTCATTGCACAGAAATGTGGGCCGCACATGGAGCAGAAATGTGCTGTGTTGGCGTCTTCAACAGGCATGGTATCATGGTGAATTTCTTTTGCAGTATCAGTATCAAGAGACAGGTTGAAATGGTCGTTCCACCTGAATTCAAACCTTGCCTTGCTCAACGCATTATCGCGATAATAGGCACCGGGATGCCCTTTTGCCAGGTCTGCTACGTGTGCAGCTATCTTATAAGTGATTACTCCTTCTTTAACATCTTTTTTGTCAGGCAAGCCGAGGTGTTCTTTAGGTGTTACATAGCAGAGAATTGCTGTTCCATACCATCCTATCATTGCCCCACCAATAGCTGAAGTGATGTGGTCATACCCTGGAGCTATGTCAGTGGTTAACGGACCCAGGGTATAAAATGGTGCTTCATGGCAAATTTTAAGTTGCTTATCCATATTTTCTTTGATCATGTGCATAGGGACATGACCGGGTCCTTCTATCATCACCTGCACATCGTGCTTCCAGACAATCTTCGTCAATTCTCCCAATGTCTCAAGCTCTGCAAACTGGGCTTTATCATTGGCATCAGCCATAGAGCCGGGTCTGAAGCCATCACCTAATGAAAAGGCAATATCATAGGATTTCATGATCTCACACATCTCCTCGAAATGCGTGTAAAGGAAGCTTTCCTGATGATGAGCTAAACACCATTTTGCCATGATAGCCCCTCCTCTTGACACAATTCCTGTCAGTCTTTTAGCTGTCAATGGAATATACCTCAGCAAAACACCAGCATGAATGGTGTAAAAATCCACTCCCTGCTCGGCTTGTTCTATCAGTGTATCTTTGAATATCTCCCATGTCAATTCTTCTGCCTTGCCTTCCACTTTTTCCAATGCCTGGTAAATGGGCACTGTTCCAATGGGTACTGGTGAGTTTCTGATTATCCATTCGCGTGTTTCGTGAATATTCATTCCTGTTGAGAGGTCCATAACGGTATCAGCGCCCCAGCGGCATGCCCAAACGGCTTTCTCCACTTCTTCCTCAATGCTGGAAGTGATGGCTGAATTACCGATATTAGCATTTATCTTCACGAGGAAATTACGGCCTATTATCATTGGTTCAGCTTCAGGGTGGTTGATGTTTGCCGGTATGATTGCCCTTCCTGCTGCAACTTCGTCCCTTACAAACTCAGGGGTTATCAACCCTCTGGGGGTGTTGGCGCCAAAACTCTCCCCGTGGTGCTGCTTCCCTAAGTCGTTTATTTCGTCCATGCGCTGGTTTTCGCGAATTGCAATGTATTCCATTTCAGGAGTAATAATGCCCTTTCTGGCATAGTGCATCTGGGTGACATTCCCGCCTCTTTTGGCTTTCAGCGGCTTTATTATATTATTAAAACGGATGTTGCCCAGTTCGTTGTTATAAAACCGGATTTTGCCGAACTCAGAAGTTACCTCGTCAAGCTGCTCAACATCATCCCTGCTGATAATCCACTCTTGTCGCAGTTTGGGTAGTCCTTTTGTTATATCAATCTCAATATCCGGGTCGGTGAAAGGACCGCTGGTATCATAAACTGTGACGGATGGATTTTGGATAACTACATTTCCATCTGCTTCAAAGTTTGAAGATGAGTCCCCAAGAGTGATCTCACGCATAGCTACATTGATGTCATGAAGCTTTCCTTTTATATAGATCTTTTTTGAATTGGGAAATGGGTCATTTGTGATGGTTTCCTGAGTTGGGAGCTTTTCTTGGTTCATGGTTATTAATGTAAAAATTCATTTGGTAAATAATTTCTCCGGCAATTTAATCCGTTTTATTTTGCTTTTCTATGCGTATTAGGTGCAATTAATATTCATCACTACTAGATTTTCATTAACAATTTTTAAGACAAAACACATTTTAATGAATACATTTTCCTTTCCTTGCCGTGCTGGCTTCCAGGTTGGCATCTTTTGTATCAATGATTCTAATTGTTGATTAATTTCTTTATCTCTCAGGGAATGGAACATTGGATCTATTGCTTTTCCATTACAATCCAGGGTAAAGTCGAAACGGAAATTTCTTTCCATTTTTTCATATTCCACAGGAATTTCAATATTATCCTTAAAGTACTTTAATAATTCTGATTTGCCACCAGGAAATTCAGGTTTGACTTCGGTTACATAAAAGATCGAACTGTCTGGGCAACTAATTATTTTTGTTACTTGTTTGTTTTTTTTCTTGTCTGATCGCTCAGTTCCATTCGTTTTCTTAAAAATACCACAAGAACTCAATGAAAAGATTGATAGGATACAAATAAGTATATAGTTTCTTGTAAAAGTCATATCGTTAACTTTTTAATTATGATTTTGTTGATGTTGATCAACCTCCTTGCGTTGCTTTAATAATAGTTATCCTATCATTTTCCTTTAGCTGAAATTCATCCCAGTCATTCCTGGTAATCACTTTGTCATTGACGGCAACAGCAAAGCCCTTCTGGTCAAGCAGGTTCAACTCTTTAAGTAATTTGCCCAGTTTTGAATTGGTAGCAGCTATTTTGGGCTCATTATTAATAACGATGACCATTATAAACTAATATGAGAGTGAGTAATACCTTTGAAAAGAAATTATTTCATGAGTAAACTATAAAAATATTTGGGGGGAAATTGAGATGGGTCATTGCTTTTTCCTACGGCAGCATTACCTGCATCAGGTTCAAAGGGTATGATCTCAGTCCGCCAGCTGGTGGACACCCCCAATGTTGTTAGCAAAATTACAAAAGATTATTAATTTTCAACAAATTTTTATTAACAAAACCGTATTATTTTCCACATTGTTTTTTTTCGCAAACCTGTTTCCGTAGATATACTTTATTCAAAAAAAGGATATTTGACATGCACCTGGCAACTGCCCACTTTTTTATTACCCACTTCCGCAATTGCAACTTTTGGAGAAATAAATTTTAGTATTTGGCAGTAATTCTTTTATGGCATTACTCCTGTCTTTATTCATCTCAATAACACGCAGATCAAGCACTCTCAGCTTCTTTAATTTGCTTATTTCATGAGGGAATTTTATTATTTCATTCCCCCACATATCCAGAAATTCGAGATTTTCCAGATTGCCAATTTCAGGTGGGAGTGAATAAATACCATTCTGATATATTATTAATTGTTTTAATTGCATAAGCTGACCTATACCGGCAGGAATTGTTTTTAGTTTATTTTTGGAAACATTCAGAACCTGCAGATTGCTTAGATTAGCTATTTCACCGGGAATTTCAGTAATTTTATTCTTGCTGAGGTTGAGTTCCTGTAGTGATAAAATCTTAAATATACCCTCAGGAAATTCCGAGAGCCTTTTGCGTTTAAGATATAACCTGTAAACATTTTCCGGCTGTTCCAATGCTTCTTCAAGTGATGTATAGATTTTTGCAGTATCAAGGTTTGTTAAATCCAATAATTGCGCTTCTACATATGAGGTTTCTATTACAAAAAACAAGAATAGAAGAATCATTGGACGTGTTTCAGAAAATGGAATAATCATATATAAAGTTACAATCGTTAACGTGTTTTTGATTATTGGAATTTGTGTTGTTATACGGCAATTACTAATTAGGAAAGCAAATTAATTGACTTTTCCTTATCAATTACCAACTGTCTCTTTAATGCTTCAAGATCATCAAATCTCTTCTCATCGCGGATCCTTGCAATGAAATACAGTGTTATACGTTGATCATATATATTCTTGTCAAAATTAAAAATATGTGTTTCTATACTTCTTTTGCTTACTTCCTGTCCCTGTGTTCCCTGTATTATTTCACCAGTGGGTTTACCGCCACTTCCTGTACTCAATGTAGGACGCACTCCAATATTCAACATTCCTTGATAAATTTCCCCATTCAATTTTATTTTCACAACATATACACCATTAGCAGGTACTAATTTGTGTTTTTCTTCTACCTTAATATTTGCTGTCGGGAAGCCCAAAGACCGCCCAACATTGCTGCCCATTATGACATTGCCGCTTAAGAAATAATCATAACCTAAATATGTATTGGCTGTTTTAATATCCCCGTTGATCAAAGCATCTCTGATCTTTGTTGAGCTAATATTAACATTATCTATATCCTGGGCAGGTATTTCCTCTATTTCAAATCCATATACCGAACCATATTCTTTTAATTGTTTCAGGGTTCCCTCCCTGTTTCTTCCAAAATGATGATCGTAGCCAATTACAAGTGTTTTAACACCAATGCTATTAACCAGTATTTCCCTGACAAACTCAACCGAAGAAAGCCGGGAAAAAGCATCGCTAAAAGGGTGAATGATAAGATGGTCAATACCTGCTTTCCTAAGGAGGGTTATTTTCTCATCCAGTGTATTCAGCAATTTTAGGTCATTATTATCCGGATACAAAACCATTCGTGGATGAGGGAAAAGGGTAAGCAAAACCGTTTCTCCGCCTTCTTTTTCGGCAACTTCCTTAAGCCGGTTTAAAATTTTCTGATGCCCTTGATGAACTCCGTCAAAAGTGCCTGTTGTAACAACCGGTTTGTCAATGTTACTAAATTCTTCTAATCCCTTATATATCTTCATTTAATCAATTTACAAAGTTATGTTCTTATTTGATAGTTTGATAGATATTAAAATCCGTCAAAATTAGAAAAAAGTAATTGATTGTTGAGAAAACTCTAAAGATTCAAAATTGATATTTTTTCAACATGTAACCAAAAACAAGAACATAGCGGTTAAATAGCTAATAAGTCTATAAATGAAAATGCAATTTTAAATTTCTAATAAATTTTTTAATAAGTTTGCAAAGCTATGTCCTTAATTATAGTAAATTCGCAGTTGGAAATAAATACAACTAATTATGCCAAATAATACAGGAAAAATTGCTCAGATCATTGGTCCTGTAATAGATGTCACTTTTCCGCAAAAGGGGGACCAATCATTATCTGAAGAACAAAACGATTCCGATCTGCCCAATATTTTTGATTCCATGGTTGTTACAAAATCAGATGGACAACAAATTGTTCTGGAATGCCAGCAGCACATTGGTGAAGACACAGTCAGGACAATTGCCATGGACTCAACTGATGGTTTATGCAGGGGTATGGAAGTTATCCTAACCGGAGCTCCGATTAAAATGCCAATTGGGGAAGAAGTTCGGGGTCGTTTATTTAATGTTATTGGCGATACAATTGATGGTATTGGCGATATCTCAAAGGAAGGCGGCTATGCAATTCACAGGGATCCCCCTCTATTTCAAGACCTGTCACCCACTTCAGAAGTTTTATATACAGGCATTAAAGTAATTGATCTTATTGAGCCATATGCAAAAGGTGGTAAAATTGGTCTTTTTGGCGGTGCTGGTGTTGGTAAGACCGTGATAATCATGGAGCTTATCAACAATATTGCAAAAGCTTATTCAGGATTGTCGGTGTTTGCAGGTGTTGGTGAAAGGACAAGGGAAGGCAACGATCTTCTACGGGAAATGATCGAATCAAACGTTATTAGATATGGGGAAGAATTCAAAAAATCAATGGAAGAAGGAGGTTGGGATTTAAACAAGGTAGACAAGGAAGAGCTGATAAAATCACAGGCGACATTGGTATTTGGCCAGATGAACGAACCCCCGGGAGCACGTTCAAGGGTAGCGCTCTCCGGCTTAACTATGGCAGAATACTTCCGCGATGGGGATGAAAAATCCGGTGGAAGGGATATTCTGTTCTTTATGGATAATATTTTCCGTTTCACCCAAGCCGGTTCCGAAGTGTCTGCATTATTGGGGCGAATGCCGTCTGCGGTTGGATATCAACCCACGTTGGCTTCAGAGATGGGTGTTATGCAGGAACGTATCACATCAACAAAAAGAGGGTCTATCACATCTGTTCAGGCAGTTTACGTGCCGGCTGATGATCTTACAGACCCCGCACCTGCAACAACTTTTGCCCATCTTGATGCTACAACTGTGCTCTCTCGTAAAATTGCAGAGCTGGGGATTTACCCCGCAGTAGACCCACTGGATTCAACTTCAAGAATTCTGACACCTGACATTGTTGGCGAAGAACATTACAAAACAACACAGGCAATAAAAGAGTGTTTACAGCGATATAAAGAGTTGCAGAATATCATTGCAATCCTTGGTATGGATGAGCTGTCAGAAGAAGATAAACTTACAGTGCATAGAGCAAGAAGGGTATCAAGATTCTTATCCCAACCTTTCTTTGTAGCAGAACAGTTTACAGGGTTGAAGGGAGTATTGGTACCCATTGAAGATACTATCAAAGGATTTAATATGATATTGAACGGTGAAGTGGATGAATATCCCGAAGCCGCCTTTAACCTTGTTGGCACTATTGAAGAGGCTATTGAAAAAGGGAAGAAGATGCATTCAGAAACGAAAGGAATTAAGAATTAAAAATTTTATTGATGCGCTTAGAAATAGTAACCCCCGAAAAACACATCTATTCCGGTGATATTGTTTCTGCAAAATTCCCCGCTGCTGATGGCTTATTTGGCGTGCTTAAAAACCATGCTCCAATGATCTCTACTTTAATAGAAGGAAAAATTATAATAGTTGAAGAAGAAAATAAAAACGAAAAGGTTATTGAGATTAAAGGAGGTGTTGTTGAAATACTAAACAACAGGATCATTGTTCTGGCGGAATAAGGACATAGCTTTGTAAATTGGAAAAAAATCCCACAAAAGCACCAAAACATGAAATCCCACAAAAATGTTTTAGATATTGATTTAGGAATCAAGAGGTTTGTTAGATAGTTTCGTGGGATTTTGAGCTTTAGTGTTTTAGTGGCAAAAAATAGACGAGACTATAATATTTCAAAAAAGGTGTGACAAATCCCAAATTCCAAAACAAGCAGTATTTCTAATCAATTTTCCAACCGCTTTATACTTCACTTCTTATCTTAAACTTCTACTTCTGTGCTTTGTTCGCAATTTATTTATGTTTAATTTTGACTAAAATCTAAGATTGTGGCTTATAATAAAAAGCGGGGAAAGAAGGACAAGAGATCAAGTTTATCATCAACGAGCAATACAAAAACGCATCGTATTATATTTTTTTCACTTTTTGTGTTCACTTTCATTCTCTATGGTAATACATTAAATCATGGCTATGCGTTAGATGACGATGTGGTGTATGGAAAAAACCGTTTCGTACAGCAGGGAATTGATGGGATCGGAGATATTGTTTCTTATGGGTTTCTGTATGGCTTTAACAATCGCAATAACCAATCCTACCGCCCACTAACTCTTATAAATTTTGCCATAGAAAAAGAGATCTTCGGTAATAATCCTAAAGCAAATCACTTTTTTAATGTGCTGTTCTATGCTATAGGAAATGTGTTATTGTTTTTATTATTATCAAAATTATTTAAAAACTACACAATTCTTATACCACTGTTGATCTCTGTATTGTTCATCTCTCATCCGATCCATACCGAAGTTGTAGCCAACATTACCAGCCGCACTGAAATTCTAAGTTTTTTATTCGGTGTGCTATCGCTAAATTTTTTAATGGATTACCATAATAAGCAGAAAGCAAAATTTCTCCTTTATGGCTCATTGTCTTACTTTTTGTGCCTGATATCGAAGGAAAACGGAATAACATTAATTGCTGTTGTCCCCCTGATCTTGTACTTCTTTACTGAGAGATCCCTTATGAACATCTTCAGGTTAACCATTCCTTACCTTGGTGTTGTTTTTCTCTATTTGATAATACGTAACAACGTTCTTGATACCCTGGTATTTGGCGAAGATCTGGATATTATCAATAACTCGTTAAGAGGAGCAGGAAATGTAGCAGAAAGATATGCTACTAATTTTGTGATCCTCGGTGAATACCTTTACCTGTTGTTTATCCCCCATCCTCTTAGCTGGGATTATTCTTACAACCAGTTTCCCATTGTAAATTTTACTGATATCAAGGCAATTGCCTCTCTCATAATTTACATTGCATTGGGGATTTATTGCATCATTGGTATCAGAAGAAAAGACGCCATCGCCTTTGGTATACTATTTTTTCTTATCACTTTGTCTGTTACATCCAACCTCTTTATATTGATCGGTGCAACACTGGGTGAACGTTTTTTATTCACCCCATCACTTGGATTTTGTATTGTCATTGTTATACTTCTTGCCAAAATATTAAAGATCGACCCTCTTGGAAAATTTTCTAAAAACCGGTCAAAACTGATCACAATTATAATTGTTATAACTGCTTTATTTTCTATTAAAACCATTGACCGCAATAAAGACTGGAAGGACAACTTCTCGCTGTTTTCGGCTGACATAAATTCCTGTCCAAACAGTGCAAGAAATCATTTTGCCTTGGCATCCGCATACAGGGTAGATGGAGAAAGAGAGAGAAATGCTGTAAAAAGGAATTCACTGCTCACAAAAGCTGTTGAGGGCTTTAAAAAGAGCGTTGAAATCTATCCTGAATTTACTGCTGCATGGTACAATATGGGAGTAACATATTATGCCAATCAACAGGAAGACAAAGCTCTGTTTGCTTATCAAAAAGCTATTGAGGCAGATCCCGGTTATCAACAAGCACTTAATAATATGGGTGTAATTTATTTCAATAGAAAAAATTACGACATAGCATTAAAACACTTTCTGGCAGCAGTTCAATCAAACCCTGATTATGGAGACCCTTATGCAAATATCGGGGCTGTTTACCATAATACAGGAAAACATGAACAGGCGATCGAAAACTATGAAAAAGCTTTGCAATACAATCCAAACAATAGAAATGTTAATAATAATTTAGCCAAGCTTTATAACAGTATGGGCGATGTAGAAAAAGCAAAATATTATTCTCAGAGGGCAGGGATTATAAATAATTAACTCAAATTATTACTTATTACCTTTTATTTGGTAAGATATATAATTGATAATAAAAAACTGTTGCTGGTTGCTGTAGAGATTACTACCTTATAATATTAACAATCAAACCAGAAACCAGTAGCTGATCTTTAAAAGCAAAAAGATAAATATTAAAATAAATTAATTGAATGAATAGAAATTTCTATTTAATAAAATATGACTCCAAAAACAATTAAAATAATAGACAAATGGATCGGTCAGCCATTATGCTTTAAGTTTACTTTATTCAGGTCCATCATCAGGGTTTTCTCCGTTCCCGGGAATGACAAGCCACGCAAAATAATTTTTATTAAATTGATCGAACAGTGCGCTACAGTCCTGGCTTATTCGGCTATCAAACGCGCAATACAACTGGTTGGCAGGGAAAATGTCTATTTCTGTGTATTTGAAGATAACCGTCCGATATTGGATATATTAAATATCATTCCACCTGAAAATATCCTCACCATCCGCCAAAGCAATTTCCTTGTTTTTTGTTCAGATATTTTAATGTTCTTTATTAAAGCCCGGAAAGAAAAAATTGATACAACCGTTGACATGGAGTTCTTTTCCCGTGCATCTGCAATTATAGCTTATTTAAGTGGAGCTGCAAATCGTGTGGGATTACACAGGTTTACAAGCGAGTTGCCTTATCGCGGAGATTTAATGACCCACCGAATTCAGTACAATCCATATTTACATACTTCCAAAGCGTATCTCTTATTGGTGGAAGCTCTTACAATGGACAGGAATGAAGTGCCTTTGTTAAAAGTTCCGGTTAAAGACATAAAAATAGAGATACCTGAATTTCACCCTGGGGAAGAGGGGAAAGCAAAGGTTAAGGCGCTTCTTTCAAAAAAATTGGGACTGGAAATTGATCGTCCCATTGTGTTGCTCAATCCAAATGCAAGTGATATGCTGCCTCTGAGAAAATGGCCAGCGGAAAGATTTATAGAATTGGGTAAAAAGATTTTAGCTGAACATAAGGACGTAATATTGGTAATTACCGGTGCGCCTTCTGAAAAAAATGCAGCGGAAGAAATATGCGCCAAAATCGGCAGTTCTAATGTTATCAGTGTAGCAGGTGAAACAACTTTAAGGGATGTGATGGTTCTCTATACCCTTGCCGATGTTTTGGTGACTAACGACAGCGGTCCGGGTCATTTTGCTTCATTGACAGATATTGAAACAGTAGTGATGTTTGGTCCGGAGACGCCTGAACTTTTTGGTCCATTAAGCCGTGCCACCAGCCCCACCCCGACCCTCCCCGACCTTGCTTCGCTCGAAGCTACGCGAAGGCGAAGAGGAGAGGGAGACCTTCCGCAAAGGCTAACTAAAACATCCGCACATGAAACGGCTAACATTCATGTTATCTGGAAAAAACTCGCCTGCAGCCCCTGCGTAAATGCTTTTAATCACAGGTTCTCCCCATGTATTAACAATGTTTGTATGCAAGAAATATCTGTTGATGAGGTTTATAAGGAAGTTGCAAATTGTTTATCAACCAAAAAAATTCATTAGTGTTTTTTTGGTTTAATCCACCAAAGCCCTTCCACCTTTTTTGACCGGTAAATTGTACCCGGCAAATATTTCGTGGGAGCCGGTTGAATATTTCTTGATGTTCGTGAGGGTAAAATCATAAGAATAGCCGAAGCTAAAGTTGCTTTTTTCCGCTCCCAACAATGCTATTACCGATTCCTCTGTTCTATATGAAAATCCCAGCCAGAATGAAGGTGACTTTACTCCTGGCATTTGATAGCAGAGCTTTGAGTTTATATCAATCTGCACAGGTGCTGCCGTTATTGCCTTTAACAATAATGACGGCTCAATGGAAAAATTATCATTGATATCGAATTTATAGCCGGCAGTTAGAAAATAATGCCTTACCATCTTATTTAACAATTGGCTTCCGCCAATATTCACTTTCATTTGGATCAATTGTGGAACAGAGAATCCTGCATAATAATTCTTGCCGTAATAATATACTCCGAATGTTGCTTCAGGAACTATTTTCTTAACTGTCCCCCCATCAATAGCTTTATCACCGGGTTCATCTGTTGTAAGTTCGCTTTTATCAAGGATATATTGGAATAATATAGCCGACAATCCAAAAGAGACCTTGTCTTTTCCAAGTTGAAGGTGATGGACATAAGATAAAGCAGCCCCGGAACGGCTCGTTGGTCCTGTCTTATCAGTGAAGAGAATGCCACCGATTTTTATCTGCTTGCTTGTAACTGGTCCGTGCATGCTTAATGTCATTGTCTCAGGTGCGTCTTTAAAGCCAATCCATTGATTTCTGTATGTAAGCATTATTGGAAAATAATCCTTACTTCCTGCAACTGCAGGATTTATAAGGAAATCGTTAAACATGTACTGGCTGTGATAAGGAAGTTGCTGAGCGTAACTAACAGCAGAAAAGAGAATTACCAGTGCTAACGTTGCTGTTTTTTTCATTTTATTATGGTTTATTATTCGTTTTTTACCTCACAACCGTCACCGTACCTGTTATTGGTTCCTGATCTTCATCAAGAATAATTATATAGTAATACGTTGCCGATGGCACGGGTTCTCCATAATAGATACCGTCCCAGGGTTCACCATATCCTTTTGAACTGAACATCAATGAACCCCAGCGGTTATAGATTTCAACAACTATTTCAGGATAAAGCTCAATGCCTCTGATTATCCATGTATCGTTCGTCCCATCATTATTTGGTGTAAATGAGGACGGGATGTTCAAACTGTCAGGGCATTCTGCCTGTAATGTTGAAATCAATACTGTATCTGATGCCAAACAATTTATTGCATCTGTTATAATTACTATATAAACTCCCTCTTGTAAGCCGGAAATATCTTCAGTTATTTCTCCACCCGGTAACCAATAATTAGTATAAGGTGATATTCCTCCGGTTACTGTCAGGTCTATAGCTCCATCTCCTTTCCCCGGGCAGTTCTCATCAGTTGAATTTAAAACTAAAGAGATATCCAACGGTTCGGTAATGGTTACAGGATTATTCACAATACAGCCATTACTATCAGTTACGGAGACATTATATGTGCCCGCCAGCAGTCCTGTTGCAATCGAGTCTGTTTGAGAATTTGGATCGTTCCATAAATAACTAAATGGAGCAGTGCCCCCGGTTGCAGATACAGTAGCCGAACCGGCAGAATCTCCAAAACAGGTAACCATCGTTGTTTCTGAAATAATCGCAGAACACAAAGAAGGTGGATATGTGATAGTCATTTTCATTATTACAGGTAAATGATCGGAAAAATAATACAATGCATTAATGATACTATCAGGGGCTGAGTTATTAGCAGGAGTGTCAATGATCGCAACATTCAGATGATTCCCATCATTGCCCAATGCATAATAGGACCCGCTTAGGTATTTTACCCTATTGCCACCGGTAAGTACACTATCTGAAACCAGGATCTGGTCGAACCGGTCATCCATGCCGGCAGAAGCTCCGTCACTACCCACCTGTACCAGTCTTGTACATTGTGTGTGAATAGATGTAAAAGCGGGATTATCGTTCCAGCTTCCCGGGCTGCTGATAGGATCATTGAATTTATACCCAGCGCCTGTTGTTAATGTTTGATATGCAGCTTCAGCATCAGTATAAATATTCAGATCAGCGCCAAGTATCATATTCCTTCCCGGCGGCTTGGTATCAACATAGGTCCTGAGTGAATCACATTCCAATTCTCTTCTGTTTTGATCAGAACTTGAACTGCTGGATTTGAGATGAGATACGTAAAAATCAATAAAAGCAGTGTCGTTATGATTGGAGAGGTTGGGGTCGTTTCCATAAACAATATACTCATTCCAGTCCCTGAGGTCGGTTATTATTTCTGCCTGGCTGGATAAAACAACTTTATTGGAGTTATAAAATATCATGTTTTGAAGTTGATTTCCCGAGGATTGATTAGATACAAAATTGGCACGGACATAATGATCAATACCGTTTTGATTAAGAGCATAATTCAATATTGTATCCGCTCCTTGCTCATTTTGCAATTCACATACTATTAAGATATCAGGTTTAACATAATGTAAAATCTTTTTCAGGGTATCTTCCCGGTTAGGAGTGGTGCCGCCATTTGGGAAATTCAGGAGATTGTAAAACATGATCGTTAAAGTATCGGAGTCATTGATTTGATGATGGTGTTCATTGATGAAGCCAGTTTGGGCGGTGGCAAACCCTCCACCGTTACATAAAGCGGATGCTAAAACAGTAAAAAGGAAAAAATTTTTTATAAAATATCGGATCATTGATTGTTATATAGGCTCTTAAAAACTTGTTACTAAATAAAGATAGATACTTGCTGCAATTAATATAAGAATCCAAATAGCCACAATGGTATTTTATTTCCTATACCAATCTCGATATCATCCAGCGCTAAATATGAATTTTTCAAATTCTTTATTTGCCTGAAATCTTTATTCCTGCCGCCAACTTCAAAAATGTATTTATTATCAACCAAAAAATCGCCTTTCTCAGGGGTTGATACTTTGTGTTTAGAACCAGCCATATTAATAAAAAAAGTTTCCCTTATATTACCTGTTTCAGCATTATTTAAGTTTTGTAGGGCATACATTAAATTAGTGTTATTTAAGTATATTTTATCGGGTTTTTCAAGTTCTTTTAATCCTTTTCCACCCTTATTAAGTATAGCGATTATACCTGCATCTTCCAGATATTTGAAATAATTCTTTAAGGTTCTTTGATCTCCAATATCAAGCATTATTTTAAGGCGTTGGAGATCAGGTGTAAAAGGAACAGATGAAGCAATTACAGAGAGTAATTTCTTTATT
The DNA here is from genome assembly GCA_043811005.1 of Bacteroidota bacterium. Lineage (GTDB taxonomy): Bacteria > Bacteroidota > Bacteroidia > NORP154 > NORP154 > JBDRNO01. Next base: position 15,472 of record JBDRNO010000094.1, on the reverse strand, counting down.
TTTTTTACACTATTGCCGGTTAAATGAGGATAGATCGTTAAAAGATCGCTTTCAAGCACAGTATGAACATTTTGCTCAAGTGTGAGATAAAATAATTTTTTATCCCCATATTCCAAATAATAGGGATAATACCCATATTGAAGATATTTTTTAAATAATGGTAAAACCTTTTTGTTTTTTTTATCGAGCTTTCGAATAATTGAATTACATATATCCTGATGATACTGAACAATATCCTCAATAGTATAATTCATAAATTCCAGATTCTGCGACAATTCAACAAACTCTCTGAAAGAAACGCCATTTAATTTATATACTATCGCCCTTCTGCTTAAATCATGGGTTCCTTTACTAATTTCGATAGCAGAACTGCCGGAAGCAATTATTTTTAATTCAGGGAATGTGTCATTAATACTTTTAAGTTCCATTGACCAATCATGGTATTTATGTATTTCATCAAAGCAAATCAATTCACCACCATAATTGCTAAATACTTCGGCAATCTCATATAGTGAATATTTTCTGACCATAAAATGATCTGCCTGAACATAAATTGCCTTGTTTGTAAATATGTCCTGTTTGTATTTGGAAAGAATATATTGAATGATAATTGTAGTTTTTCCAATCCCTCTTTGTCCTATAATTATTGAGAAACGGTTATTTAATCTATTGGATCTTAAAAAATAACGCACATATTTCCTGTTATTAATTTCAAGAAAATTCTGACTTAATAGAAAGAGGTCATCCAACATAACGTATAGGTTTAAGATAGAAATAATAGGAATGCAATACTAATATTTCCCGAAATATTAGTATTGGAATACAAAGATAAGTAAAATTATTAGTATTGCAATACAGAAATAAAAAATAATAAAATAAAATTACTCCTTATTTTTAGTATCAATTATGATAGTAACAGGACCGTCATTAATTAATGAAATATCCATCATTGCGCCAAACTCACCGGTTTGTACCGGTTTGCCCAGATCATTTTCCAATTGCCTGACGAATGCTTCATAGAGAGGTATTGCTATATCTGGTTTTGCGGCTTTAATATATGAGGGGCGATTGCCTTTTTTGGTGCTTGCATGTAGGGTGAACTGGCTGATGACCAATATTTCTCCGTCAACATCCTTGACAGAGAGGTTCATTACTCCATTTGAATCGTTAAAGATCCTGAGCCGGGAAATTTTTCCGCTAAGCCATTGGATATCTTCCTGTGTGTCGGCATCTTCTATGCCGAGGAAGATCAGAATGCCGTGGTTGATCTCGCGCGTGGCACGGTTAAAAACCGTGTCACGCATATCTGAAATTTCAACCGAAGCATGTTTTACTCGTTGTATTACTGTTTTCATTGCTTTTCTTATGCGAGCCACGGTTTGGAACCGTGTCACGCATAACTAATACCCTTTCTGCCTATACGCCTCACCGTCATCACTGTCATAAATATCAATATAATTCCTGTACCTTGATTTAGCTATTTCCCCTTTTTCCAATGCTTTGATAACAGCGCAGTTTGGTTCATTAATGTGACAGCAATTATGGTACTGGCAGTAGTGCAACAGGTTTCTCATCTCGGGAAAATAATGTGATAATTCTTCTTTTTCAATATCAATTACACCAAAGCTTTTAATGCCAGGTGTATCAATAATATAACCGCCACTATGCAATTCCAGCATTTCTGCAAAAGCTGTAGTATGGGTTCCCTTTTTATGATAGGATGAGATTTTCCCGATCTTTAAATTCAGATTGGGGTCCAGGGTGTTTATCAAAGTGGATTTACCAACACCGGAGTTGCCGGACAATAAATTTATTTTATCTCTGAATAAATCCCTTAAACCCCCGATATTTTGATCTTTTAGAGCCGAAATTTTGTGGCATTTAAATCCAATCTGTTCGTATATGCTTGTTAATTTTTTCATTTCAGATAATATATCTCCGGTATATATTTCAATCTTATTAATAATAATATCAACCGGAATATGATATGCTTCTGCGGTTACGAGGAAGCGGTCAATAAATAATGTTGTGGTAGGAGGTTGTACCAAAGTAATCATTAAGAATGCCCGGTCAATATTTGCAGCGATGATATGTGACCTTTTAGATAGCTTGGTCGCTTTACGGATAATGTAGTTTTTCCTCTCTAGAATTTCAGAGATAAGACCTGTTCCGTCATTTAAAATATCAAACACAACGTTGTCTCCAACAGCAACGGGATTGGTTGATTTTATCCCACTGATCCGCAAAATTCCCTTAACTATACAATTGGTCTTAATATCATTCTCTTGCCTGACTGTACACCAGCTTCCTGTTGATTTTGTTACAATTCCCTGCATAATTAACAGTATCGGAAATTCAATATTTTGATTAATTCCAACTTTTTATCAAAATTACGAAGTTCTGTTCTTAAAATAGTGCTAATTTATTACAAACTTTGCATTAAATTGGTATTAACTTGACGTATCGGAATTTCAATGTTTAGCCACTAATTACACTAATTTTCACTAATTACGACAAATAATTTGTAAAAGTTCAAAGTTTAGAGTTAAAAGTTTAAACATTTGTTACCTACATTTATTATTCCGTTATTTTTAATTCTAACTGAAAGTAATTTTTCCTGCTATATATTCCATTTTATGTACCTTTTATGTAAATGGTACATAGATACATTTATTTCAACAAATAACCAATAACCAATAACAAGGACAGAGCGGGTAAATATTAGATAAGTAAATTTTAAAATAAGCATTGAAATTTCCGATTAATTCTTTTTTAATAAATTTGCGTAGCTATGTCCTTCCATTGTCATTATTTTTATTTGGTTAAAGTATCTTTTTTATTATTAGAGATACAAAAAATTAGTGAAATTCGTGGCGAAAAAGATTTTAGACGATATTGAAATTCCGATACATCTACATTAAGTTAAAATATGTCAATACAAGTCAGTAATGTTACTAAACTTTACGGAAAACAAAAAGCATTAGATGATGTTTCGTTTGAGGTTTCACCGGGAGAGGTAGTAGGTTTCTTAGGCCCGAATGGAGCAGGGAAAACAACCATGATGAAGATCATCACCTGCTTTATTTCACAAACAATGGGTGAAGTGTCGGTTTGCGGGTTTGATGTGGTTGAGCAATCCCTTGAAGTAAAGAAATATGTTGGCTATCTTCCAGAGAACAATCCACTTTACCATGATATGTACGTCAAGGAATACCTTGCGTTCGTTGCCGGTTTGTATAAAATAAAAAAGATAAAATCACGTGTTGCCGGTATGATTGAAACTACCGGATTGCAAATCGAGCAAAAGAAAAAAATAGGTGCATTGTCCAAAGGATACAGGCAAAGGGTTGGCTTGGCACAGGCACTTATCCACGAGCCCAAGGTACTGATATTAGATGAGCCCACGTCCGGATTAGACCCAATACAGTTATCAGAGATCAGGGATCTCATCAAAGAAATAGGGAAAGAGAGAACCGTAATGCTTTCAACGCATATCATGCAGGAAGTAGAAGCGGTTTGTGACAGGGCGATCATTATACATAAAGGAAGGATAGTTGCAGATGATACAGTCAGCCACCTGCAGGAACAGACCGGGAAAAAACAGGTGATCACAGTTGAGTTCAGCGGTAGCATTACAAGAGAGGAATTAATGAATATTGATAAAGTGACAGACGTAAAAAATATTGATGGCAATACATGGAAAATATCTGCGCACCCTGATAAGGATATACGTTATGAAATTTCACAGTTGGCTAATAGCAGGAACCTGCTGGTCTTGACAATGCAAAAAGAAGAACAACGGCTGGAGGAGGTTTTTAGGAAATTGACAAAATAAAATATTTTTTAACCACCTTTTTATTTCCGGTACATTTGATTATTTTAGCACCTCGTTTTCAGAACAAATTTACATTTGGAAATCAAATAATATAGAACATAAAAAAACTTAAAATCATGGCATACTTATTTACCTCCGAATCAGTCTCTGAAGGTCACCCTGATAAGTTAGCAGACCAGATATCCGATGCTTTATTAGATGAATTTTTAAAACACGACCCTAATTCAAAAGTTGCATGTGAAATACTTGTTACAACCGGCTTGGCTGTTTTATGCGGTGAAGTTAAGACCAAGGCATATATTGATGTTCAGGCAGTTGCCAGAGAAGTGATCAGAAAGATCGGATACACGAAATCAGCATACATGTTTGATGCAGATTCGTGTGGCGTGATCTCCTCTATACATGGACAATCGCCTAATATAAGCCAGGGTGTGGAAGAAGGCAAGGGCTTGCATCATGAACAGGGAGCAGGTGACCAGGGCATGATGTTTGGTTACGCAATCAAAGAAACCGACAATTATATGCCTCTTGCCCTGGAGCTTGCCCATCTGCTGTTAATGGAATTAGCAGTAATAAGAAGGGAAAATGACAAGATGACCTACCTCCGCCCTGATTCAAAATCCCAGGTAACCATTGAATATAATGATAGCAACCAACCTGAGAAAGTACACACTATCGTTGTTTCCACACAGCACGATGAATTTGACGAAGATGAGAAAATGCTGGCAAAAATCAAGTCAGATGTAATTGAGATCCTCATTCCCAGGGTTAAACAGCAATTACCTGGCCATATACAGAAACTATTCGGTGATGATATTATTTATCATGTAAATCCAACCGGCAAGTTCGTAATAGGCGGTCCTCACGGGGATACCGGATTAACAGGAAGAAAGATCATTGTTGATACTTACGGAGGTAAAGGCGCTCATGGCGGTGGCGCTTTTTCAGGTAAAGATGCTTCAAAAGTTGACCGATCAGCCGCTTATGCTGCCCGTCATATTGCAAAAAACCTTGTTGCAGCAGGTGTTGCCGATGAAGTGCAGGTACAGGTAGCTTATGCCATTGGTGTGGCAAAGCCGGTTGGCTTGTGCGTTAACACTTATGGAACAGCCAGGGTAAAGCTAACTGATAGCCAAATAGCCGGAAGAATAATAAGTATTTTTGATATGCGACCCGCTGCAATAATCCAAAGATTCGGATTAAAAAACCCTATTTTTTTCGAAACAGCCGCTTACGGTCATATGGGCAGAACACCCGCAACTAAAGATGTTGAAGTATATTATAACGGTAAAAAGGAAATTATCACGGTTGAACTTTTCGGATGGGAAAAGCTGGATTATGTTGAAAAGATCAGGGAAGAATTTGCGATTGAAAAACAAGGTGTTAGTGTATAATTGATTGACTCGGAATTTACTCGTACTGCACAGTCATGCGCTCGAAAAATCCCTCGAGAATACTTCGTATTTCATTAATTTATTTGCATAGCTATGTTTTTGGAATAGTATTTTGATGCTTTTTGAAATATTCGCTATCTTGCAAACTTTCAACAAGATGTTTTCGTATAAGTAAATTTGTAATATGCAACATTTTTTATTCTTTTTGGTTCTGTTCTGCCTATGCCGAAGCGAAGCTCCGGCTTCGCGCAGGCAGGCTTGCTGAAGTTATGTTTCTTCCAATAAGACAAATATATATATCCTTTTTAATTGGCTTGATGCTTGTCATGAACAGTGTCAATGCCCAGCTTGTTGTTAATAATTCAACTCCTTATAATGATCCGGTTTTTCTTGTAGAGAATATTTTATTAGATGCGGGTGTAACTGTAAGTAACGTCATATTTAACGGATCATCAGGAATTCCAATTGATTCAAATGCGAATATGATAGGTTATTTTAATGGTATAGCTTCTAATATCGGTATTGATGCCGGTGTTATTTTATGTACAGGAAGTATTTTTGACGCTCCGGGACCAAACGATTCAGGTAATGATGGTTTTGATAATGGCACTCCCGGAGATCCGGATTTATATAATATTGTATCACCCTACTCAACTTTTAATGCGGCAGTATTGGAGTTTGATTTTGAAACGGTTACAGATGCAATCAGCTTCAGATATGTTTTTGCATCAGAGGAATATAATGAATACGTTTGTTCTGACTACAATGACGTATTTGCTTTTTTAATCAGCGGACCCGGGATTACCGGAGTTGAGAATATTGCCCTTGTTCCAAGCACATCTACCTATGTTGCTATTAATACTGTTAATAACGGGACAATAGGTTTACAAGGTGATTCTCTTGGATGTGGTGGACAGGGGGATCCCGGGCTGAATAATTCCACTTATTTTGTAGATAATGAGACATTGAATGGGCAGTCGGTTCAATATGATGGATTTACAACCGTCCTTACTGCTCAAAAAGCGTTAACTCCGTGTGAAACATATCATATAAAGTTTGCTGTTGCCGATGTGAGTGATGGCGTTTGGGACTCAGGTGTATTCCTGGAGGCAGCCAGCTTCGGTGCAGTGGGCATACAGGTACAGGTGGGAGAAATAGGAGCGCCAACGGCAACTGTAACCGAGGGGTGTGATCCACTTATTTTCACTTTTTCCAGACCGGGTTCTACTGATGATCCATTGACCATCTATTTTGTTATTACAGGTACGGCAACCAATGGAGTGGATTATGATTATGTTGTTGACAGTATTGTCATTCCTATCGGTCAATCGTCAGTTGACTTACTGGTTTCAGCATTTCTTGATGGTATTCCGGAAGGAATTGAGACCATTATCATTACAATTCCTGCCAACCTCACAAACAATACCTGCATAGATGACGTTGAATCTTCGGTTACTGTTACGATCATTAACACAAATTCTCTATCTGTTACAGCGAGCACAGATCCCGATACGATTTTTTGCCCTGGAGAATCTGCTATATTATACGCCAATGCTACAGGAGGGGTAGCTCCTTTAACTTATACCTGGGATAATGGTGCCGGGAACAGCAGTATCGTCTCAGTTAGTCCATCATCAACTACAACTTATACTGTTACTGTAACCGATGCCTGTGAAACCTCTATTGTTACCGACCAGGTAACGGTTACAGTTATAGACCCGCCTCCATCTATGATTTTTTCAAATAATATGGTAGTAGAAGGTTGCAGTGATGCAGTATTCACTATTTCCCGTTTAGGGTCAACAGTTTTACCCTTAACTGTTTATTATACAATTAGCGGAACTGCAACAAATGGCAGTGACTACACAAACATACCTGATAGTGTCGTGATCCCAGCCGGCCAGTCTTCGGTAAACCTGGTTATTTCCCCCATTCTTGACGGGATTCCTGAAACTGATGAAACTATTATCATTACATTAGAGACAGATGTTGTGTGTCCTACTCTGCCTAATTCAGGTACTATCGTTATCATAAATGTTGATCCATTAACATTAACAGTTAATGACGATACTACCATTTGTATAATTGGCAGCGCAATGCTATCGGCAATTGCTCTTGCTGGTTCAGGCACTTTATCATACACGTGGGACGATGGAAACGGTACTATAAGCAATCAACAATCGCTTTACATATCCCCTTTTTCTACTACAACCTACATTATAACAGTTGCTGATACATGCGGATATGTTGTTACAGATTCCGTAACAATCACTGTTAATGGAATTGGCATGGCAGGAGATTCAAAAGCTGTTGAGGAATGTAAAGATGCAGTATTTACTTTTTATCGTGCTGAAGTAACAGGTGATCTTACTATTGATTATATAATTGGAGGGACCGCTATTAACGGAGTTGATTATTTAACAATTTCCGATAGTATAATTATTCCCGATGGAGAGTCATCTGCAGAATTGGTTATTTCTCCCGAATTTGATTCTATCCTTGAGGGTGATGAGACGGTTATCATTACTATTCAACAGAGTGGCGATTATGAGTTGTGCCCTGACAGCAGTGTTTCTGCTGTTATAACTGATGTAGAACCTTTGGAGGTTACCGCTATGGAAGATGTAACTGTTTGCAATGAGTATGTAGTTCTTACGGCAGAAGCAACAGGAGGATATGGCCCTTTATCATATTCATGGATAAGTAATGGTATTACCCTCAGAGATGTTATTGTAAAACCTGTTGAAACAACAGTTTATACAGTGATTGTTACTGATACTTGTGGTCCCCGCAGAGCTTCTGATGATGTTATAGTTGAGATCGATTGTGAATTCTTGTTTGAGATTCCCAATGCGTTTTCTCCTAACGGGGATGGTTTAAATGATATATTTAATGGTGTAGGTAAAGGGATAAAAGAATATGAGATGTTTATTTACAACCGCTGGGGAGATGAGATCTTCGAAACATCTGACAAACATCAGGGTTGGGATGGCAAAGGTAATGGAGGAAAAGATGTTGCACAACAGGAAGTGTACGTTTACATAATAAAGATAAAAGACTATTTAGACCAGCCCCACAATTTTATTGGGAGGGTAACTTTAGTTAGATAGTAATTAGTTCAGATTTCCTAAATCTCCAGGATTTAGGAAATCTCGATCATAATTTTCATCAATCAAAATACAGGAATTTTTGACATTAATACAGAAATCTGTCAAAAAATGACACATATTAATGTCAAATGTTTAGCAGACATTAATTTATCTATTTTTTTAATGTTTGTTGTGTTTTTTTTAATAATTTTGAAGCCAAAAAGACAGCAAACATCAAAAGTTAAACAAAATTAATGTCTGGTAAGATACATAATCCATATCCTGTAAATTCAAACAGGGCTGTTCCCTGGAATGAATTACCTCCACTGCCAATTGATGAATCATTATACAAAACAGTTGAAGTAACGGAGCAATTGGGAGAAGCAAAGGCTGCTCTGGCGAGATTACATGGCAGAAGCGTTGCCATTCCCAACCAGGGAATGCTTATCAATACAATTAGTTTACAGGAAGCTAAAGCATCAAGTGAGGTAGAAAATATTTTTACAACAGATGATGAATTATATCAGGCATTTAGTCAGAAAAATATTAAAGAACAGCAAGGACCGGCAAAAGAAGTTTTATATTACAGGGAAGCGCTTTGGAAAGGGTATGAATATTTAAAAAACAGAGAGGAATTTGACATTGAATATTTGATCAGCATTTGTCAGGAAATAAAACATACCAGTGATGGAATAAGACCGCCTTATGCGAGGATTTTTATAAAACGGGGAGGAAGTGGTCTTGAATCAGGGAAAGCAATATACACCCCACCAAGAGGTGAGGGCATATTGGAAAATAAATTGACCAATCTATTGGATTATTTGAATGATAATGAAAAATACAAGACAGACACATTGCTCAAAATGGTTATCGGGCATTTTCAGTTTGAGGCAATACATCCATTTAGAGATGGTAACGGTAGAACTGGAAGGATATTTAACATTCACTACTTAACCCATAAAGGTTTACTTGATTATCCAATTCTTTTTTTAAGCAAATATATTATTGAAAATAAAGAAGATTATTATTACGGGCTTCAGGGAATAATACAAAGGGGTGATTGGAAAACATGGATATTATTTATGCTAAGGGCTGTTGAGATAACTTCTAATATTACGTTTAACAAGATAAATGAAATATTAACTGCAAAAGAGGATGTTCAGAAAGCAATAGAGATGCAAACTGATATTAAAAGACCTGAATTGATGATCCGATTTTTATTTACCCAGCCATTTACCAGGGTAAAGCATTTTACTGAGGCCAAAATATATGCTGAAAATACTGCAAGGAACTATTTAAACCGGCTATGTGAGATAGGTGTGCTGGAAAAAAAGACCATCAACGGTCATCATTACTATCTGAACATTGACCTCTATCGCATCCTGAGTGAATGATTATTTTAGTAACTGTATATTTAATAGTGAACAGCTAACTAATCAAAACCTCCCCAGTCATCTCCCCGGGAACCTCCATTCCCATCAATGTCAGGATTGTGGGAGCTACATCAGCCAGTATACCCTCTTTAATATCTTTATAATCTTCATCAATCAAGATACATGGAACGGGATTGTTACTATGCGCTGTATTCTCAGAGCCGTCATCATTGATCATATAATCTGCATTGCCGTGATCGGCAATAATAATAAATGAATAACCATTCTGAAGGCCTTCTTCCACTACCTTTTTTATACAGGTATCAACTGTTTCAACCGCTTTTACAACTGCTTCATAAAAGCCCGTATGCCCAACCATGTCAGTGTTGGCAAAGTTCAGGCAGATAAAATCGGTTTCTGCTTCTTTCAGCTCTTTTGTGATGGCATCAGTTACTTTATAAGCGCTCATTTCGGGTTTCAGATCATAAGTTGCGACTTTTGGTGATGGGATAAGTATCCGCTTTTCTCCTTTAAAAGGTTCTTCCCTGCCACCTGAAAAGAAAAAAGTAACATGAGCATACTTTTCGGTTTCGGCAATTCTTATCTGTTTTTTACCGGCTTTAGACAGTACTTCCCCTATGGTCATCTTAACATCTTCCTTCTCAAAAACAACGTTAATACCTTTAAAAGTAATGTCATAATTGGTCATGGTATTGTAATGCAAGTTCATTTTTTGCATTTTGTTCTCTGGGAAATCCATTTGGGTTAATACTTGCGTTATCTCCCTGCACCTGTCGTTGCGAAAGTTGAAGCAAATGACCACATCGCCTTCCTCAATTCTTCCAACCGGATTATTATATTCGTCTACTCTCACTATTGGTTTTATAAACTCATCGGTAATTCCCGTATCGTATGATTTTTTAATGGCAATTAAAACATCTGTGGTTTTTTCTCCAACACCTTTAACCAGCATGTTGTAAGCCACTTTTATTCTTTCCCATCTTTTATCTCTATCCATAGCATAGTACCTGCCAATTATAGAAGCGATCATCCCTCCCTTGCCCTCTCTGCCAGTTGGTAGAAGGGAGTGCCTGCGCGCCGGGTCTCCCCTCTCCAGTCCCCCTTCTTTGAAGGGTGCAAGGGGGATGTTCGGAGAGGGGCCGGGGGAGAGGTGGTCTTCTAATCTGGAGATGAAGCCCAAACCGCTCTTAGGATCGGTATCCCTGCCATCCATAAAGGCATGAATATATACATTGCTTAATCCATTATCCTTACACATAGTGCAAAGTTTGTGAAGATGCTCCTGCGAGGAATGCACACCGCCATCAGACACAAGCCCCAGGAAATGAACATTCTTCCCTTTTTCTTTTGCATAATTGAATGCCTTTATCAAAACCGGGTTGGAATCAATGCTTTTATCTTCTATAGCTTTGTTTATTTTTACCAGATCCTGGTAAACTATTCTTCCCCCACCGATGTTTAAATGACCTACCTCCGAGTTGCCCATTTGTCCATGTGGCAAGCCCACATATTCACCATGAGCAAAGAGCCGGGTGTTTGGATATTTTTTAATTAAGCTGTCAAAAAAGGGGGTATTGGCATTTGCTATAGCGTCAGATCTGGTCTTATCACCGCACCCCCATCCGTCCATAATCAGCAGAACAATTTTTTTATTTTGTTTCATAATACAAAAATATATTTTTTATCTGTTATAGCCGTTGAAATAAAAAAAGCCCCGATTCGGAGCTTCTGACCTAATACACACGGTTTAAGGGTGGCGGTGATTTTTACAGGGGAAAATGATTACCAGGTATAAATATTGTTAATTTATTAAAGAATATTGTGGTGCGGGGCAGAATCGAACTGCCGACACCAGGATTTTCAGTCCTGTGCTCTACCGACTGAGCTACCGCACCAATAAAATGTAAACTTAAAATCGGAGTGCAAAATTAGTCAACTATTTTGTAATTTTGTAAAATAAAATGCTTAATTGCATAACTTGGACAAGCCCCCGTTATGCAACGGGGCAAGCAAAACCAAAAAGGAATTAATATATTCAAACTAATTATATCTCCCGCAAAGCTTCCGCCAGCTGGAGGACAAAGATTTGTTTTTATTAATTATAGCGTGCTTTGCGAGCTTTGCGAGAAAACAAATTTAATATTTTGCCAAAATTGGTCAAGACTTAACTTTGAAATTACGAATGAACTTAGTAATTGACATCGGCAATACAAGGTCAAAACTCGCTGTTTTTGAGAATGACAGACTTATCAACGTAGATGTTTATGATGAAATTGATATTGACAAGGTTAAGAAATTCCTTTCTAATGTCAAATCGGTAATATTATCGTCTGTTGCAAAGGATCCGGTAAATTTTGCTGATATTCTTCCGGGATCTATTAATTTCATAGAGCTTAAACCAGGTACTCCTTTACCAATCGGGAATCTGTATAAAACTCCTGAAACACTCGGTTATGACCGCATTGCCGCTGTTGCAGGCGCTAATCATCAATTTCGGGGTAAAAATGTTTTGGTTATAGATGCCGGAACTTGCATAACTTATGATTTCATTAATTCAAAAAATCAATATTTGGGAGGAAGCATTTCTCCCGGTATCAATATGCGTTTTAAAGCGCTGAATAATTTTACAACAAATCTTCCGTTATTGGATATTGATAAGCCTTTGAGGGATAGCAGGGTTGTGGGTGAGAATACTACCGATTCTATCTTATCCGGAGTATTGAATGGGGCTTTAGCCGAAGTGAAAGGGATTATTGCTTCTTACAAAAAGGATTTTCCCGGTTTGAGAATAATAATGACCGGTGGAGACCTCGATTTCCTTGAAAAAGAACTTGATGCCCTCATTCATTCAAAAAAAAAATAACATCTTTGCAGACCCTTATTTGGTTCTTAAGGGTTTGAATGTAATACTAGATTATAATTTTAGTTAGTGAAAGAAAACAGAAAAATATCAATTATTAATTTTAAATTTATAATTTTAAATTTCCAATTTATTTTATTCTTCCCTTTAATAGTAATATCCCAAATTAATACATACTCCCCATACTCCCGCTATGGAATTGGCGATTTACAGTCCTGCGGATTTGCACAAAACATGGCTATGGGAGGGATTGCTTATGGACTCAATAGCCCATATCACATTAATTTGTCAAATCCCGCATCTTATGCATCGTTTGAATTACAATCTTTTGTTTTTGCAACAGGAGTATCAAGCAATATCGTAAAAATAAGTTCCAATGATACTGCCCAGAATATAAACAATACATCACTTGCATATTTGGCTTTTGGGTTTCCCGTTACCAAGTGGTGGGGTTGTAGCTTTGGATTACGTCCATACAGTACTATTGGTTATAAAGTGTCAGATTCAGGACATGAAGCCATTAATGAGATTGGTAAACCTGTTGAGACAGGTAAGGTTAATTATCTATATCAAGGTTCGGGCGGGCTTAATCAGTTCTATATTGGAAATGCTTTTAAGCTGAAAAATTTTTCATTTGGGTTCAATGCATCTTATCTCTTTGGACCGATAGAAAACATGAGAATTGCAACTTTTGATACATCAAATATTTTTGATTTTTTCATTGATGAATCAACAAAAATCGGAGATTTTTATTTTAATTACGGCATCCAGTACAGTTTTACCATAGATACTTTGTTTAATAAAGAATTAAAAGATAGGTTAACAATAACAACTGGCGTGAGGTTTGACTTTTTGACAAAATTAAATGCCGATAAAGATATTTTCTCTGAAACATACTATAATGGTATTGTAAAAGATACAGTAGATTCCTCTGTTGTCTCTGGAGAAGTTACACTTCCGGGGAGCTTTGGCATTGGAATAGCAATAAAGAAAGGCGAAAGATGGCTCTTCGGGGTTGATTATTTTCAACAGGATTGGTCGGATTTTTCCTTTTTCGGGGCAAATGATTCCTTAACTAAGAATATGCGAATTGCACTTGGTGTTCAATACATACCCGACCAGGCTTCAGTAAATAAATTTTGGAAAATTGCTCAATATCGCGTTGGTTTGCATTATGAGGAAACTTATTTATTATTAAATGGAATCCATTTGAAAGAGTATGGCATAGGTTTTGGTGTAGGATTACCGTTAAAACGTTCAAATACAACTATGAATATATCTGTTGAACTTGGACAACGAGGAACTACTGATATGAATTTAATAAAGGAAGAGTTTGTAAAAGTGTGTATTGGTCTTGCTTTTAATGATAAATGGTTTATAAGGCGGAAATTTGATTAAAAAAATATAAATAAAATGGAAAAAGCAATCATAATAATAACTCTTGCTTCAATTATAAATTCTGTGGTTTTGGCTCAAAACGGGAAATATGGAGCTACTCCTGAAGACAGTGTTAAATGCGTGCAAAATCTTTCATTGTATATCGAATTCTATAAGCAGAAGAATTACCAGGATGCAATTACTCCATGGAATTGGTTAATTGCCAATTGCCCGAAATCGAGCAAAAAGATGTACGCTAATGGAGTAGTATTGATGAATTACATGATAAATAAAGAAAAAGATGCTGATAGAAAAGAAAGGTTGATAGACAGGTTAATGATGATATATGACCAAAGGATCAAGTATTTCGGTCAGGAGGGATTTGTCCTTGGAAAAAAAGGGGTTGATATGCTTCAGTATCGAAAAGATAAGCCGGGTGAAGCTTTTGAAGTATTAAAAAGATCCGTTGAATTGGAGGATAAAGAATCACAAGCCGGTACCGTGACAGCATATTTTCAATTAAGTGCAATTTTACTTGAACAGGAAAAATTGACAAAAGAAGATATTATCGGGATATTTGATAAGGTAAGCGGGATCATTGATTATAATCTCTTTTCCATTACCGATGAAAATAAGAAAAAATATTATCAAACAGCAAAAGAAAATGTCGAAATACTTTTTGCTCCTATTGCAAGTTGTGAAGACCTGGTAAAACTCTATTCCACAAGATTCGATGAAAATTCAGGTAATGCCGACTGGCTTAAAAGAGCAACGCGAATGATGGATAATAAGGGATGTACTGAAGATCCTGTTTTCGTAAAATTGTCGGAAACCCTCCACAGTCTTGACCCTTCTGCATTATCTGCATATAATATTGGGAAAATGCTAATAGGAAGAAATCAGTATTCAAAAGCATCGATATTTTTAAAACAGGCAATTGAATTAGAAGAAGAGAATAATACCAAAGCCGAATATTTTTTAACCCTTGCAAATTTATATTTCAGTAACTTAAAGCAGTATAGCCAGGCGAGAACTTATGCGCAAAAGGCAATCGCATTGCGTTCTGGTTGGGGCATACCCTATATTCTGATCGGGGATATGTATTCATCAACTGCAAAGGAATGTGGTGAAAATGAATTTGAGCAAAGTGCAGTTTACTGGGCAGCAGTGGACAAATATATACAAGCCAAGAATGTTGATAGTTCAGTTATAGAAGATGCCAACAAAAAAATAGCTACCTGGTCTAAATATTTTCCAAATAATAAGGATGCGTTTTTTTATGGTGGCTTCAGTGATGGTCAATCATATACTGTAGGATGTTGGATCAACGAAACAACTACAGTTAGAGTACAGTGATTTGATTTACGATCCGTCCCGATAAATCCCGATAGCTATCGCATTAGCGTCAACCAAAAATTAGGAATGATAGATGTGCTATGCAATTGCTCAAGATTAATTAGGTACTTAAAAATTATTATTGATAAAATATTAACGATAATTTATCATTGATCATTCCGGTTTAT